>JBJOKR010000248.1:0-5694 GCA_046045995.1 Pseudomonadota bacterium | reverse complement strand
GGGGGGCCGGCACCTCGCTCGCCCAATGGCGCCTGCTGAAGCGGACGGCGGATACCCAGATGCGCCTGCTGGCCGACCAGCCCCCGGTGCAGCGGGATGTCGCCTATTTCCGGGCCCGCATCGGCACGGTGGAGGGGGCGGAGGATCTGGTGGCCGATGACCGGCTGCTGCGGTTCGCCGCCACCGCCTTCGGAATGGAGGACCAGGCCTATGCCAAGGCGTTGCTGCGCAAGGTGCTGGACAGCGATCTGAACGATCCCCGGTCCTTTGCCAACCGCCTGTCCGACGGGCGGTACAAGGAGATGGCAAGCGCCTTCAACTTCCGCCGCTTCGGCGGGGCGAAGCCGGATATCCCCGCCTTCGTCCAGCAGGTGGTGGACCGCTACATGACCCAGCGGTTCGAGGAACAGGCCGGCCGCTCCAATGAAGCCCTGCGCCTCGGCCTCTATTTCGAGCGCAAGGCCGCGGGCGTCCAGAACTGGTACCAGGTCCTGGCCGACCCCGCCCTGGCCCGGGTCGCCCGCACCGCCCTCAACCTGCCGGAGGCGACGGCGCGGACGGATATCGACCGCCAGGTCGCCGCCTTGCGCGACCGGTTCGATATCGCCAAGCTCCAGGACCGGGGGGAGGTGGGCAAGCTGGTGGAACGGTTCATGGTCCTGACCGATGTCCAGGGCGGGGGACGGACGGACCGGGCCGCCGGGCCGCTTGCCACCCTGTTCAACCCCGGCGGCGGGCGCATGGTCCTGGACCCGGGCACCATCCTGGCGGCCAGCCGCCTGCGCCGATAGGCGGTCGGGCGATGTGTCTCCTCGCTCCGGAAGCGGAACACTGATAGAGTCGCCATCGTACCGTTCTGGCAAGGATCAGCGGGAATCCACGGGATGGACGAACGGAGCAGCGGTTCCATCATTATTGTCGCGGGCATGCCGGAGGCGAAGGGTCCGGCCGTGGACAAGCATGCCACGGTGGACCGTAAGCATGAACTGGCCCTGCGACTCCGCAAACAGGGCTGGAGTTACCGCCGGATTGCGGGAGCGTTGAGCGTATCCTATATCCGTGTGCAGTATTGGATGGAAATCCCGCCGGCGCGGACCACCTTTCCTATTGAGGATGACGGGATGGGCAGCGCGGAGATGGCGGCGTCCCTTCCCGTTCCCCGCACAAGCCCCGGTCCTGGCCCCTCATCCCTGCCGGTTCCTGTGAAGGCGGCAGCGGTATCAGCCGTACCCGACACCGATTCGCTGACGAAACGGCTTGATGTCCTGGCCCGCGGCCAGCAGGACCAGGCCGCCGCCATGGCGGCCCTGGAACTCCGGTTGCTGACCGCGATCGAGGCGGAAACCAAAACCTGGGGGCAGCGGATCCTGGAAGCCATCAAGGGATTGTATCCGTGGGGCCGGTCCGGCGATTCGGAATAGCCCGCCTGCCACAAGGCATCAACCAGACGTCACTAATGTGACATTTTGGGGGCCGTCGGATTTTGACGAACTGCCTCAAAAGTCTGGAATATTTTAACTCACTCGGGTTACGATCCCCCTGCTCGCGCCGATATTGCGCGGTCTGTTCGGCAAATACTGGCCGGGGTCACCCGGTCCGCCGCAGGGACAGGGAGGCCTTGTGGAACGGAAAGACGCGGAACGCCGGCGGTCGATCCTGGGTGTGGGGGTGGCGGCATCAGCCCTGCTGCTGCTGTCCGCCTGTGGCCATGACCTGCCGACCATCGACACGGAGACGGTGCGCATTGCCGCCGCCGCGGGGGCCAATGCCGATTCCCCAGTGAAGGTGGCGCTGGTCTTCGCGCTGGACGCCGATGCCATGCAGACGGTGTCAACCCTGTCGGCTGCGGATTGGTTCCGCGATGCCAACGATCCGAATGACATCGTCCGCGCCCATCCGGCCGGCTTCCGCGTGTCGACCTATGAGGTTGCGCCCCTGCATTCCGCCACCCATGCGGTGACCGATGAGGAGGAGGAGGCGGTGGCCGCCTTCGTCTTCGCCCGGTACCAGGGGCCAGGCACGCACCGGGCCCGGATCGATCGGCTGGAAAGCCCGACAATCCGCCTGGGCCCGACCTTCTTCACCATCGACTCAGCGGAGAATTGAGGCGTGAGCGCGGAGTCCCCCAAGTCTGTCCCGCCCGTGCCCGATCCGATCCTGTGGTCGGAAGGGATGCTGCTGCATCCCCAGCATTTCCAGCAGGCCTGGCTGCGCCAGGATGGCCTGTTGTTCCACCACCTGTCCCGGGTGGCGCCCTTCCATTACGGGGTCAGCCGGATGGAGATCGACCGCGGCGCCCTGGCCGCCGGCCGGTTCCGGATTCTGGCCCTGGAAGCGGTGATGCCGGACGGGCTTCTGGTCTGGGATGAGGGCAGCGGGGCGCTGCCGGACCTGGATCTGGTGGCCGTCAAGGACAAGCTGCTGGCGCCCATGCGCATCCACCTGGTGGTGCCGGCATGGCGGCCGGGATCGGCGCGTGCCGATGACGATCTGGCCCGCTGGCGCACCCATCCGGGGGCGGAAGTGGTGGATGAGAATACGGGCCAGGATGCGGAGCCGGTGCCGCGCCTGCGCCCCGCCCTGCGCCTGCGGCTGGCGGATGACCTGCCGCCCCGGTCCGTCACGCTGCCTTTGGCGGAGGTGGAGTTCAAGAACCACGGCATCCAGCTCACACCCTATGAACCGCCGACCGCGACCCTGGGGCCCGACAGCGCCCTTGCCCGGGACTGCCGGTCCCTGGTGCAGAAGCTGCGGGAAAAGGCGGTCTATGTCGCCGAAAGCCGCAGCCGCGACATCGACCGGGGGGAGGCGCGGCACACCGTTTGGTGCCTGTCCGCGGGCTTGCCGGGGCTGGAGACGCTGCTGCGCCTTCCGACCGTGCATCCCTTCGACCTGTATATGGCCCTGCAGGCGGTGACCGGGCAAACGGCGACCCTGCGCCCGGCCATGATCCCGCCGTTGACCGATCCATATGACCACCTGGACCCGCGCGGTTGCATCGGCGCCTTGCTGGCCCGGATCGGGGAAACGGTGGACCTGGTGGCCCAGGCCTTCTCCGCCCTGTCGTTCCAGGCCGCACCCAACGGCTTCCAGCACCGGCTGGAGCCGGAGCGGGCGGGCAAGGACCTGATCGTCGGCCTGCGCCTGAAGCCCGGGCAGAAGGCGGAGGATGCCGTCCGCTGGATGGAGGCGGCGATGATCACCGTCGCCCCCCGGCTGGAGGAACTGGTGTCCTACCGCCTGCGGGGGGCCGGTCGTGTCGCCCTGACGGAGGCGGAGGCGGGAACCTTCGCCGGCGGCCGCGATGTGGTGCTGTACCGGATCGCCCCCGATGATTTCGTTGTGGCCGGGGAAACCCTGCTGATCGTCAATCCGCTGGACCGGGCGGGAACGCAGCGGCCGGCCGATATCCTGCTGTTCACACCCATGGGGGCGGGTGCCGCATGACCCTGTTCCCGCTCCCCCGCTTCGAGCCAGAGGAGCCGCCGGCGCGCGGCGCCGTCTCCCTGCTGGAGCAGTTCCGGGAGTTCCACGGGGAACTGATGGGCATCCGTGAGGCGCTGTCCATGGGCGACCGGATGGCCGAACAGGGCCAGCCCCTGCCCAACCCGGCGGAGGTGGCGGTGCGCATCAACCGCCGACTGCATCGGCTGCTGGATGGTCAGGCGGCCACGGCGCTTCGCTTCGGCGGGCGCTATGGCGGGGAACTGTACCGGGAGGCCCAGTACCTGATGGTGGCCCTGGCGGATGAAACCCTGCTTCACGGGGACAATTGGGGGGGCAAGGACCACTGGCTGGACAATCTGCTGGAAATGTCCCTGTTCGGCACCCGGGTCGCGGGCGAGCGGGTGTTCCAGCGCCTGGATTCCCTGCTGGCCGACCGGGCCGCCGTGGATCCCGATCTGCTGTCGATCTATCTCGCCGTGTTGTCCTTGGGCTTCCGGGGCCGGTACTACCGTCCGCAGGATGAACCGCACCTGCGGCGCTACCGTACGGCCCTGGCGCAGCGGCTGAAGACCGATGGCGTGCGCCCCCATCTCTGCCCCGATGCCTATGCCGCCACCGTGGCGGAGGGGCGGGTGGTGCGCTTGCCCCATCTGCGGCCCTGGGTGATGGGCATGGGCATTGTCGTCGGTCTGTTCGCCATGGTCGCCCACGGCATCTGGTATACGCGCACCGAACGCATCCGTGACCTGACCACGGCGATCGAAACGGCCGCCGAAGCGACCCAACCGGCTCCTGCGGCCGGGGCTCCCGGTGGCGGGGCGAGAACCGGTGGTGGAGCGGATGCCTCCCGGCCCGGGCGGGGGGCTGGCGAATGACCCTGGACGGGCTGTTGGCCGATCACGGCATGCTGATCGCCCTGGTCCTGGGGCTGCTGGCGCTCGGGCTGCTGGCGCTGGTCCTCTGGCTGCTGGCCCGGGGCGGTCGGTCGGGGGCAAAGGCCGGGCCGGGGGCGGCAGCGGCCCGGGGTGCCGCGCGCGCCGATGCCGCCGTTGCGGGCGGGGGCGCCGGGGATGCACCCATCGGCGGCACGGTCCCCACCTTCATCGCCTTCCGTCAAACCCTGTGGCGCCTGGCCGAGCGGTCGGGCATGCGCTCGCCCTATGCGCTGCCCTGGTATCTGCTGATGGGGGAGGCGGGGTCCGGCAAGACGGCCTTCATCCGATCCGCCCGCATCCCCCGTCTTCTGCCGGAGGAGGATACGCCGGTCGGCGCCGATGCGACGCTGCACTGCTTCGAAGGCGGTGTGGTGATCGATGCGGCCGGCGATCTGGTCTTGCGCGCCGATGGCGGGTCGGGCGACCAGGACCGCTGGCGCGGGCTGATGCGCCGCTTCCAGGTGCACCGGCCCCAGCGCGGGCTGGACGGTGTCATCGTCACCCTGGCTTGCGCCGATTTCATCGGCCCGGGCGCGCTGCCGGGGGAAAGCCTCGCGGTGAAGGGGGACCTGCTGCAGGAGCGGCTGGCCGATCTGATGCGCTGCACCGGTCTGCGCCTGCCGGTCTATGTGGTCGTCACGGGCTGCGACCGGCTGCGCGGCTTCGCCGATTTCTGGCAGTACACGGCGGAAGGGGGGCCCGGCACCATGCTGGGCTGGTCGCGCCCCCAGGTGGGGGACCAGCCCTTCGACCCGGCGGAGATCGACGGCGCGATGGCGGAGATCGGCGCCTCCCTTCAGCGCCACTACATCGACGCCGCCGCCGGCCTGGACAAGCCGAACGATCCGGATGGCATGTTCCGCTTCCCCGGGGAATTCGCCGGTCTTGCCACCCCGTTGAAGACGATACTGGGCCGGCTGCTGCGCGTTCCGCCCTATCAGGACGGGCATGTCTTCCGCGGTGTCTGGTTCACCGGGGCGGAGGAGACGGTGCAACCAGCCTCCGTCATCGCGGGCCCCGCCGCGGCGGTCGACCCGCCGGGCCCCGCCTTGCCCAGCCTGGTGCCGCTTGCTGCCGCCCCTGCCGGGGGCCCGCGCCCGGGCCCGACCCTGGGGTCGGTGTCGGGGCTGGGGCCAGCATCGGGGCCAGGGTCGGGGCTCGGAACAGGGCCCGGGGCGCTCCCTGGGCGGCGCCGCGATCCCCGCATCCTCTTTGTGACCGACCTGCTGGCGGAGAAGGTGTTCCGGGAGACGCGGCTGACCCGGGCCGCCCGGTCCGGCATCGTCGCCCGCACCCGGTCGGAACGCTTGGC
>JBJOKR010000247.1:0-5728 GCA_046045995.1 Pseudomonadota bacterium | reverse complement strand
ACCCCACAAACTCGCCATCGTCGCAACCATGCGCCGCCTCCTCGTCGCCCTCAACGCCATGGTCCACAACAACAAGGATTGGACGCCACGAAACAGCTGACAAAGGCCGAGATCACAGTTGCTACGGTTTCCGGCCATCTCGTAGGTCAGTGCGAGCGCAGCGAGGGCTGACATGATCAGGGGGGTGGTCAGCGCAGCTCCATGCGTTCGATCCGGCGGGACAGGTCACGCAGGCAGATCGCCTCCTCCAGCCGGCCTTCGGCGGCCAGGCACTGGCGGTGCAGGCGCAGCAGGTGCAGCACGGCCTTGGTGTCGGTCACCCCGGGCAGGGGGTGGCCGGCGGCGTCGCGCAGGGTGATGCCCAGCACGGCCATCGCTTCCGCCACCAGGGTGACGGCACGGGCCAGGTCGGCCGTGTCCCCCGGGCCGTCATCCCGGGACAGCAGCACCGGCTCCAGCAGATCGGTGATCCTGACGCGCCCGACCGAGCCCACCTGTCCTACCCCCCTCCCGTCATGTTGCACCGATCCGCAGCCGCACCGGTGTTCTTGCTTCTTTGGCCGGCATCCCCGGCCCGTGGCATCACAGCAGCCGGTCGACCAGGGCCCTGAACGGGTCCGGCTTTTCGGCATGCACCCAGTGGCCCGCCCCGGGGATCATCTCCACCGCCGCGTCGGTGAAGCGGCGGTGGATCTCCCCCTCGTAAGCGGCGGTGATGTAGTCGGATGTCGCCCCGCCGATGAACAGGGTGGGGCCGCCATAGCGCGCATTCCCCAGATCATCGGGGAAGCCGATCAGATCGCCCATGCAGGCGGCGATGGCGTCCAGGTTCACGCGCCAACGCATCCCCGTTTCCGCCTGTTCCAGGTTCTGCATCAGGAAGGCGCGCAGGATCGGGTTGGGCACGCCGTCGGCCAGCATGCCGTCCGCCTGGGACCGGCGGGTCACCCCCGACAGGTCCGCCGCCTTCATCGCCGCCACATAGGGGGCGAAGGTATGGGTATAGGCGACCGGGGCGATATCCACGACGATCAGCCGCTCCACCCGCTCCGGCCGGGTCAGGGCCAGGGTCATCGCCGCCTTGCCGCCCATGGAATGGCCCAGCACCACCGCCCGGTCGATGCCCCGGTCGTCCAGGAACCGGGCCACATCGCCCGCCATCTCCCGATAGGACATGGTATCCGCCCAGGGGCTGGCCCCGTGGTTGCGCAGGTCCAGGGCATAGGTGGGCCGCTTCTGCCCCCACAGGCGGGTGTATTGCAGCCAGTTCCGGGCCGATCCGAACAGCCCGTGCAGCACCAGCAGCGGCACGGCATCGCCCGCGGCCCCGCCGTCGGCCGGGGCTGCGTCCAGGAAGGTGAGGGGCAGGCTGTCGGGCAGCTTGTCGGTCATGGGGCGGGCCGGTGATCGATCTGTCTGGCGTCGATGGGATGACACCGACCATGCTAGTGCAGATCGTTCAGCGGCGGAACCGCCGCATGGCAGTCCCCCTCCCCTTGACCCCGGCCGCGGGGGCGCCATGCCACCGATCCCGCCGGGCATCGATCCCCGGCAACCGAATGGCCCCGGCGGATTTCCCTGTCTCCGTCAGGGCGTTCCGAATGCAAGGGCCCAGCTCAAGGCCAACCACGTCCACTTTGGGCGACGCTTGCGCCCCTTAGCGCGGGCTGCCCATGTGGCTGGCGATGAACCGGGCCAGGGCGGCGACGGCGGGATGGGCCCGGTCGGCGGCCAGGGCGCAGATCACGGCATCGCCCAGGGCGGGCCAGCCATCCCCCCCGCCGTCGAAGGCGACAAGGTCGCGGGGAACCATGCCCCGGGGCAGCACGCTGAAGCCCAGCCCCGCCTTCACCGCCGCGGTCGCCCCGGCCAGGCTGGGGCTGGCGAAGGCGACGGTCCAGGCGTGGTGGGCATCGTCCAGGGCCGCCACCGCCCGCTGGCGGTAGACGCAGGGTGCGGGGCTGAGAACCAGGGGCACCGGATGGGCCCGGTGGCCCAGGGTGCGGCACGCCTCCTGGAAACCCATGGCGGGGGTGCAGTCGGGCCCGCCAACCCAGACCAGCCGCTCCCGCCACAGGGGCCGGGCCCCCGGCTGGATGTTGTCCGGGTCCTGCTTGATGATGATCAGGTCGTAGTCGTCCCGCTTGAACCCGTCGATCAGGCGCAGGGTCAGGTCACAGTTCACATGCAGCAGGACCCGCGGGAACGCTTCCGCAAACCCGGCCAGGATGTCCGGCAGGTAGAAGGTGGCGAAATCCTCCGGGCTGCCGAACCGCACCTCCCCCGCCACCTCCGGCTCGCGGAAGCGGTGGATCATCGCCTCCGACAGGCGCAGGATCTGGCGGGCATAGCCCAGCAGCTTCTCCCCATCCTCGGTCAGGCGGACATTGCGCCGGTCCCGGTCGAAAAGCTGCCGGCCCAGAAGCTCCTCCAGCTTCTGGACCTGGGTGCTGACGGCTGATTGGGACCGGCCGATCCGCTCCGCCGTGCGGGAAAAGCTGCGCGTCTCCGCCAGGACGGTGAAGGTGCGCAGCAGGGCCGTGTCGATGTCGTACATGCCCCCGCCCGGCGGTTACAGCGGTTTGCCGTGGCAGTGCTTGTACTTCTTGCCGCTGCCGCAGGGGCAAGGCGCGTTGCGGGGCGTGTCCTTCCAGGCTTCCGGCTGATCGGCCAGGGTCGTGCCGCCCGCGGCGGTGGCGGCTGCCGTCGGCAGCGGGGTCGCGCCATAGGTTTCCGGCATGGGAACGGCAGGCTGGGCTGCACGCCGGACCATGCCCGGGGGCAGGGGGGCGTCCGCCGGCGGCATGCCGGGCCGGGCCAGGGCCGGATCCTCATGCCCCAGGCGCAGTTCCGGCGGCAGGTCCGGCATGGGGATCGGCTCCGGCATGCGCACCTGGACCATCAGAAGCATGGCCGTCACCTGCTCCCGCAGGGATTCCAGCATCGTCTCGAACAGGGTGAAGGCTTCGCGCTTGTATTCGTTCAGCGGGTCGCGTTGGGCATAGGCGCGCAGGTTGATGCCCTGGCGCAGGTGGTCCAGGTTCAGCAGGTGGTCCTTCCAGACCTGGTCCAGCAGCTGGAGCACGATCGACCGCTCGACCGAGCGCAGGAGCTGCGGGCCCAGGACCGCTTCCTTGGCCGCATACTTGTCGTCGGCGATTTTCAGCAGGCGTTCCTGGATTTCGGCATCGGCGATGCCCTCCTCCTTCGCCCATTCGGCCACGGGCACGTCCTCGCCCAGCAGGCGCAGGCATTCCTCATGCAGCAGCTTGATGTTCCACTGCTCGGCATAGGCGTTGGCGGGAATGCACTTGGCGATCAGGGCGGTGATGACCTCGCGCCGGTACTCCGCCACCTCCTCGCTGATGTCCTCCGCGTCCATCAGCTCGCGGCGCTGTTCATAAATGACCTTGCGCTGGTCATTCATGACGTTGTCGTATTTCAGCAGGTTCTTGCGGATGTCGAAGTTATGGGCTTCGACCCGCTGCTGGGCCTTCTCCAGGGCCTTGTTGATCCAGGGGTGGATGATCGCCTCCCCCTCCTGGAGGCCCAGCTTCTGCAGCATGCCGTCCAGGCGCTGGCTGCCGAAGATGCGCATCAGGTCGTCGTCCAGCGACAGGAAGAACTTGGAGGCACCCGGGTCGCCCTGGCGGCCCGACCGGCCGCGCAGCTGGTTGTCGATGCGGCGGCTCTCATGCCGCTCCGTGCCGATGACGTACAGGCCGCCGGCCTTAAGGACAGTCTCCTTGGCGGCTGCCACCTCCGCCCGGATGCGGGCGACGGCGGCGTCGCGCTCCGGCCCATCGGCCAGGGTGGCCAGCTCATGCTCGACCCGCATCTCCTCATTGCCGCCCAGCTTGATGTCGGTGCCGCGGCCGGCCATGTTGGTGGCGATGGTCACCGCTCCCGGCCGCCCGGCCTGGGCGACGATGGAGGCTTCCTGCTCGTGGTAGCGGGCGTTCAGGACGTTGTGCGGGATCTTCTTCTTCTTCAGGAAGTCGGACAGGATCTCCGACTTCTCGATGCTGACCGTGCCGACCAGCACCGGCTGCTGCCGCTCCTGGCATTCGGCGATCAGCCGGACGATGGCCTCGTACTTCTCGGTCGCGGTGCGGTAGACCTCGTCATCCTGGTCCAGGCGGGCGACCGTCACGTTGGTGGGGATGTCGACCACGGACAGGCCGTAGATCTCCATGAATTCCCCTTCCTCCGTCATGGCGGTACCGGTCATGCCGGCCAGCTTGGGATAGAGGCGGAAATAGTTCTGGAAGGTGATGGAGGCCAGCGTCTGGTTCTCCCGCTGGATGGTCACCCCTTCCTTCGCCTCCAGCGCCTGGTGCAGGCCTTCGGAATAGCGCCGGCCTTCCATCATGCGGCCAGTGAATTCATCGATGATGATGACCTTGTCGTTCTTGACGATGTAGTCCACGTCGCGGGTGAACAGCTTGTGCGCCTTCAGCGCCTGGTTCACATGGTGGACCAGGGCGACGTTCTGGATGTCGTACAGGTCGCCCGCCTTCAGCAGGCCCATGCCGGACAGGACACCGGCCACCTTCTCCTGGCCCCCCTCGGTCAGGGAGACGGCCTTGGCCTTCTCATCCTTCTCGTAATCCGCGTCATCCAGGTGGGCCATGACGGCGTTGACGGCCAGGTAGAGTTCGGAGCTGTCGGTGGACGGGCCGGAGATGATCAGCGGGGTCCGCGCCTCATCGATCAGGATCGAGTCCACCTCGTCCACGATGGCGAAGTTGAAGTCCCGCTGCACCATGTCCTGGCGGCGGTACTTCATGTTGTCGCGCAGATAGTCGAAGCCGTATTCGTTGTTGGTGCCGTAGGTGATGTCGCAGGCATAGGCCGCCCGGCGCTCGTCATCATCCTTGCCGTGGACGATGGTGCCGACGGTCAGGCCCAGGAAATTGTACAGCTTGCCCATCCAGGCGGCGTCGCGCTGGGCCAGGTAGTCGTTCACCGTGACGACATGGACGCCCTTGCCCGACAGGGCGTTCAGATAGACCGGCAGGGTGGCGACCAGGGTCTTGCCCTCACCCGTGCGCATCTCCGCGATCTTGCCGCTGTGCAGGACCATGCCGCCGATCATCTGCACGTCGAAATGCCGCATGCCCAGCACGCGCTTGGAAGCCTCGCGCACGGTGGCGAAGGCATCGGGCAGGACGGCGTCCAGCCCCTCCCCCTTCTCCAACCGCTCCTTCAGCCAGTCGGTGCGCATCTGCAACTCGGCATCGGACAGGCCGGCCAGCTTCGGCTCCAGCGCGTTGATCGCGTCGACCTGGCGGCGCATACCGCGCACGACCCGGTCGTTCGCGCTGCCGAACAGCTTGCGGGCGATGGCACCGAACATGAATGGAAACCTCGACGTGCTTGACAGGGATGGTCACGGGCCCGCCGATCCGTTCGGCCGGGACACGGGTTGACGCATCGCGACACATGGGCACGGGGGCACCCGCGGTCAACGCGACCCCGCCCGACGGATCGGGGGCGGCAAGGGCGGGAGCCCGCAGGGCGCGCGACCATACCATGATCGCGCCATTTTCCAATTGTCTTGTCGGCAGGGCACGGTGGCGCGGTCGGATCCATTCGGGCGGCGGCTGCCACGTCCCTTCGCCCTTGAGGGAAAGGGTTTGGTCGCCCCCTACTGCCGCCCGCGCCCCGGCTTGCGCGCCGTGGGCCAGCCGCCATAAAGGACCGGAACTGCTTGAACTCCCCGGGG
>JBJOKR010000246.1:0-5759 GCA_046045995.1 Pseudomonadota bacterium | reverse complement strand
AAGCCGGCGGCCTGCACCATCACCCCGTCCAGGCGGAACTGGTCCAGCCCGTGGCTGGATGCCTCCATCGCCAGATGGGTCACCCCGGCTGCCGCCACATCCGCCAGCATGCGGTGCAGGGCGATTGCGTCGGGGGTGGTCAGGGTGTCGGTCTGGGGGAAGCCGGGGGCGACCAGGCCCAGGGTGCCCATGGCCCCGGCCTTGTGCCCGGCAAGCGCCCAGATCTGGCGGGTGAACTGGGCGGTGCTGGTCTTGCCGTTGGTGCCGGTGACGGCGGCGATGCGCGACGGCTGGGCCCCGTGGAAGGCGGCGGCCAGCAGGGCCAGGCGACGGCGGGGGTTGGCATCCTCGATCAGGGCCACATGCTCCGCGCCCTCGGGCAGGGTGGTGCCCTTGGGCGCCAGGATGGCGGCGGCGCCCTTGGCGATGGCGGCGGGGATGAAGGTGCGCCCGTCATGCACCGTGCCCGGCAGCGCTGCGAACAGCGCTCCGGGCACAACCGCGCGGCTGTCGGCGGTCAACGCCGTGATCGGCGGGTCCCGCTCCAGCGCCAGGGCCGAGACGGCGATTTCGGTGCGTGAGGCCATGAGGTCCGACAATCTCTTCATCAGCGGTTGCCCGACGGGAAGGACGCCATCTGCGGTGTCATGCCCGGTGCCTGGGGCGCAGTCTGCTGGGGGGCAGCCTGTTGGGGGGCAGTCTGCCGCGGCTCCATGGCAAGAGCGTGGACAATCTCCGGCGATTCCGGGTCGACGGGGCGGACACCCAGCAGCGGCCCGATCTGGGCCACCACCCGCCCGACGGTGGGGGCGGCAGTCCAGCCGGCCGTGGCATAGCCAAAGCTGTTCGCCGAAGGCTTGGGCTCGTCCAGCATGACATAGACGACATAGCGGGGATCATGCATGGGGAAGGCGCCGACGAAGCTGGAGATGCGGGCCTTCTTGCTGTAGACGCCGCCCTTCACCTTCTCCGCCGTGCCCGTCTTGCCACCGACGATGTAGCCCAGGGCATCGGCCTTGCCGGCCGTGCCGTCGGTCACCACCATGCGCAGCATGCGGCGCATCACCTCCGACACATCCTCCGACAGGACGCGCGTACCCGGCGCCGTCTCCCCCCGTTCCCGCTTCAGCAGGGTGGCCGGGCGCTCGATGCCGCCGTTCACCACGGCCGCGGTGGCGGTCAGAACATGCACCGGGCTGACCGACATGCCGTGGCCGAAGCTGATGGTCATCATGTTCACCTCCCGCCAGTTGGCGGGCATGATGGGGCGGCCCAGTTCCGGCAGTTCCAGGGTCAGCGGGCGCGTCAGGCCAAGGCGGGTCAGGAAATCGCGCTGGGCGGCGGGGCCCAGCACCTCCGCCATGCGGACGGACCCGATGTTGGAGCTGTACTTGAACACCTCCACCACATCCAGCCAACGGTTCTTGCCCTTGAAATCGGCGATGGAATGGCGGCCGATGCGGATCGGGCGGGTGGCATCGAAGCTGTCATGCAGGCGAACCTTGCCCGATTCCAGCGCCATCGCCGTGTTGAACACCTTGAAGGTGGACCCCGGTTCGTACACCCCCAGGGTATTGCGGTTGAACCGCGGGTCCAGGTCCTGCTCGGCGATGGGGGACGGGGGGCTGTGCGGATCGAAGTCCGGCAGGCTGACCATGGCCAGCATCTCACCCGTATGGATGTCCATCACCATGCCGGCCCCGCCGATGGCCCGGAACTCCTCCATCGTCACCAGGATTTCCCGGCGCAGGATGTGCTGAAGGCGCACGTCTATGGACAGCTGGAGCGGCTGGTTCGTCTGCTTCAGCTGCTGGTCGAAGGCCTGTTCGATCCCCATCAGGCCGACATTGTCGATGCCGCTGAACCCGACCACATGGGCGGCCAGGTTCCCCTGGGGATAGATGCGCCGCTCCTCCTTCTGGAAGGCCAGGCCCGGGATGCCCAGGCGGTTGACCTCATACTGCTGGCGGGGGGTCAGGTTGCGGCGGATCCAGACGAAGCGCTTATCCTCCGTCAGCGCCGTCATCAGCTCCGCCCGGTCCAGATCGGGCAGCACCTTCAGCAGCTTGGTCGCCGCCTCCTTCGGGTCGATCACCAGCTTGGGATCGACGTAAAGGGATGCGGTTGTCAGGGACGTGGCCAGCAGGGTGCCGTTGCGGTCGACGATGTCGGCCCGGCTCTGGGGGGCGGTGGCGCTGGCGGCGCGGGTCGCCCGCGGCTCCGCCCCGCCGGTCAGGATGGTGGCATCCACCAGCTTGGCGCAGACGGCGATGAAGGCGATGGCGAACAGGGCGGCGGTCACCAGCAGGCGGCTGCGCCCCTGTTCCAGGGCGGCGGCCCCCTTTGAGCGCAGGCGCACCCGCGGCTCCTGCGGCCCGCCCGGATGGGCTTGCAGCCGTCCGCGGTCATACCCCGCCATGTCGAAGCCGGTCAGGCTCAGATCGCTGTCGTTCATTGCGCCCCCCGCCCGGCGCCTTCGCCGTAATTGGCCAGTTGCACCGGCGTGGCGGACTTCGGCGCCGCGGGCTTCGGGGAAACCTGTTGCGGGGCGGCCGGCTTCGGCGCGGCGGACAGCATCAGGGCGGGCGCTTCCCCTGCCGGGGTCTCCGGAGTGGGCGCCACCTCCGGCACCGGCTTGTGCGGGATCTCCTCCAGGGTGGCGATCTGGGCCACGGTGGCGGGGATCAGGCCGGTATGGCGGGCCACCAGCTGCTCCAGCCGGCCGGGATCGTTCAGGAACGCCCATTCCGCACGCAGGACCTGGATCGCCTCCTGCTCGGCGACGATCTGGCGGTTCAGCTTGGCCAGCTGGTCCGACTTCTCCTGCACCCGGTAGCTGGTCTGGTACAGGATGACACTGGCGACACCGGCCAGACCGATCCAGATGAGGGTGGACTTACCGATCATGCGGCGTCTCCTTCCGACCAGGCCGGGGCGTCGGTGCGCACGGCGCTGCGCAGCCGGCTGGACCGGGCACGCGGGTTGCGGCGGGCCTCCTCCCCCCCCGGGGCGATGCCCGCGCGGGACAGAAGGCGGAACGTGGGGGCAGGGCCGGCGGTGGCGGGGCCGGGCAGATGGCGGGACGGGGCGGGCATGCTGCCGGACCGGCG
This sequence comes from Pseudomonadota bacterium, assembly GCA_046045995.1. GTDB lineage: Bacteria > Pseudomonadota > Alphaproteobacteria > Azospirillales > Azospirillaceae > Indioceanicola. The sequence goes on along the minus strand of JBJOKR010000246.1, from coordinate 2,649 downwards.
GCGCAGGAAATCCTTCACCACCCGGTCCTCCAGGGAATGGAAGCTGACCACGGCCAGCCGCCCGCCCGGGGCCAGCAGCCGCTCCGCCGCGGCCAGACCACGCTCCAACTCCCCCAGCTCGTCATTCACATGGATGCGCAGGCCCTGGAAGCTGCGGGTGGCGGGATCGATCCCGTCCTTGGACTTGGGCACCACCGACCGGATCACATCGGCCAGATCGCCCGTGCGGGCGAAGGGCTGCTGTTGGCGGCGGGCGACGATGGCGCGGGCGACACGGCGGGAATGCCGCTCCTCCCCGAAGCGCCACAGGATATCCGCCAGGTCCGATTCCTCCGCCGTGTTCACCACATCGGCGGCGGTCGGCCCATCCTGTCCCATGCGCATGTCCAGCGGCCCGTCGAAGCGGAAGCTGAACCCCCGCTCCGGCGTGTCGATCTGGGGGGAGGAGACGCCGAGGTCCAGCGCCACCCCGTCCACCCGCGCAACGCCACGGGCGGCCAGAAGCACATGCATGTCGCCAAAACAGCCGGGTACCAGGTGCAGCCGGCCGGGAAACTCCGCCTGGACCGCAGCACCGCGGGCGATGGCGGCCGGATCGCGGTCGATGCCGTGGACCGTGCACGCCGCCGCCGCCAGGAAGGCGCGGGTGTAGCCGCCAGCGCCGAAGGTGCCATCCACGATCACATCGCCGTCACGGGGGGCGATGGCGGCCACCACCTCATCCATCAGGACGGGGATGTGGACGGTGCCTTGGTTGGGAGTGTGGGTCGGGGCATCCGGGCTCATGACGCCCCCCGGGCCAGGTGGGCGGTCTGCGCCAGGATGGTGGAGAGCGAGATGTTGCCAGCGCGGGCCTGGGACCGGCTTGCCGCCTCATGCGCCTTCAGCGCCTCGGGCTCCCAGATCTGGAAGAACTTGCGCCGGCCGGCGAAGGCGCAGGCCTCTCCGATCGCGGCGAAGGTCATGAACTCCTCCGGGATGATGATCCGCCCCTCGGGATCGATGGGCAGGCGGATGGAGCTGCCGAAGACCGTGTCCTCGATCAGGGTGCGGTAATCCTGGGGTGTCGTGGGATCGTCCAGGGCGGCGCTCAACTGCGCCAGATAGCCGATGGAGCAGGCATCCAGCGCATCGGCGGACAGGGAGCGGAAGATGATGACCTCGTTGGCTGCCGCCGTCCCGTCCCCCAAGGCCGCACGGAAGGGCGCGGGGACCGAGACCCGCCCCTTCTTGTCGACCTTGTTGGTATACGTGGACAGGAACATGCCCGTCGCCCCCCACCCCGTCACCGGTGCCCCGCCGCACCGCCCCCAGCCGGGCCGATCGCCCCGGAAGCAGTCGCCGATCCCCACCGCTGTCGCGGGTGGGTGGGGATGGGCGCGCGCTCCCGTGTTCTGGGTAGGAATGGGATACCATGGGACCGTATGGGCGTCAATGGGACGAACGAGTAATCGACAGCCCGAGCCAAGACCTTGTCCCGCCCTGTGGGCAGAGCTGGGGATAAGTCCGGGATGAATGTGGAGAAGATGAAGATCGTCTGTAATGGCCGGTGTTGACCGCCCCAAGCTGTCTTATTTGTTCATTAAATGTTCTATTTTTTGATCAAAGAAGTACTAAAGTGATCATGATTCTTGTCTTGGTTTTTCCTGGGATGCGGGGGAGGTGACTGGCCAGGAGTGCCGATCCTGGTGGGGGCGACCCGTCCCGGTGCCGTCGGGACCGGGGCCCTGTCATGCCTGAACCTGACCCATGGGGCTACTAGATATTGTACGCTTACCCCGATTTGCCACAGGGTATGTTGATGGGGTCCCCATGCTGCGGGGCGGTGCGGCTGCAGTGCGGGCCGGATGGGGCCGTATGCCCGCCCGATGGCCGGCGGATCCGACCGTATACCCTCTTTCGCAGCCGCGGAAGGAGAGGCAATAACCCGAATGATCAGGACAAGTCGGGATCAAGAAAAACTGCCAGACGGTCTGTAAGCCGGGTTCTGTCCACCGGACCGTATCCACCCGCCGGGGCGGAGTGTGGACGGTATCCGGGGGATGGCCATTCCTCTGGGACGCCCGTTGCCGGACGCCTCACGCAACCCACCCGGACGGCGGCGCGGAAGCGCGCTTGTACCAAGGCTTTGCAGCCCGGGCACGGCCGTCCCTATTCGGTTTTGCTCCCGGTGGGGTTTACCATGCCGCCCCCGTCGCCGGGGGCGCGGTGCGCTCTTACCGCACCCTTTCACCCTTGCCCATGCCGTCCCATGGTGACCCATGGGGGCGCTGGGCGGTTTGCTTTCTGTGGCACTTTCCCTGGGGTCGCCCCCGCCGGACGTTATCCGGCACCGTGCTTCCGTGGAGCCCGGACTTTCCTCTCCCCGACGGGTTTCCCCATTGCCGGAGAGCGGCCATCCGACCGTCTGGCGCGGGGATGATTAGTCCTTGCCGTCCGGCGATGCAACGAAATCCGCCGCGGGCCCGGCATCCATGACTCTGCGATGACGTGACCTGCTATACCAGCCCCACCCCGTGCACCCGGGCCAGGGCACGCAGGCGGCGGACGGTTTCCGCATCGGGGCGGCCGGTCAGCATGGTCGGGTTCCAGTGGCGCTGGAAGGCCAGAAGGGTGCGGGATGCGGCCCCGTCCCAAGTGGTTCCATCC
>JBJOKR010000245.1:0-5787 GCA_046045995.1 Pseudomonadota bacterium | reverse complement strand
AGAACGCGGCCGAGATCGGCATGGAACACAATCTGGGCCTGACCTGCGATCCCGTCGGCGGGCTGGTGCAGATCCCCTGTATCGAGCGCAACACGATGGGTGCCATCAAGGCGATCAACGCGGCCTACCTGGCCCTGCACGGCGACGGCCGCCACCATGTCTCCCTGGACGCGGTGATCGAAACCATGCGCCAGACGGGGGAGGACATGCGCAGCAAGTACAAGGAGACAAGCCTGGGCGGGCTGGCCGTGAACGTGGTGGAGTGCTGACCGGGAGCCGCCGCCACTGCCAAGCTGCGGCTGTGCTGCGCTTCATTTCCGCTCGAAAACCGAGCGCCGGCCCCGGATTTCCAGGATCTTTCGCGAACCGCTGATCTGCCCGTTCTGTGAGACGATGCTGATTGGCGGTTCCTTCAGTTCCTTGTGAATGAAGACCAGGCTGTCATGGAAACTGATCTCCCCCAGTTCCCGCGCCAGGGGATGCAGCGGAAACCCGGCGTCATCCTCCGTGTACCAGCTATGCATGCAATCGATCAGGTTCTTCGTGAACTCGATGAAACTTCCAGGCGCCCGATGGCCACCCATGAAGCCTGGCCAGTAGCTGCTGTGGACATCCTCAACAATATAGATGCCGCCATTCTTCAAAAATGGCCAAAGTGCATGGAAACTGGCGATCTGGTGGTCGCACATATGGCTGCCGTCATCGACGATGATGTCGAACGGACCCGCGCTGGTCGCAACGTCATTCAGGAACGCCGAATCCGACTGGTCGCCGATCCGGATGCTGGTTCCCGGAATCTCCAACGCTTTGCAGTTCGGATCGATGTCGATGAAGTTGAGGTTGGATTTGGGCGCGAAGAAATCCCGCCACATCCGCAGCGAACCGCCCTTGTAGACCCCGATCTCCAGGAAACTGACGGGCTTCCCCATCCAATCGCCCAGCTTCCGGTCATAGATGCCGGTGTAATGGGCCATCTTGAACAGTGTCTTCTCGTCCGTCCGCTGAAGGAAGTTGGTGAAGTAGTTGCCGGTGCCGGACACGGGTATTCTCCCTGGGGATCGGGGTGCAGGCAGCGGGGGGCGGCCTGCGTGCGGATGGGTAGCCCCGGCCATCATCGCCGCCCACGACCACCCGCCACCGTCTGTGTAAAACGACAACAGCCCCCTGTCATCCTATGATCGGCCCCATGGCGTAACGGAAAGGGGGGGGCGGATCCAGGAGGTCAGGCGCCCGAGGCGGCTTCCGCATGCGCCCCGCTGACGACCGTCCCGCCATTGCGCAGCTTTGCCGCCTTCACTGCGGTCAGGAAGGCATCGATCGGGGTGGTGGGGGCACCGTTGGCCGGCACCGCCGCCGCGACCGCCGCCGCACCATCACCGGTACTGGCAGCCGCTGCGGCGGTGGACGGCTCGGGTCCGCCACCACGGATCCCCCGCAGCGTCTTGCTGATACCCCGGGCCGCATCGAACCAAAAGGGTGCCCCCATGCCGATCAGCAGGCCGGCGACAAGCGTCCAAACGCCCCAATGGAGATAATCGGTCCAGGTGGCGTTGTCGCAGATCTTGACCATCGCCGCATCGGTGGGATCGGCGAAGCTGGGCATGCAGGCATACGGGAAATGGGAGGGCCCGAAGGGCAGCCCCAGGTCGGTGAGCTGCTTCACCGACTCCTCAATCTCCTTGAGGGACTCGGCGGCCGGTTGGTCGCCCGTGCGGGCCTGGATCTCGGCGAAGACCGGCAGGGACTGTTCCAGGGCCAGTACCCGGGCCCGGGCATCCGAATTGGCCATCAGCTGATGCACCAGCCGCGTCGCCTCCACATTCAGGGTGAAGGCCACACCGATGGAAACGATCAGGGTCAAGGCCCGAGCCTTCACCGTGAAGGTGTTCAGGGTCTGCCGCCCCAGGGCATCGAACTTCTGGGCCAGATCGGCGATGATGACCCGGGTGCCGCCCTCCCCCAGTTTCTCATAAAGCGCAAGGCCGGTGGGGGTGGAGCCGAGCCGCTCCATCAGTTCCAGAACCGTGATCGACGTCACCTGCGGGCCGCTGAACCGGGTCATGAACCCGGCATAGGCAACACCGGCGGCACGCTCCTGCATACCCCGCGGCGTCACCAGGGGATTGTCGATGACAGCAGCGACCACTTTGTCGATCTCTGCTCCGGAGGACGGCTGGTTCGCGCCGGCTGCCGGCAGCACGTAATCCCCGACCAGCCGCTGAATCATCGCTTCAAGATCGGCCTGCCGCTCCCGCCGCAGCCGCTGGATCATCTGGACGACGGCGCTTGCGATGGTGGAGAGCAAAAGCATCACCAGGACGAAGGCCAACGCCACTTCCAACCAGATCATGCCCCGCCCCCGACAGCCGGCCGATTTTCATAGATAGTATGCTACATAAACCGCAATATAGATATATATCGTATCCCACTCACAGTTTGAAGGTGACCGGACATGCCAAGCATGGAAAAGCATGGGCAGGCTATGCCGCATGGAGCTGTCGATGAACGATGAGGCGCTGGAAGCCCTGGTCACCTGCCTTTCCGGCAGCCCCCGTGCATTGGCCCTGATCGGGGCCGGAGCCAGCATCCCCTCGGGGTATCCGAGTTGGACCCAAATGCTGGAGGAATTGAACAGCCGCCTCCTGGAACGAAGAAACGCACCGGGGAGCAAAAACCGGCAAGTATCCGCAGCCCCACCCAAGTTGATGGCCATGGCCGAAACGGATACATTGTGGCAGGCGGAGATTCTCGAGAAGGCGCTGGGCGATGATTTCTACAGTTATGTGGAGCAACGATTCGGCCCCAAGATGACAGTAAGGGAGCCGTTCCATCTTCTAGCCCGCCTGCCCTTCGCACATTACCTGACCACCAATTACGATCCTTGCATCGACCGCGCACTACGCGAGGCCAGGAGGACACATGAGATCCTCAACTGGGCCGAGCTTGGTGACCGAAACCGATTCATCCGGGAGTTCGCTGGCCGCAGGGACCACACCTTCGTTGTTCACCTGCATGGGCGGCACGACACCCCCCGCGCCGTCATCATGACAGAGAGCAGTTATGTTCGGCGCTATGTGGAGGAAGAAGATACGCGGCTGAAACTGCTGACCGTTTTCATGACCCACCCTGTGGTGTTCATCGGCTTTTCCTTGGCGGATCCAGACTTGGCACAGCTTATGCGCGAAGTCACGTTTCGGCTTCGGGCCCCGGACGACCTGCAAGCGGCACGGCATTTCGCAGTGATGGGGGCACGAACCGACGACGAGGAGGCGGTGATCCGCAGCCGGATGATGGGGAAATACGGCATCCTGCCTGTCTTCTACCGCGTGACCAGCAGATCAAATGGAAAAGAAGACCACTCCGGGCTGCGAACGCTTCTGCACGGTCTGCGGTCCCGGCTAGAACCGACCAGCCCGGTAACTGATACGCCCACCCAGGATGATCGGGACAGTCTGGTGCTGGACAGCCATCAGGTGGACGGGCCGGATGCCGATCCGAACAAGGGGCGTTTCGGCGGAAAATCGGTTGTGGACGGATGGTCCCTGGCCCTTGCGCATCATCGTGAGGATGAACGGAACGGCTGGATTGAGTTGACGCTGACGGTCACCGCCCCCGATGGCAGGTCCGCAACGGTGCCAAGGGTCCGGATGCATCTGCACCCGACCTTCCCGGAAAAGGTCATTTCGGTTCCCCTGGTCAGGGGGCAGGGAGAGGTCTCCCTTGTCTGCTTCGGTGCCTTCACCGTCGGCGTCGATATAGATGATGGGTGGGTCCGACTGGAACTGGATCTGGCGGAGGAGAAGCGCTTGCCCGAGTGGTTCCGGGCGATCTGAAAGCTGAAGCGATATGCATTGCGTTTTGCAAGTCGTTGCGGGCAAGATGATTGCTCACGGCATTGCTTCCTGCAACATTCCATGACCTCAGCAGCCCCCGCCCCCCTGGCACAGCCTTTGCTTTATCCTGTGAACGGCCCCGCAAAGCGGGCCGCAGGCCGCCCCCGGCGACGGGGGCAATCGCCAACCAGGGATGCGACAAAAGGTGGGCAGGGACATGCGGGACATCGGCGCCAGCGGCAACAGCGAATTCACCCCCTCCACCTTTGCCGAACGGGGCCTGTTCGTCCCCTTCACCAGCCCGCTGCTGGCCCAGGCCCGCATCCGGCTGGATCGGAATGAACAGTTCGAGTTCATCCTGCCGAACCTCGCATCGGCCAAGGGTTCCTACATCATGTCGTGGAAGGCGATCCCGTCGGTGACGTCGGTGACCCTGCACGACCGCCTGCTGTTCGATGCCATTGCCGCCCTGGACGTGCATTCGCCGGAATCCATCCGCACGGCGGCCCTGGAAGTGCAGCGGTCTGGCCTGTGCGGGCCGGACGCCGCCTTCGCCGCCGAACGCGCCCTGTCCAGCGATGCCCAGTACATGGTGCTGACCCAGTTCATGCTGATGCTGGAGGTGATCAAGCTGGCGGGCCATGTGACGGCGGAACTGATGCGCCCCGGGCTGACCCTGGCCGAATCCCAGCGCGCCGCCCGGTCGGCCCTGGCCGATGCGGCCAAGACCATCGGCGTTCCCGCGGCCGGCCTGTGGGATACGCTGGAACAGATCGGGCGGGAGGCGGCGGCCGTCGGCCTTCCCCGCTGCCCCCAGGCGGGGCGGCTGCGGGCCATGAGCCGGCGCCTGGCCGCCTTCGCCGCGGAGATGCAGGCCTTCCACGAGGAAGACCCCTCCGATGCGGCGGAACTGGCCGGATTCGTTGCCCAGGTGGCCCGCTTCACCATTGAACTGGTGGGCGTGCGAATGGCCCAGGTGGACAAGCTGCTGGTATCGCCGAAAGCGCTGGTGAAGGTGGGCACCGAAAGCCGCACCGCCATCCGCATGACCGTGGCCCGGGTTTCCTGGCTGCTGGACGGGTGGGAATTCATCCTGTCCCTGTGGGACAGCGTGCGCGATGGCAGCCCCTGCGCCCAGCGCGACGCGGTGACGGAGATCTTCCGCCTGGTGCCCGTGATCCCCAAGGAGGAGATCATGATGAGCGCGGTCAGCTTCGGTATGGAATCCCTGGGCCCGATCCAGCGCCGCTGGGTGAAGCTGAACGAGGATTGGCGCACCGGCGCCGTCAGCATGCTGTCCGTCGCCCATGTGGAAGCGCTGAAGGCGCGGGTGGCGTGACCTGCCCCCGGTGGCAACAGGCTGCGGCGGATGGTCCGGGGGCTTCCCGCCGGGCCGGGCCGACCGACCTGATTGGTCATGACCACAGCTCACGCCCTTGCGCCCACCCTTGCCATCCCCGCCCCCAGCCGGTCCGCCGGGCTGGATCGCCTGCACACCTTCCTGCCAAGGGCGGGACGGCTTTATGCCGGCACCCGCAACCATGATCATGGCCCGGGCGACCGGTCCAATGTCTCCTGCCTGTCGGCCCATGTGCGCCACCGCCTGGTGACGGAGTCGGAGGTGATCCAGGCCGCCCTGTCCGCCCATGGTTTCGCCGGGGCGGAGAAATTCGTGCAGGAACAGGTCTGGCGCACCTATTGGAAGGGCTGGCTGGAGCTGCGGCCGGGGGTCTGGGCCGACTGGCAGGCGGGGCTGGCCGCGGCCCGCCACCGGATGGAGCGGGAGGCCCGACTGGCCGACCGGTATGGCACGGCCCTGGCCGGACGCACCGGGATCGACGCCTTCGACGCCTGGGTGGGCGAATTGTCGACCACCGGCTATCTGCACAACCATGCCCGGATGTGGTTCGCCAGCATCTGGATCTTCACCCTCCGCCTGCCGTGGGAGCTGGGG
>JBJOKR010000244.1:0-5791 GCA_046045995.1 Pseudomonadota bacterium | reverse complement strand
GGTCGAGTGCCTGGACGTCGACGCCGTCTGGTCCGCCCTCGACCGGATGCGCAGCCGCCACCCGGACATGGTGCTGGTCCACGGCGGATCGCCCAAGGGGGCCGAGCATATCGCCGCCCTCTGGGCCAGGCAGCGCGGTGTCCCCCAGATCGCCTACCGCCCCGACTGGGCCCGCCACGGCAAGGCGGCGCCCTTCAAGCGCAACGACCAGATCATCGCCGCACTGCCCATCGGCATCATCGCCTTCCCCGGCTCCGGCATCGCCGCCAACCTCTGCGACAAGGCCCGCATCGCCGGTATCCCCGTCTGGCACTGCAAGGGCGGGGGGTGACCCGCCCCGCGGCAGACTTGGACCCGGGTCCCCGGCCACTCTGCGGGGGACTAGGTGCGATGGCGTATCCATTATCTGGTAGATGCCGCAATCCCCGCCGCTACCACCGGCCTGTCGCGCGCAACGGGTCCAGAATGGTGTCCAGGAAGGTCCGGCGGTCTACGGTGATGTCCGCGGACAGCGTCATGCCCGGGGCGAGGTCCCGCTCCTCCCCGAAGGCGCTGACCGTGGTGCGGGCCGGTTGGACGACGACGCGGTAGACCGGCTCCTGGAAGGGGATCGGGGCCAGAAGGTCACCTGGGCGGAACGCGGCGCGGGAGACGCTGGCGACTGTCCCTTCCACCATGCCGAAGCGCTGGAAGGGGAAGGCGTCCACCCGGATCCGCACATCCTGTCCGGCCTCCACCAGGCCGGCAGCCCGTGTCGGCAGCAGCAGATGGGCCTCCAGATCCGCCCCGTCGGCCACCAAGGCGACGATCGGCGTATTGGACGCCGCCGCTTGCCCCGGGGCGGCCTGAAGGGCGGCCACACGCCCATCCACCGGGGCAGTCAGGACATAGGCCTGTCCCACCTCCAGCTCGGCCAACGCCTGCATCAGCTGCGACCGGGCGGAGCGCAGTTGCGACAGCCGCTCCGCCCTTTCAAGGGGAATCAGGTCGGCCGCATGCTCCATCTCCTGAAGATCGGCCCGCCGGGCGCCCAGCTGGCGCTCCAGCTCCGCCACCGTGCCTTCCTGCGCCAGAGCCTGGCTGCGCCGCCGCGTCATCTCCGTCCGGGGGGCGAAACCGGATTCGAGAAGCCCTTCCAGCCGGGCAACCTCTTCCCGGGCAAGGTCCAGCAGTTCCCGCTCGGTGACCAGCCGCGCCTCCAGGTTCGGCAGCTCCGCCCGGATGGCGGCGGCACGGTCGGCCATCCGCCGCTGTTCCTGGTCGAACCGGGTATCCGTCGCCGCGATCTGCGCCTCGATCTCCCCCAGGCGGCGCAGCGTCTCCTCCCGCAGCCGCTCGCCCAGGGGACCGTCCAGCCCCGCCGTCTCCAGGCTGATCTCCACCAGCGGCTGGCCCTGGCTCACACGATCACCCTGGGCGACCAGCACCCGGGTCACCGTGCCGCCGCGCGCGGCATAGACCTGGGACAGCCCGCCCGACGGCGCGATGTAGCCCGGGACCGTTTCGCTGCGGTCATAGGTGCCGAAGACCAGGAAGGCCAAGCCGGTCAGTGTGATCCCGGTCAGCACCGCCGTCATCATGGCATAGCCCACCGGCTGGGTGATGATCACCTCACCCCATAAGCGCTGACGGCGGGCCTCGATGGCTTCTTTGCGGAAAAGAGGGAGCATGACGAACACTGCCATCTTTCAAGGAAACGACTGCTGCGTACAATTCATTTAGGCATGTAGATCGGCTGTCAGTTAGGTTGGCAGGCATAAACGTTATCACTGCTTTCCTAAGTACAGAAATAACTTAATCATAACAATTAAAAACTTAAGGATAATAATATACTTGTATTTTTCGGCCCAGACTCATACTTATTAGCGGACTTATGAAACTCTCATGTAATAAACTCTAAAATATAGCGCTTTATTTCCAAGGAAGTTTAATTCTGTTTGAAGCGTATATTAATATTACGCAGACAGCGCAAAAAATTACTATCCACCCATGTTTGCCCTCAAATAACCACACTAGAAAAGGAACAATAAAAATCAGCATTGGTGATAAAAATATCAGAATAGAAGCCAGGTTCTTCGCTTTTCTCTCAGGCATTTTTGATCTCCTGGATTAGAGGGCCGGAAGATATGATAATCTTCCGGCTCTGGCAAGAAATTGTTACTTAAACTCGTTGTACGTTGCGCCAGCCGTCCCGGCCACCATGGTTGCTGCCCCTGCCCATCCGGGAACCAATGCACCTCCAATGGCCGCCGAAGCGATCACAGCGAGATCAGCAGCTACTCCTAGCCAGTCAATATCAATTGAATCCACTTTCTTCTGATGCTCTTCGGTGTAGCTTAAGCTGCCATCGGGATTTACATCATAAAATTGCTGCTCATATGCGGTGAGTGTGCGTCCGCCACCGCCACCGCCGCCATTGCCGGAGATCAGCTCCATGATAAAATCGACGTCACTGGATGGGCGCGTTCCAGTAACGACGATTTCCTCCATGCCACCGGAGACCGCCTGTACTTCAAAATCATTAAGATCCCGGATCACCGCAGTGTTGAACATTTTCCATTCCCTCTGGTTGTCCCGTGGAAACAGGGCTTGGCAGCATTTTTACTTCATGTCACCCGGCCCTGACAGGAACGGTACGGCCACAGCAATGTGGTGGTCAATCCTCCAGGAAGAGAGAAAAAAATGGGGTTCAACCCCGCATTACCCTGTATGATTATCTGGAGTGCGGCGGGGGCGTCCCCGCGGGCGCCGCCTCTCTCCGGCGCTGGTGGCATCGCTGTACCATTTCACCCACTCGCGATCGCCCAATGGATGTCCCAGCTGCAGCATATTGTAGATTCGAGATAGGTCTGACTCGGGTATTAGCGGTGGCGCAGCGAGCCGATGCGGCATGCCGACCAGCGTGATCCGTCCCTCCCGCTTTGCTTGGACTGAAAAGTCCTTGGTGAGTTCGCCGTTCCGTTCATCTGGTGAGCCGCCCGACCGTACCGGTAAGAATGTAGGCGATGTGCCGACGTGGTCGCAGCCGGCAATCGACGCCAGAGCCATGCCGGCCCAGTAACCTGCCTGGACTGGGGTCGAGAGAGCGTGCCGACGCCACAGGCTTCCACCGACGCCTCGACGCCGATGGGCTCGCACGGTGCATGTCGTCAACACCCAGCGAAGCCAATCCGACACCGCGCTGCTCCGCACCGGCAGCAACAGGGCCTCTATCATGGTATGCCCCGCACCCCATCCCAGAATGGTTGTATCTGTCCGAACAAACGAGTCAGACAGAATCGCCCGCAGATCCGTCCGGTCGGTATCGCTCAGGCTTTGCCCCTCAAGCGTTTCGGCGCGGACATAATAAATCGTTCCGGTCCTCACATGCCTCGGTTTACGTGCCATTCGGCATATCCTCTACATTTACAGGAGCAGCCCGAACTTCCATGGAGGGCGGCTGTGACAGAGCTTGCACCTTCCCATCCGCCACCAGCATCAGCCGGTTGGCGCCTTGGATGGCTGCCGGGCGGTGGGCGACGACGATGCGGGTGATGGGCAGGCTGCGGATGACGTCCATCACCAGCTTTTCGTTTTCGCCATCCAGGTTGGCCGTTCCTTCGTCCAGGAACAGCACGGAGGGGCGCCGGTAAAGGGCGCGGGCCAGGAGGATGCGCTGCTTCTGCCCGCCCGACAGGGTGGAGCCGAGATCGCCGACCAGGGTCAGATACCCCATGGGCATGCGGATGATGTCGTCATGGATCCGGGCCGAACGGGCGCAGTGCTCGATCCAGTCGAAATCCGCCTCCGGATCGAAGAAGGCGATGTTGTCGGCGACGGTACCGGCGAACAACTGGTCGTCCTGCATGACGACGCCGATGCGGCGGCGGAACGCGTGCAGTCCGAAGGCGGCCAGCGGCACGCCGTCGATCAGCAATTCACCCTCCGTGGGGGGATAAAGCCCCATGAGAACCTTGCAGAGCGTAGATTTGCCGCCGCCGGACGGGCCGACAAAGGCAACGAACTCTCCCGGTCGTATATCCAGGGTCACGTCCTTCATCACCCAGGGCTCATGATCGGCATAACGGAAGGCGGCCTTGCGCAGGGTGACGGCACCCTGCAACGGCCGCTCGGTGCCGATGGCCTGGTCATCCGCTGGTTCCTGTTCCTGGTGGATGACGTCGGCCAGCCGTTCGAGATGCAGCCCCAGCATCCGGAAGGCGAAGAACTGGTTGACCAGCGCGATGGCTGCCCCGCTGAACTGCCCGCGGTAGGACTGGAAGGCCAGCAGCATCCCCAGGGTCATGTCCCCGGCGATCACGGCCTTGGCACCCAGATAAAGCACCAGAAGGGATTCCGCCCCGGAAAGGAGGCTGTTAAGGACACCGCCGAAGATGCCCATCTTCTGGGCCTTCAGACCGTTGTTGACGGTATCCGCATGGGCATTCTGCCACAGGGAATGGCGGTCCTGTTCCCGCCCGAACAGCTTGAAGGCCCGGGCTCCGCGGATCGTCTCCAGGAATGTGCTCTGTTCCTTGGCCCCCAGTTGGATTCCTTCATCGGCCAGCCGCCGCAGGATCGGGAAGGTGGCCGCCCGGATGCAGAAGAACACCGCCAGGGCGCCCAGCACGATCCAGGTCAATGTCGGGGCATAGAGGAACATCACCACCAGGGTGATGATGGCCATCAGCCCATCCAGGAAGACGGCGATGATGCCGCCGGTGAACAGCCCCTGCACCGGTCCCAGACTGCCAAAGCGGGACAGGATATCCCCCAATTGGCGCTTCTCGAACCAGGGAACCGGAAGCCGCAGGAGATGGCGCAGCAGGTTGCTGGTCATCTGGAAACTGAGCACTGTCGCGAAATGCATGGAGACGAAGCTGCGCAGCAGCCCGGTTGCCATCCGGATCAGCAGCATCAGGGCCATGCCGATGGCCAGGACGCCCAGCAGATCCACGTCGCCCTTAGCAATGGCGTCATCAATGACCATCTGGTTCAGCATCGGCGTCAGGATGGCGAAAACCTGCAGCACCAGCGACAGCAGCACCAACTGAACCATGCTGGGAACGAAGCCGGAGGCGCGTGTCCACAGATCGCTCAGCCGCACCCGCTCTACCCGCTCGCGCTTTTCGAACTGGGGGGTGGGGGTCAGTTCCAGCGCCACGCCGGTGAAACGTTTCGAGACTTCAGCCCAGGAATGCCGACGCAGGCCGCAGGCGGGGTCATGCACCTCGACATAGCGGGCAGTCACTGATTTCAGGACGACATAATGCGCCATATCTCAATGAAGGATGGCGGGCATGCGGATCTGACGCAGCGCCTCCAACTCCGCGCGGATCGGCCGGGCAGCCAACCCAAGGCTGTCGGCAATCTGCATCAAAGTCTTGAGTGTCGTCCCTTTCAGGGAGATCGAGAACCGCCGGCGTAGCTCGGGCAAGCTTGTCCGGTAGCCATGATGCCCGGCCACCATGGCAAGGCAGGCCAAGCCGCATTCGGCAGCTTCTCCCTGCAGGATCAGCGGAAGCCGGCGGGACGAAAAGACATCAAGGTCGAGCATTCACCACCCGAATCATATGCGAGGCGCAATAAACAAATTATAGCCGGATCGCCAAAAAATCGATCAGAGCGTAGTGTTAAGGCGGCCTTTCATGGAGGGCAAGCAAGATAGGTGGGCCAAAACAATGCACTAACCCGTCCTATTCACCAGCGTTGATCTGAATGGGGATTGCCTGGGGGCGGATGCGCGGTTCGGTGGCGCGGTCGGCGCGGTGCTGGATTGGATTGTGGGCTGGGGGTTCAGGGTTCTGGGTTC
>JBJOKR010000243.1:0-5812 GCA_046045995.1 Pseudomonadota bacterium | reverse complement strand
GTGGTCATGACAGGATCTCCTCTGCGGATGGGGACGGCAGCGGGGGCGGCCGTCGCAGGGGATCCTCTTGGCCGGGCGGGGGCCGGCGCCGCACGGGTCCCCCGCCGGAGCGCCAGCGGAGGACGGCGGGCGATCCTCCGACCGGGATCACGTCGCGCGCCTTGCCCACATGCTCGCCGCCGCACTTCGGGCGAACGGCTATTCCACATCCACAGACCTTGCCCACGTTGGCCACCGCTCCCGATACCTCGGGATGCGGGGCCACCGGGATGGTGATCCGTCTCAATCGGTTGGCCTCACAGGAGTGCGGCGGCCAACGCTCGATCCTCGCATGTCCCGACGTCTTGCATCGGCGGTTTCCCGAACTGGCGCCGGTATTCGCGGGAGAACTGCGACGGGCTCTCATAGCCGACGGCGAAGGCGGCCTCTGCGGCGCTGCGGGCCTCGAACAGCATCAGACGCCGAGCCTCCAGCAGGCGCAGGCGCTTCTGGTACTGGAGCGGGGACGTCTGCGTGATCGCCTTGAAGTGCTGGTGGAGTGCCGAGGGTTGCATCCGCGCGACCTCCGCAAGGCGTGCCATCTCGAAGGGCTCGCGGTAGCGTTCGCGGATCCAGGCGATGGCGCGGGCGACATGGCGTTCGGGGCCGGTTCCCAGGACGGCGCGGGCGACAGCCCGTCCGCCCGGTGCGCTCACGACGCGGTAAAGCAGTTCGCGTTCGTAAAGGGGCGCAAGCACGGGCACGTCGTCCGGGTGTCCGATGAGGGTCAGCAGGCGCCCCGCAGACTCCAAGATCTCCGGCGTTGTCCGTCCGAGCGACAGGCCGGGCGCATCGACGTCGCGCGCGCCGTCCCCGGGCCGGCCAGCTGCCAGCTCGGCGAGCTGGCTTGCTTCGACGTCAAGCCTCACGCACAGATAGGGGCGCTCGGGCGTCGCCTCGGTGATCTGCCCGACGATCGGCAGGTCGAAGGAGACAGCGAGATACTGTGTGGGGCCGTAGGCAAAGACGCGTTCCCCGAGCAGCACCCGCTTGGCCCCTTGCAGGACGATGCAGATCGCCGGCTTATGGACGGCATGTATGCTCTGTGTGGGCCTGCCGCTTCTGATGAGGTGTAAGCGGGGGACGGGCGTCGAATGGACGCCGTCATCCCGCGCCCATTGCGCAACGTCCGCGGTGAGGTCGCCAAGACATTCCGGCATCCGCCCCCCTTGCTCGTTGGCCTGTGATACTGAACCTTGTCGCGCTCCGCATCGGACGGATCAACAGGATTGCGACACGAGCGGAGGATCAGGCAAGTATCCCGGGGAATCGGTCTACCGCCTCGCTTGCCGCCCCCACCATTTCGCGTCGTGACGGGGGGCAATCCCGGCCCGCCCCGGCACTGATGGAGAAGGACATGGCGGACACCGGAAAGGTCTGGTTCATTACGGGCGCATCGCGGGGCATCGGCCTCGCGATCGCAAAGGCTGCCCTTGCGGCAGGCGAAAAGGTCGTGGCCACGGGCCGCGATGCGGCGACGGTGAAAGCAGCACTGCCCGAGGCGGAAAACGTGCTGGCCCTCGCCCTCGACGTCACCGAAGCGCACCGCCCCGCAGCAGCAGCGGAAGAGGCTGTCGTGCGGTTCGGCCGCATTGATGTGTTGGTCAACAATGCCGGTTACGGCCAGCTCGGCGTCTTCGAAGAGATCGAGTCGGAGACCATCAGGCGGCAGTTCGATACGAACGTCCACGGGATGATGCACGTCATCCGCGCCGTGCTGCCCTATATGCGCGCGTCAAGGAACGGGCATATATTCAACATCTCCTCCATCGGCGGCGCGCTCGGCTTCGACATCGCCAGCATCTACTGCGCCACGAAGTTCGCGGTCGAGGGCTTCTCGGAATGTCTGGCACTCGAGGTGAGGCCTTTCGGGATCGGCGTGACCATCGTCGAGCCGGGCTTCTTCCGGACCGACTTCCTCGATGGCAGCTCGATCCGCTACGGCGACAGGCGGATCGCGGACTATGCCGGCTATGGTGAACAGGTCGAGCGCTTCTACGGCTCGCAGAACGGGAAGCAGGCGGGAGACCCGGCCAAGCTCGGCGCGGCGCTTGTACGCCTGACCCGCGAAGCTGAGCCGCCCCTGCGCCTCGCCATGGGGTCGGACGCTGTCCGGTATCTCTGTCAGGCCTACGAGTCCAGACAGGCGGAACTCGCCAGATGGTCCGAATTGTCCAAGTCCACCGACTTCGATGCTGCGGCGGCCGCCGCTGAGTGAGGAAGACTCAGGTGACCGGTATGGCGGCGCGGGATTGCGCCGCCCCACACCACCTATGCCCTACACCAAATACAAGGAGACGGATGATGCGTACGCTGGCGACGCTTGCCTTATCGGCAGGCATCCTGATGGCGTCGGACGCCCAGGCGCAGGAGGGAGCAACCATGGCCGCGACAACGGAGGAACGGCTCAAGCAGGGCGCCGATGTCGTCCTGAAACTCAATGGCGGCGTTCCGCGGACGGTGCTGGAATCCATGCGCCGGGAGTTCCCCTTCCTGGCCGACGCGACCCAGGCCTACGCCCTCGGCGACATATGGACGCGGCCCGGGCTCGATGATCGCACGCGCCAGCTCGCCGCCGTGGCCGTCTTCGCCGAACATCGGCAGTCTTCCCTTCATGCACCAGATGCCATGCCATGAAGGCTGCCCTTGATGGCGTACTCAGGACGCTGCTCAGCGGGGGATTGGCGCTTTTGAACGCGACCGGGGTCCAGGACCAGTTCGTCACCACCGACTTCCCACCCGGCCCCCGGCCCCCGGCCCGAGGCTGAGACCGAACCTCATGACCACCCCTATGTCGGGATGTGGATCACGGAGGACGGGTACATCCGCCACGAGCTCCTCGACAACGGTCGCTACGAAGAGGCGCGCGGCACCCGTGAGAACGCCTGGCGGGGGCGGTACCGCGTCACCGGCGACATCATCCAATACTGGGACGACACAGGCTTCTACGCCGATGGGCGAATCCGGGACGGCGTTCTCTACCATGCGGGAATGGTGCTCAGGCGAACCCCATAGGCACGGGTTCACGACACTGGCGATGGGGCGGTCTCGGTCAGGTGCAGGTGAATCGTGACATTCGATGTCGACCGCGGGAACGCAGTTGCATCGGTCAAATCATTTGACTGGTCAGGGGCGCGGCTGCCTCGGTCAGACATCGCTCAGAGGTAAGCGGGGTCTAACGACACGTCCTGCCGGTGGCGAGTTCATGAAATATTCCGCTGGTCACGGATCAGCGGAGATTTGCAGTGACGGGATTGGATCGGGAGGCTTTTTGGCGACCGACAGGGCTGGGTATAGGCGGCCCAGACCTGCTCCTGCCGGGCGTGGTCGTCGCAGACGGAGAAGGCCATCAGCTGCTCCAGCGTCATGCCGTCGGCGGCATAGATCTCCAGCAGGGCCGGGGAGACGGTGGCAAGCCGCAGGCGCTGGCGCACGACCGTCTCCGTCAGGAAGAACCGTGCGGCGATATCCGCCGGGGAGAGACCGGCCTCCGCCAGGGTCTGGAAGGCGCGGAACTGGTCCAGCGGGTGCAGGGCGACACGGTGCAGGTTCTCCGCCAGGCTGTCCTCCTCCCCCAGCCCGTCACTGCGGATGATGCAGGGGATGGGCGCGGTCCGGGCGAGGCGGCGGGTGCGCACCAGATGCTGGAGGGCCCGGTAGCGCCGCCCCCCGACCGGCACCTCGTAGCGGTCGGTCGGGTTGCCCTCGGCGTCGACCAGGACGCGGACGGTGAGGGTGGCCAGCAGGCCGCGGTGGGCGATGTCGTCGGCGAGATCCTCGATGCTGATGCCGGCCTTGACGCGCCGGACATTGGCCTGGGAGAGGACGAGCTTGTCGAAGGGGATGGACGTCGCAGGCGTGAGGGTGATGCGGGTCGTGGCCATGGCCTGTCTCCTGGGGTGGTGCCGGGCCGGGGATGAGCCATTCTCTCCCCTGTCACCCGGACACCCCTCCCCCACCCGCCTCTCCCTCTCCCCACCGCCGGTCCCGGGTGTTGCCGGTGATCAGCTCTGCCGGGCTCGGGCCCTTGGTCGGCAGGCGCCAATCGGGCTGGGGGGCATGGGCCAGCAGCCAATCGGCGGCACGGGATGCGGCGGCGGCACTGCGGACCAGCAGGCGCGCATCCAGGCCCAGGACATCGAGCCAACCGGCCAGATAATCGGCATGGCGGACGGTGGGGGTGATGCCCAGGGCAGCACAGGCGAAGGCACACCCCATCTCCGCCACCAGCTCCTCCCGGGCATAGGCCTTTGACCCGAAGACCCCGCCGAGATCGCGGCGCAGGCGGGTGGCATGACCGGTGGCATGGGCCAGCTCGTGCAGGGCGGTGCGGTGCCAGTCGATGGGGGCCCGGAAGGCCCGGGGCGGGGGGACCTGCACCAGATCCAGCGGCGGGCTGTACCAGGCCTCCACCCCGCCGATGCGGACGGTGATGCCGGTGGCGGCGATCAGGGCGGCGACGCGGGGCAGGATCAGGCGGCGGTCCACCGCCGGCGGTACGGCCGTGATCTCCGGCGGCAGGCCGCTGCACTGGGCGATGTTGTAGACCGTGTAGTGCCGATGGAACCAGATGGCCCCCGGCTGCGGGCCCGGCCGCCCTGTCGCCCCAGCGGGTCGGCCGCCTCCTGCCCCCTGGCCAGGCCCTGCTCCCCCAGGCCCACCCCGGCCGGGTGCGGAATGGTCGGGCACGAAGCGGTCGGCATAGAGGATGGCGGTGCCCTGCTCCCCCGGCCGGATCCTGCCGCCGCAGTTCCGCGCCTGCACCGCCGTCAGCCAAGCCTGATCGGGGTAGCCCCCGCGTCGGACGGCATCCCAGAGCAGCAGCACATTGACGCCGCGGTAGGGACGCCCGGTGGCGGCATTGTGCGGCAGCCCCGGAGCGCGCCCACCCGACCGCCAGGGCTGAACCCAGGGCAGCCGCCCGGCGCTGATCTCCCCGATCAGCCGCTCCGTCACCGCCTGGTACAGCGGCCCTCGATCAGGTGGAGTGGGCGCAATCCCCCGAGCCGATGCCCCGGCCCCGCTCGTTCTATCCTCGCCGGTCTCCGTGGTTGGGGTGGTGGTGTCGTGGATCTCCCCCGCAAAGCCATCCATCGCCTGTCTCCCGCGACGGGCCGGCTGGAAGCCTCTCTCCCACCCGCAACCCCGTCCGCAGGGACAGACCTGCTCTCTGCCTTTTGTCTGGTGTGATGGCTCGGTCTGAACGATTTCGGTTCGGGGGTGCTCATCGTCAGATGTTTACTGACAGCAGTGCGGGGGG
This sequence comes from Pseudomonadota bacterium, assembly GCA_046045995.1. Taxonomy (GTDB): domain Bacteria; phylum Pseudomonadota; class Alphaproteobacteria; order Azospirillales; family Azospirillaceae; genus Indioceanicola. The sequence continues at coordinate 513 of JBJOKR010000243.1, read as the reverse complement.
ACTGTACCGCCGCTGTTCGTCCGAGGCTGTTCTCTCTTCCATAATCAATTTATCCACAGACACCCCCTGTGTTCATTATCGTGTTCACTATAGTGTTCCATGTGTTCTGAACCGGATAACCTCGTGAAAACAGAGTGTTAGCAGCTCTATCGTGTACAGGAGGGGCGGGATCCGTGTACAGGAGGGGCGTGAAGATCTGTGGACACGTGTACCTCAGGGGCAGGGGCCCCTGTGGACACGTGTACGAGATGGGCGGCCAGCTATGATGGCCTGTGGATACGTGTACAAACTGGGCGGGGGGCAATTGTGTACAAAATGGGCGGGCTTTCATGGGCCTTAGAGTCCGTCCAAGATCATTTCGTTTTCCGACAGAGCTTTCGCAGCATCAGTCGGATTGAGGCCCATCGCAGGAACGCCAAGGCTGTTTTGTTGAGGCACTCCCGGTCCTTCGCCAGTCGACGGCATCGGTTGAGCCAGGCGATGGATCGTTCGACCACCCACCGGCGGGGCAGC
>JBJOKR010000242.1:0-5813 GCA_046045995.1 Pseudomonadota bacterium | reverse complement strand
CGCCGTCGTCGGGATGCCGTAGGCCTGCCCGATCAGCAGGCATTGCCGTTCCTGCACATGCTTGCCCAGGGCATAGATGGAGGACAGGCTGGGCGTCTTGCCTTCCGGTGTCGGCACCGGCACCAGATCGGTGCCGTCATCGCCCGGCAGTTCCCAGCGCCCGGCGGCCAGGCGCGCGCGGGGCCGGGCCCGGCCTTCCACCACGGTTCCGTCACTGCGGCGGTACAGCCCCTCCCCATAGATGCTCATGGAACTGGCGACGATCAGGCGGCTGACGGGCCGTTCGATCAGCGCCTGGAGCAGGACGGCCGTGCCCAGATCATTGATGCCCGTATACTCCGCCACCTCATACATGCTCTGGCCCACGCCGACGGCGGCGGCCAGATGGTAGACGGTGTCGATCCCGCGCAGCGCCCGGGCCACCGCATCGGGATCGCGGATGTCGCCGGTGACCAGCTCCACCTCCCGGTCCAGATAGGCGGGGCGGGTCGTGTCCGGATGCACCTGGGGGGACAGGTTGTCCAGCGCCCGGACCCGGTGCCCCTCGGCCAGCAGCTGGTCGGCAAGGTGGGATCCGATGAAACCGGCCCCCCCGGTGATTAGGATTGATCGTGCCATGCAGTCACCCGGTGGTCCGGCCCGGCCGGACCTGTAGTCCCACCGGTATCGAAGACGAATGGTCGGGAATGGACGGTTCGTTCCACCCTGCCGCCGCGGCGAAGTCTTTCCGCAGGGGCGGGAGGACTTCGGTGCAGCGGGATCCGGGGGCGGCAAACCTGATCCATCCACATCCGACATGGCGCGACAACGCGGGCCGGTGGCGGATGGTTCCGAAGCTTCTTCTTCTTCCCTGCCCACCCCGCCGATGGGGGTAGGGGGAGCGGTCGGGGGCGGCCGTTCCGCCTGAAGGGGAACCGGCCGGGGCAGCCCGACGCGGAAGCACCCGGACCAGCGACCTTGCACCCGCAGCCTTGCACCGGGGCCCCGGGGGTGGCTAGATCGCGGCACCCCATCGAACAGGATCGCCATGACCGCCCCCCCCCGCCCCCCGCACCAGCCCCTTGACCGCCTTTCGGCCCATACCCTGCTGGCCGGGGGGATGGGCCAGGGTGACGACGGCACCTTCGGCGTGGTTCCGGGCATCCACCCGGCCACCACCTTCCTGCGCGGGGGCGACCTGTCCTACCCGGCCGGCTATTCCTATGCCCGGCCGGAGAACCCGACCTTCACCCCGGCCGAAACCCTGCTTGCGGCGCTGGAGGGCGGGGCGGAGGCGAAGCTGTTCTCCTCCGGCATGTCGGCGGCGACGGCGGTGTTCCTGACGCTGGCTCCGGGGGACCATATCGTCGCACCCAAGGTGATGTACTGGGCCCTGCGCCGCTGGCTGAAGGCGTTTTCCGCCCAGTGGGCGCTCAGCGTCGATTTCGTCGACATGACCGATCCGGACGCGGTGAACGCCGCCATCCGCCCGGGCAGCACCCGGGTCCTGTGGGTGGAGACACCGGCCAATCCCACCTGGTGCGTCACTGACATCGCGGCGATGGCGGACATCGCCCGCGGTGCCGGCGCCCTGCTGGCGGTGGACAACACGGTGCCCACACCGCTGCTGACCCGGCCGATCGACCTGGGCGCCGACATCGTCATGCATTCGGCGACCAAGTACCTGAACGGCCACAGCGATGTGCTGGCGGGGGCCCTGGTCACGGCGCGGGCGGATGAACGCTGGGTCCGGATCAAGGCTGTGCGCGGGGACCAGGGGGCCATCCCCGGCCCGATGGAGGCCTGGCTGCTGTTCCGCGGGATGCGCACCCTGTCCGTCCGGTTGGAGCGGTCCTGCGCCAATGCCCTGGCCGTGGCCCGGCACTTCCATAACCACCCGCGTGTGGCCGCCGTACTGTATCCGGGGCTGGAGGATCATCCCGGCCATGCCGTCGCCGCCCGGCAGATGCGGGGCGGGTTCGGTGGTATGCTGTCCATCCGGGTGAAGGACCGGGCCGATTCCAGTGGTCCCGCCGGTTCTGCGGCCGTGAACGCGGCGGCCGGCCTGACGCTCTGGACCCGCGCCACATCCCTTGGCGGGGTGGAGAGCCTTGTGGAGCATCGCGCCTCGGTGGAGGGGCCGGACAGCCCCTGCCCGCCCGACCTGCTGCGCCTATCCTGCGGGATCGAGGCGGCTTCGGACCTGATCGCCGATCTGGAACAGGCACTGGCCATGATCTGACCCGCGACCTGACCGGGGGCCTGACCGGGGGGCCTGAACGGGTGCAGTCAGATAGCGTGACCCGTCAGTCCCCCGCCAGTCGGGCGAGGCGGGGCAGGTAGGGGGCGATGGCGCTGCGGTCGGCGGCGGTTTCGGCCAGGATGAAGGCGACATCCCCGCGGGTGGCGTTGAGCAGCACCGACCGCTCCCCCTGTTCGGCGGGGGAAAGCCCGTTCTGGTCGATCCGCGCCCCCCGGCCCAGGGCCTGGGCCAGCGGGGCAAGGCGCTGTGCCCGGTAGGCGGCCCAGACGCGCCGGGAGAGATCCTCCCATTCCGCCGCCGCCACCCCATGCCGGTCCAGGACGACCGCCCGCGCCTCCCGCACCGGCGGAGCCATGTCGGACAGGGGGGGAAGCCCGGCGGCCGGCGTGGGCAGGGCCGTGGCGATCCCCGTTGTCGGACCAGCGGAGAGACTCCGGGCGGCCGCTTCCACCGCGATGGCTTCGGCGATGGCGACGAAGCGGGCTGCATCGGCGGCGGTCAGCGGTGCCCGCGACAGGTCCGGTGCTGCGAACAGCATCACAAAGCAGAGAGCCGCGATTACCCGCATGGTGGCCACACCCCGATCAGGTTCTTGGTTCTATACTATGGAATTAGTCCGGTTTCTACCGCTTCCGCAGGAGAACCACACCGAAATCACAGATATGTCCCGAAAAAACCGCATCGAATTTTTCCTATATTTTGGGAAAGCCCCATCCTGGTGCGACGCGCCTGGATCCACCACCCCGGTTGCCGGCTGCGCGATGGGGCTGGCCGGGGCCTTGCCCCTTGCACCCTGGTCTTCCGTGGCCTAGGGTCCCCCAGCCTCTTTGCAACCTGGGTAGTGTCGACCGTGCTCCGTTCCCTGTCGCGTCACTTTGCCGGCCTGCTCCTCGCCGGGGCTGCCGTTTCCCTGGCGGGTACCGCCCTTGCCCAGTCGGGCAGCCAGTCGGGCGGCCAGCCCCAGCAACAGCCCTCGGGCGGGGGCCTGGTCCTGCCCGGCACGGTGCAGACGGCGCCGGGCGGTTCGGCCGCCGGCACCATCGATCCGAACGCCCGGCCCACGCCTGCCCCCGGTGCGGCACCTCAGGGCCAGCGTCCCCCGGCCACCCAGCAGCAGGCCAGGCCGCAGCAGCCGGCCGGCCCGGGCAACGCCCCCACCGCGGCCCAGGCGGCGGGCAACCAGGCGGCCCCACGGCCCCAGGCCGATGCCGCCCCGGCCAGCCCGACAGGCGAATGGCAGGTGGCTCCCCAGGTCTATTCCGACGGCACCTTCCGCATGTGTGTCGTCGGCAACCAGTATGACAACGGCCTGGAACTGGTGTTCCTGAAAAGCCCGGAGCGGCTGGTCAACCTGGTCATCGCCATCCCGAACGCCCGGATGCAGCCCGGCGCCCGCTTCCCGGCCAAGGTTTCCATCGACAGCAGCCTGTCGCGGGAGCGTCCGGGCGGTGTCGCCCAGCCCCAGGCGATCATGATTCCCTTAGGCGACGATGCCGACCTGCTGAAGGGCATCGGCTCGGGCAATGTGCTGTCGGTGGAGATCCCGGGCGATACCGCCCGCTTCCGCCTGCGCGGCACGGCCAAGGCCATGGACGATCTGGACAAGTGCGTGACCGATGCCGTGGCCGGCACCCTGCCCCTGCCGCCTGCCCCGCCGGCGATGCCGCGGGAACTGGCCCAGATGCTGGTGGAAGCCGGGCTGCAGGATGCCCGTGCCCTGCCGCTTGACCGGCTGCCGCCGGAACAGCGCCCGGGCGACTACGCCTGGCAGATCGGGAATGAGGTCCTGGGCTCCGTCCGCAGCTTCCCCGTTCCCGCCACGGCGGGGGATGTTACGGCCGTATCCGACAAGTTCGTGACCGATCTGCTGTCCAAGGCCTGCGAAGGCACCTTCACCCCCCAGATGGGCCCGGCCCAGCCGCTGAAGAACTTCGCCATCCGCACCGGCACGGCGGAATGCAAGTCGGGGGAGGAGACGAGCGTCGTCGCCATGCTGTTCCAGCTGATGCCAGGGCCGGAGGTGCAGACGCAGGAGGGCAAGACGGAGCGGATCCAGGCCCTGACCGTCTTCACCCATGAGGCCCCGGTCGCCAGCCGCAAGGTGGCGGAGGATGCGACCGGCAATCTGTCCGGCGTCCTGCGCAAACTGGACGAACGCGCTGCCGCCCAGCCGCCCGCCGGCCAGACGCCCGCCCCGGCCCAAGGCACCCGGCAGTAAGGGGTTCGCGTCCTCGCCTTGGCGGAAAACCCCCTCTCCCCCTGAGGGAGAGGAAGGGACCCGCCCGCAGCGAAGCGAAGGGTGGGAGGGTGAGGGGTCCGGCAGCACCGGCCCCCAACCTTACCGATGCAGCACCGCCCCTGGGGACCCCTCACCCTCCCATGCTTCGCATGGGTCCCTTCCTCCCCCTCAAGGCGAGAGGGGTTTGCGCTCGTGCTCCACCCAGAGCTGTAGGTCACAAGAAGCGCAGCGGATTGCGACAAACCCCGCGTGTCCGGGAAGAGTCTTGATCGGTGAGCAAAAATCCCTCTCCCTCAAGGGGAGTGGGGTTGCTACCCCTACAACCTGATCCCCAGCTGCTCCGCCGCTGCGCGCTGGACCTCGGGGTCCAGGGGTGGGGGGGAGATGTCGATGTCGGCGGACAGGCGATCGACCACGATGCGCAGCAGTTCCACCCGCGCGTACCATTTCGCATTGGCGGGGATCAGGTGCCAGGGTGCCTCCTGCGTATCGGTGCGGGCGAACATCTCCTCCGCGGCCCGGATGTAGTCGTCCCAGCGTTCCCGGTTGCGCAGATCCTCCGCCGTCAGCTTCCAACGCTTATAGGGATTCTTCAGCCGTTCCTTGAAGCGCTCAAGTTGCTCATCCCGGTCGATATGCAGGAACAGCTTGACCAGGCGCACCCCGTCATCGGTCAGCATCCGCTCGAATGCGTTGATCTCCCGGAAGGCACGCGACCATTCCTCCCGGCTGGCCAGCCGCTCCACCCGCTCCACCAGCAGGCGGCCGTACCAGGACCGGTCGAAGATGGCGAAGGTCCCGGCGGCCGGCAGCCGCTGCCAGAAGCGGTAGAGATAGTGCTTGCCCTGATCCTCCAGCGACGGGGCGCCGATGGGCCAGACATGGGCACCGCGGGGGTCCAGCCTTTCCGTCAGGCGGCGGATGGCCCCACCCTTCCCCGCCGCATCCCAGCCTTCCAGCACGATCACGGCCCGGCGGCGGCTGTGCCAATAGGCCTGCTGCACATGCAGGATGCGCTCCTGCAGGTCGGCCAGTTTCTTTTCGTAATCGTCCCGGTCCGCCAGCTTCGGCGGGGCCATCGCCAGGGCCGCCAGGCGACCCGATCCCTGATCCGACATGATCCCCCCTGCATCCGCCCTGCATCCCCCCTGCCCCGCCTCCCGTTCCGTCAGCCAACTCTGCCCCGCCCGCCCCGGTTCCGCCAGCCCCGGAGGTGACCGGCCCGGGGAACCGGAGTCCCCGGGCAAGGGTTTCGTGGGACGATGCCCCGCTGCCAGGAACCGGCCCACCCTGCCCCCAGCCGCCCCCCATCCCCCCCCGGATGTTCCCCTG
>JBJOKR010000241.1:0-5900 GCA_046045995.1 Pseudomonadota bacterium | reverse complement strand
GCCGATCGGCGAAGCGCCCCAGGTCGGTGGAGAACTTGTTGTAGGCGACCGTCGCCGGGATCGCCGCCACCAGACCAATGGCCGTGGCGAACAGCGCCTCCGCGATGGGCGGGGCCACGGAAGCCAGCGAGGTGTTGCCGGAGGAGGCGATGGCGGTGAAGGCGTTCATGATGCCCCAGACCGTCCCGAACAGACCGACGAAGGGAGCAACCGAGCCGACGGAGGCGAGCACCGTCATGTAACGCTCCGCCGCCTGCATCTCCCGCCCGATGGTAACCGCCATCACCCGTTCCACCCGCTGGGCCAGGTTGGCCTGGATGGACCCGCTGGTGGCCAGCCCCCGTTCCGCCGCATGGCGCCATTCACGCATCCCGGCGGCGAAGGTGGCGGAGAGCGGGTCCGGTGGATTGTGGCCAATGCTGTCATAGAGCGCATCCAGCGACCCACCGGACCAGAACTGCTCCTCGAAATCGGCGGCGGCGGCATTCATCCGGCGCAACTTCACCGATTTGTCGAAGATGATGGCCCAGCTCCAGATGGAGGCGGCGAGCAGCCCCAGCATGACGGACTTCACCACCCAGTCGGCCATGAGGAACAGGCCCAGGGGGGACATATCGTGGGCCGTTGCGGCCACTGCGGGTTCCATGAGGGTAGGCTCCATCAACGCTGATCGGTCACTTCACGTACGCCCGGCCTGTCACCGGCTGTCGGCGACTGGGGCATTCCGGCAATCCCGGCCATGGCGCCGCGCAGCGTCGGCGGCAGCCGGGACGGCCTTCCCATCCGGTTGATGCAGGCGAGCCGAAGGGTCAGACGCGCCAGTTCCAGTCCCGGGCCGGGGCCGTCACCAGCAGGATCCGGTCGACGCACGATCTGCCGGGCATCCACAGTCGCGGCGCCGATATCGATGATCTCGGTTGCAACTTCAAGGGCGTCATCGAGGTGGGCGGACCGGAGGAAGTCGATCTCACAGCGACGTACCGCGAATGCCACACCATCATCACGCACCATTGCGGCATGGGGGTGGCCGAGGCACCGCATCATCTCATTGCGCGCCCGCTCGCAGAACCGCAGGTAATTGGCGTGGTAGACGATGCCGCCCGCGTCCGTGTCCTCATAATACACCCGGACCGGATAGACATGGACCCGGCCGTCCATCCAACCTTCGCCGGGCGTCCGCCGATCCCCGGGCAGGGAGGGACGCACCTCAGACATCCCCGCCATCCCCCTCGGTCGGGACGCCGCCCAGAAGGTCGAGCTGGCGGGCGGCCGCAGCCGGGACAGGCAGCCCCAGGTAGCGGTAACCACCATCGGTCAGCATCCGCCCCCGCGGGGTGCGTTGCAGCAGCCCCTGCTGGATCAGATAGGGCTCGATCGTTTCCTCCAGCACGTCCCGCTGCTCCCCCAGGGCGGCACCCAGGGTCTCCACCCCGACCGGGCCACCGCCGTAATTGTCGGCGATGCAGCACAGGTAACGCCGGTCCATGGCATCGAAGCCCATGCGGTCCACCTCCAGCCGCGTCAGGGCCGAGTCGGCGGCGCGGGCATCCACCTCCTCCACTCCGCCGACGGCGCAGATGTCCCGCACCCGGCGCAGCAGCCGCCCGGCGACACGGGGCGTGCCGCGCGACCGGCGGGCGATCTCCATCGCCCCATCCGGCGCCAGCCGCATACCGAGCAGGCGGGAGCCGCGGCTGACAATCAACTGCAATTCCTCCGGCTCATAGAACTGCAAGCGCAGCGGGATGCCGAAGCGTTCGCGCAGGGGCCGGGTGATCAGACCGCTGCGCGTCGTCGCCCCCACCAGGGTGAAGGGCGGCAGGTCGATGCGCACACTGCGCGCCGCTGGCCCTTCGCCGATGATCAGGTCCAGCTGGAAATCCTCCATGGCGGGATACAGGATCTCCTCCACCTGGGGGGACAGGCGATGGATTTCATCAATGAACAGAACATCATGGGGCTGGAGATTGGTCAGCAGGGCGGCCAGATCGCCCGCCTTGGCGATCACCGGGCCGGAGGTGGCGCGGAAGCCGACATTCAGTTCCTTGGCCACAATCTGCGCCAGCGTCGTCTTGCCGAGGCCGGGAGGACCGAAAAGCAGAACATGATCAAGGGCTTCACCGCGGGACTTCGCAGCTTGTATGAACAGGGCCAGATTTTCCCGCACCTGCCGCTGGCCGATGAAATCCGGCAGGGACAATGGCCGCAGCGACGCCTCCCCATGGTCGGCGCCGATACGGTCCTGCTCGACCAGGCGTTCCGGCTTGCGGGCCGGCGTCTCAGGCGCGGGACTCACTGGCTAAGCTCCTTCAGCCCGGCGCGGATCAGGTCGGACATGGCGGCATCCGGTCCCAGGCGCTGGAAAGCGGCATTGACGGCGGTGAACGCCTCCACCCGGCGATAGCCCAGGTTGACCAGGGCGGAAACGGCATCGGCGACCGCCCCGCCGCCGGGGGGAACGGCGGTACTGGCGGGCACCGGTGTCGCAGGACCGCCCGCCGAAGGCAAGGCGCCCATGCCCAGGGTCGCGACCTTATCCTTCAATTCGTTCAGAATTCGGGCAGCCAGCTTCGGCCCCACCCCGTCGGCGCGGCAGAGATTGGTCTTGTCCTGGGCGGAGATGGTCGTCGCCACCTCCTCCGGCCCCAGGACGGAGAGGATGTTCAAGGCGACCTTTGCCCCCACCCCCTGCACCGTGGTCAGCAGGCGGAACCAAGCCTTCTCCTGCGCATCGGCGAATCCGAACAGCTGGATATTGTCTTCCGACACCCACATGTCGGTGTAGAGCGTCACCGCCTCCCCCACCGTGCCGAGACGGCGCAGGGTGCGCGCGGAGCAGGAGACGAGATAGCCAACGCCGTTCACATCCACCACCGCATGGTCGGTGCCGGTGGAATCGAGCAGCCCGCGCAGCTTGGCGATCATCACATGCGGTCTCCGGCATCCGGCACCAGCAGCGGCAGGGCCGGGGTCACGTCGGTATGGTGGAAATCGGCGCCCTTGAACAGGAGGGGTGCGAGGGTCGTCTTCGACAAGGCATAAGCGGCACAGTCGCCCAGGTTCAGGCGCGCCTTGCTGTTGAACCCCTTGCCGAACCGTTGATAGGCGGCATAGGCCGTGTCCGACTGGGCCTGGTCGAAGGCGACAATCTCCGTACCCAGCCGGGTGATGAGCCCATCGAATTCAGCCACCGCCTCCGCCCCCTTCCGCGCATGCAGTACTGTGCGCGCTTCCAGCATGTTGACCGTCGACAAGGCTGTTTCCGCGGCCGTCAGAAGGGCGGCATTGAACAAGGCGGCGTCGGGTTCCCGCAGAAGCACGGCAACCAGGGCGGAGCTGTCGAGGACGACGCGCATCTCAATCCCAGGTCCCGATTTCGTTGTAGCCGAGGATCTCATCCTCCGGCCGGTCGTCCAGGATCGGCATGGCCTGTATCCGGCGGATGATCGCCATGATCTCCGCCCTCCGCGCCTCATCCTTTGCCAGCCGCTCCGCCTCCAGGCGCTCGGCGCGTTCCCGGGCGGCGCGGGTCACGGCCTCCGTGATGCTTTCGCCCGTCAGCTCCACCAGACGGCGGACCGCCTGCTCGGCCTCCGCGCTTTTGATGTTCAGCGCCATGGCATTCTTCCTTTCTGCCTGACCAGGAAGAAATCTACATCCATGTGAACAAATCGGCAACGCCTATCTGCGGATTCCCAGCATGCCGTCCATGACCCGGCGGTTGGTGCCGGCGGTATGGGCATGGCAGATGGCCACGGCCAGGGCATCGGCCGCGTCGGCACTGGTCGTCTGCGACCCGGGCAGCAACATGCGGACCATGTGCTGGACCTGCACCTTGTCCGCATGCCCCGTCCCGACCACGGATTTCTTCACGATCATGGGCAGGTACTGCTCCACCGGCAGACCCGCCCGCGCCGTCACCAACAGGGCGATGCCGCGGGCCATGCCCAGCTTCATCGTGGAGGCCGGGTTTTTGTTCGCCAGCGTCTCCTCCACCGCCGCCTCATCCGGCCGCCACGACTCGATCACGGCAAGGATACCGTCATGCAGCCGTTCCAGGCGGCGGGACAGGGTTTCCTTCTCATCCGTGTGGATGGCGCCGTCGGCGACGAAGGACAGGCGGTTGCCGGTCACGTCGATGACGCCCCAGCCGGTATGCCGCAACCCGGGGTCCAGCCCCAGGATGCGCAGCGTGGTCGGGGCGGCCATCGCCGTCTCCTCCGGTCTATGCGGGTGTCGGTCTGCCCAGCGTCTCGATCAGCCCAGCGTCTCGATCAGCCCAGCTTCTCGATCAGGTCCGCAGGGATGTCGAAATTGCCCAGCACAGTCTGGACATCGTCATTGTCGTCCAGCACGTCGATCAGCTTCAGCAGGGTCTGGGCCGCATCCTCCGCCGTGACCGGCACCAGGGTCTGGGGTTGCCAGGTCAGCTTGGCCCCGGCGGGGGCGCCGAACTTGGCTTCCAGCGCGTCGCGCACGGTGCCCAGATCGTCCACGGCGGTCAGAACTGTGTGCCCGTCCTCATCGGACTGCACATCCTCCGCCCCGGCCTCGATCGCTGCTTCCAGCATGGCATCGGCGCTGGCGATGGCGGCGGGATAGGCGATCTGGCCGACGCGGTTGAACATGAAGCTGACGGAATTCGTCTCCCCCAGCGTGCCGCCGTTCTTGGAGAAGGCGGTGCGGATGTCGGAAGCGGTGCGGTTCCGGTTGTCGGTCAGCGCTTCCACGATCAAGGCGACGCCGCCGGGGCCATAGCCCTCATACCGCACCTCCTCGTAAACCGCGTCGTCCCCGCCGGGGATTCCCTGCTTCACAGCGCGGTCGATGCGGTCCTTGGGCATGTTCTCCGCCCGGGCGGCGGTGATGGCGGCGCGCAGGCGGGGGTTGGCGGCGGGGTCGGGCAGCCCCGATTTCACGGCGACGGTGATTTCACGCGCCAGCTTGTTGAATTTCTTCGCCCGCTTGGCGTCCTGCGCGCCCTTGCGGTGCATGATGTTCTTGAATTGGCTATGGCCGGCCATGGGACTCGCGCACTCTTCTTCTGTCTCGACCCGCGGGTGCGGGCGGATCCGGGTTCGGAAGGATCAGGGCTTGTACCACATGTTGTGGCCCGGAACACACCCCGTCGGGTGGAAGCCCGGCCCCCGGCCTGCCGCAGGGCTCGGGGCACCGGCCATACCTTCCGGGCGTCAGCCCACGATGTTGTAGCCACCGTCGATATACTCCACCGCCCCGGTCACCGCGCGGGCCGCATCGCTGGCCAGGAAGGCGGCATAGGCGCCGACATCGTCGATGGTGACAAGCTGGTGTCCGGGTGCGCGCTCCGCCGCCCGGGCCAGCAAGGCATCGAACCGGTCGATGCCGCTGGCGGCCCGTGTCTTCAGCGGCCCGGGCGACAGGGCGTGGACCCGGATGCCCTTGGCCCCCAGCTCCGCCGCCATGTAGCGCACCGTGCTTTCCAGGGCCGCCTTGACCGGACCCATCAGGTTGTAATGCTCCACCACCTTTTCGGAACCGTAGAAGCTGACCGTCTGGATGCAGCCGCCCTCGGTCATCAGCGGCTCCGCCAGCCGGGCCATGCGGATCAGGCTGTGGACGGAAACGTCCATGGCAGTCAGGAACCCGTCGCGGGAGCAGTCGACCACCCGTCCGTGCAGATCCTCCCGCGGGGCGAAGGCGATGGAATGCAGCAGGAAATCCAGCCGGCCCCAGCGCCCGGCGATGGCATCGAACACTGCCTCCAACTGCCCCGGCTCCCGCACATCACAGGGCAGAATCAGGTCGGCCCCCAGCCCTTCCGCCAGGGGGCGCACATGGTGTTCGGCCTTGTCGTTCAGGTAGGTGACAGCCAGATCCGCGCCGAGAGCGCGGAAGGCCCTGGCACAGCCATAGGCGAT
>JBJOKR010000240.1:0-6020 GCA_046045995.1 Pseudomonadota bacterium | reverse complement strand
GTTCTCGGGGGTCCACATGGCGGCGCTCCAAACAAGGGCACCGGCGAGGGAATCACAACCGAGTCAATGCCTTCAACCCCTTCCCATATCCCCTTGATCCGACTCAGCACCTTCCCGGACGGACACTCAGGGTTCGTCGAAGAGGTCCTTGTCGGGCGCGTGTCCGACGGCGGCGATTCCAAACCGGTCGGGGTTCTGGCCGACCTCCCGCGCCCAGACCTCGATGCACTCCGTGAGGACCGCGCGCTCGTCGTCATAGAGCCGGGTACGGCCATCCAGGAGGGCCGCACGCCATTTCTCGCCGCGCTCCCATGCTTCTACCCAGGCCTCGCCGATCTCGAAAGCGCGGCGGGTCTGCCGGTGGGCCCGGATCAGCGCCCCGGCCTGGGCGGCGTCCTTCGCGCTCTTGACCAGACCCTCAGGGTCCGTACGGCGCTTGGCACAGACAATGATCTTGTGGATGGCGAAGCGATGGGGGGCGGGCACCAGAACCGGGATGCCGGCGCGGTGCAGCACGGCAGCCCGAACCGGTTGCCGCAGCAGGAAGTCGAGATACCGCAGGGGGCTGGCTCCAGCCCCGCCCAGAGCCGGCATCGGAGTCGGGCGTCCGGCGACGTCATCGCTGGTCCGGTTGGGTGTCAGGAACTCGACCTCGAAACGCTTGGCGTTGCGGAACTTCGTGGACAGCGTTTGGTCCATCATGTGGGGCACGGGCCGAAAGGTCGGATCGACCGCTTTTAAGACATCCAGGATCGGCGGCAGGCTGTCCTCGACCAGCAGCGAAATGCTGTGGAACTGGCCGAAGTCGAGATCACCCGTCCGCATGTGTTCACCAGGCAACCGAACGCCCAGCAGACCGGAATAGGTCTGGAACGCGGCCGTGCCGACCAGGACGCCCCGGAGCCGGAAGATGCCCGCCTTCCAAAGCGCCTCAATGATGTCGCCGGACAGCGGATCGGTCGATGGCAGGCCGCCGGCGACGAGCGCCGACACCATGCGCCGGCGCTCCGCGGTGTCGGCCTTGATCTGCTGGAAGTCTTCCACCCGGCGCGCCAGGTCCGGATCGCTCTGGGGGCCGACGTATTTCTGCCGGCGCCGACCGCTCTCGGAATGCTGGAAGTACCAGTACCCCCGCTCACCGCGGGTTTTCAGGAGAAACTGGCCATCGTCCGGGAAGTCCTGGTCGAACTGCGCGTCCAGCCCCCGCTGCACCAGGTCGGCATAGAGCGTTTGGATCGACAGGCCAATTTCCGGAAATGAAGGGCGCATGTGGGCATCCTTGCCATCTGAGCCGGGCATTGATGGCATAAAGCATTAATGTCTATTTCTATCAGTGGGATAATCATAAGTCACCATATTAATTAGGGTGAGGGCAACGTGGCGCTTCCCCTAACAATGATCAAAGCCGTGTCCATGGGCTGAGATGGTTTACTCGTCCGAAGACGGCGTTCTGCGGCGGTGCAGGCTGCCGCGGGCCACCGTTCGGCATGGGCGTTGCCAGAAACGGAGGCTGTGGCACACATTGGCAACGGATGGGCGGTTTGCGAATCGCGGGCTTGGGTGCGGACCGGCGACTCCCGATCTGATCGCCCGGCGATCCTGTCCCGCGGGCCCTCATCATTCGCCATCGTGCCCCCGGCACATGTTCGAGAAGTGGTTGGTTCTCGAACATGTCCGCCGGACATGTTAAAGAAATGGCGTTTTTCGAACATGTCAGGCGCCACGTGTTAAAGCCATCATATCGCATCCCCCCGCTGCCGCCCCCGACGGAGCTGGAAACCAAGCCCGTCCTCCGCGCCGCGGCGGAGGCGCACCGTTACTTGGCGGAGGTCAAGGGTCTCGCCGCGGCCATTCCCAACCAGGGCATCCTGATCGACACGCTCTCCCTCCAGGAGGCGAAGGCCAGCTCGGAGATCGAGAACATCGTCACCACCCAGGATGAGCTGTTCCAGGCCGACCTGCTGCCCGAGGCGATGCGGTCGCCGGCGGCGAAGGAGGTGGCGCTCTATCGCGATGCGCTGAAGCTGGGGTTCGAGTCCATGCGCACCTCCGGCGGGTTGATCACGAACAACACCCTGATCGCCATGTTCCAGACCCTGAAGCGCACGACGGGGGAATTCCGCGCAACACCGGGAACCGCGCTGCGGAACGACCGGACAGGCGAGATCGTCTTCGTCCCGCCCCAGGATGGTCGGGAGATCATCGCCCACATGACCGCCCTGGAACGCTTCATCAATGATGATGCAATGTCCGACCTGGACCCGCTGGTCAAGATGGCGGTGATCCATCACCAGTTCGAGAGCATCCACCCGTTCCCCGACGGCAACGGTCGTCTGGGGCGAATCCTGAACGTGCTGTACCTGACCCGGGTGGGGTTGCTGGACATCCCGGTGCTGTATCTCAGCCGCGCCATCACCGGCAGCAAGGGCGAGTACTACCGCCGGCTTCAGGCGGTGCGTGATGAGGGCGCTTGGGAGGACTGGGTGCTCTACATGCTCCGTGCCGTCGCCTCGACCTCGCGGACGACCCTGGAGCTGATCGAGGGGGTGCGGGCGCAGATGGCGGATTACAAGCACCGGATCCGCCGCGACCTGCCGAAGCTCTATTCCCAGGACCTGCTGAACAACCTGTTCCGCCATCCCTATACCCGGATCGATTTCGTGCAGACCGAGTTGGGCGTGACCCGCCAGACCGCCGCCCGCTACCTCGACCAGCTGGCGGAGGCCGGTTTCGTGCAGAAGCATCAGGCCGGGCGCAACAACTACTACATCAACACCGGCTTGGTGGCCCTCTTCATGCGGGTGTCCGACGGCGAATAGGATTCGCAGGGACGCACAAAGGCGTGCATGGACGTGACCACGTCGGCGCAGGCCGGCCTACCCGAAGGGCCACTTCGGATCGACCGATCTGCCAGGGCAGCATGTCACCTTCCGTGTCCCGCTCCCATCCCGACGTCGAGCGGCATGCAGGCTCAAAGCCGGCCTGCCGCCGTGGTGGATCATGCCGGCGCCTCACCCCGTCTCCCGGGGCCGCCCTCCCGTGTTGACGGGCATGCGCTTCCCATAGCGGAGCAGGGCCGCGATCTCGTTCTCACTCAGCGCTTTGACCTCTAACTTGATCTTGTTGTCGCCCAGCCATAGGCCGGGGAGAATGGGCTCCGGCCCCAAGGTAAAGGTAAAGCCAACGCTCAGTCGCAGGGTTCGAAAGTCGCTACGAATTCTTTGGATGGACTGCAACCATCTGACGACTCCGTGGTCCAGCATTATGTTGGCGTGCCGATCCGAGGTGGGGGCCTGCGTTATGGCGGCTCTGACCATCTCCTCGCAGGCCCGGACGACGCTTGCGGACCGGTATTCGGTCCAGATCTTCTGGATGGTGCTGGGTTCCAGTTTTCCATGCTTTGTCGTCTCGCGTACCAACCAGATCATCCGATTGGTCGTGAGGTGCTCCCTCAGGAAATCGGCGTCCATGTGCTTCGCCAGCCGATAGGCCACTCCGAAGATGGCCGCCGCCACCGCAATCTTGCCGGACACCGCTTTGCGTCGTGCGGCAACCTCGGCCAATGAGGGACCTTGAATGGCCAACGTCCCGAGATCCCTCTCCTCGATCTTCTTCGAGAGCTCCTGGAGGATGGTGTCGAGCTTCCCGGCTTCTTCTGGACGTCCGCCGCGATAGGCGTCGCGGCGCTGTTGCCTCAGGACAAGCTCCCAATCGGTGAGGCCGCGGGCGACATATCTATAGGCGGACTCCAGGCCAGCTTGCCCCGGCCAAAGTTGGCAGGCGTCGAGATGGAGCAGCGCCTCCTTGCGGTCCACGATGCTGTATACGGAAAAAACGAAGGGGCGACGTTTCATAACCTGCCCTGACGGAGGGGTTTGTCCGATGTCGGTTTACGACATTGGGAAAGCCGCCCGCCAGACCCAAAGAAAACGCAGCGAAATCAGTTGTTTGTCCGGTGATTCTGAGAACCGCTGCTGCGGCGTCCGGCCAGCACTGCCGCCGAATCGTGTCCGACGTTAGCGTCCTTCCACCAACCACGGAGGACGTTCCATGACAAAGACACCCACTTCCCCGGCCGAACCCTCGGCCTATTCCATCCAGGGCTTCTGTGCCCGCTACGGCATCAGCCGCACCCTCTTCTATGCCCTGCTGCGGACCGGCGAGGGGCCGGCCACGGTCAAGATCGGGCGGCGCCGGCTCATTGCCCGGCAGGCGGCCGAGGCCTGGTTCCGCGCCCTGGAGGCCCGCCATGGCTGAGCCGATCCAGCTCCAGGGCCGGTCCATCCCGCCGGCGGCCGGTTGGCAGTGCGACCTGCCGGGCACCTGGACCGTCGACCGGCGCACCGAGTGGCGGCGCAGCCGGGAAATCCAGGTGGTCGAGGTGCGGGCCTTTGGCTGCCCGGAGGTGCAGCGGACGGGCCGGCTCCCGGCGGGCAGCACCCCGCTCCCCGCGTGTGTGCGGTACAGTTGGTACCGGCATTTCAGCCGCGATGGCGGCCCGGTGCAGGTCCGGCTGGGCCTCATCCCCGTACGGCACGCCGATGGCACGGTGCGCGACATGCTGCCGCCGGCCGTCGACCCCGCGTGGCGCCTGACCCGGCCCTATCGCCGCCATCTGGCCAAGAAGGTCTGCATCGCGGAGTCGCTGTCGGGCCTGGCCCGCGAGGAGCAGCAGGACCGCCGCGTCCTGATCGAGCTCAAGCGCCACGTGCACGACTTCCTGGCCGGGCTGCCCCTGCGTCCCTGGCCCCGGGTGGTCAGCGCCGACGACTTCCACGACGGCGTCACCTACACCACCCTGACCGACCCGGTGTCCGGCACCTTCCTGGACCTGGTGCCGGGCCATCCCCAGGACGTGCTGGCGGCGACGCTGCGGGCCCGGCCGGGATGGGAGGGGATCGAGGTCTTCGTGATGGACGGCTGCAAGGCGACCCGCGCCGCCGTCCGGGCGTTCAATCCCAGAATCGTCGTCGTCGCCGACCGCTTCCATATGGAGCAGCTGGTGATGGAGGCCCTCCAGGGGCTGCGCCGGCTGCTGGCCCGCGACATCGCCCTGGCCTTTCCCAAGGACAAGGACGAAGACGGCATCGCCGCCAACCTGCACCGCCGCCTCATGCGGCACTGGTGGCACCTGGACGAGATCGAGCGCGAGCGCCTGGGCCGGGTCTTCGACCGGTTTCCGCTGCTGCGCGAGGCCTACCGGTTCAAGGACCTGTTCAATGCCTGCTACCAGCTGGAGGACCGGGCCGAGGCCAGCCGCGCGCTCGACCACTGGCTGGCCAGCATGCCGCGGGCGCTGCGGCCCCACTTCCAGAGCGTGCGCCAGACGGTCGGGCGCGACTGGCGGCCGGAGCTGCTGAACTACTTCAGCTTCCGCCACACCAACGGCTTCACGGAGGCGGTCAACCACCGGCTGCGCGACCGCCTGCGGGCCGGCCGGGGCACGACCAGCCCCGCCGACCTGCGCCTCTGGGCCATGGCCCGCTTCGGCGGCTACGGCCCGGCCGAGCTCGAGCGCCGGCTCGATGCCTTCGCCTGGCACGACCACACCCCCACCCACCTGCTGTCCCCCTTCCATCAGGAGATCTGAGCCATGACCACCCCTGCCAAGACCCCCGTTTCCTCCGCCTCCGCCGCTCCCCGGACCGTCGAGAGCTTGGGCGCCCAACTCGACAGCCTGGAGGCTGCCATCGCCCAGCTGCTCGCCGGCCTGGAGAGCGGGCCGCTGGCCCTGCCGGCCGACCGGCCGGCACAGGCCCGCCCGGCCAAGCGGTCCTCGCGCAGCGGGCTGCCGCCCGAGCCCGCGCTGCGCACGGCCGTGCAGGACTACCTGCGCGAGGCCGGCGTGCCGACGCCGACGGCGACCCTGGCCGAGGAGCTGGGCCGGGCGGCCGGGCTCGCCGTGGAGAACCCGCGCATCTGGAAGCCGGTGCGCGACCGGGTGGCCTCGCTGCTGTACCGCATGCAGGGGCAGGGGCTGGTGGAGAACCGCCAGCCCATGGGCCCGGCGCTCTGGGCCC
>JBJOKR010000239.1:0-6150 GCA_046045995.1 Pseudomonadota bacterium | reverse complement strand
CCGGTGCGCTGGCACGGGCGGATGCCCGCTTCGGGGTGGAGGTGGGGCGTTACAACAGCCGCTTCGGCGCCCTGGCCGATCTGATCACCCTGTATGCCAGCGCGCCCGACCTGGCCGGCCGGCTGACGCTGGTGGAGGATGCGGGCGCCCCGGGGGCCGCCCCCACGCCGCGCCTGGCGGCGGCCGATCTGGGCGACCTGTCGGAAGCGGAACAGGCCTGCCGCCGCCTGCGCAGTGCGGCCCGCCCCTGCCGTGTCGTCGCCGTGATCAGCGGGGCGTGAGGGGCAAGTCGGGGGCGGGGGAGCCTATTGGTGCTTGATCCGGATGGTCAGGCGATGGGCGATCTGCACGCCGACGACCAGGCTGCCCGTGGCCGCCAGCTTGTCCAGCGATTCCTGGTCGGCCAGTTCCAGAATGGTCAAGGCGAGGCGGTATTCACCGGGCGGCAGCTCGGCCGGTTTGCGCAGGGACAGCTTGATCGACTGATAGCCCCCGGGCGGCACGGTCACCTGCCGGGGGGAGAAGCGGACGAAGGTGGACGTATCCTCCGTCGCCGGCAGGGTCGTGTCCGGCGGCGGGTCCGCATAGGTCCCGTCCGGCTGGCGCAGCAGGGGGGACGTGGCGATCCGGTAGGTTACCGGTGCTTGGCCCTGGTTGTGCAGGGTGACGATCTGGTCCCGTGCATTCCCCTCGAACACAACGGCCGGATTGGCGATCACCGTTCCCGCCTGCGCCGCCGACGGCACAACCATGGCCAGGGACAGCAGCATCAGGGCAAGGACGGATAGGTGGCGGAGCATCGACAGACCTGTTCTGACGGAAAGATCAGGGGCGAAGGGTGGAACGGTTTGTGAAAAAAGGACGGGGGAGCAGGCGGGATGCTGCGGTCACTGGGTGGCCACCCACCAGTGGGTTCCAGCCGGGTCGCGGAACCCGCCGCGCAGATCGTCATCCGCGGCCTTGCGCACCGGCGGCTGCACCGACTGGGCACCCGCCGCGATGGCCCGGTCATGGACCGCCTGGGCATCAGGGACGTAGATGTGGATATGCACCTCCGACGATGAATACTGCGTGGTGCCGCCACCAATCATCACGATGCTGTCATCGATGCGGATCTCCGCATGCATCAGCGATCCGTCCGGCCGATCGTAGCGGCGGACCAGGGACCCGCTGAACACGGCAGTCAGGAAGTCGATCACCCGCTCAGGCTCCTTACAGATCAGATAGGGGCTGATCGACGGGTAAGTCTCTGGTTTCCAGTCGCCCATGTCCGCTCCTTGATCAAGGTCCGCCCAGGTCGGGCCTATCGGCGCACGCTACCGGAAAGCCTGGGGGAGGACCACTGCCCATTGGGTCGATCGGGACCGTGATCCCGGCCCACAATTCCGGATTCTGAAACCCTTATGCCTCCCGCTGGGATGTGGACCCTGCCGAAACCTGGGCAGGGCCGTCGCCTGTCCCCCTGGATGAAAATCCTTTACCACTTCCGGGGGGATGGCCATCTGTGGTACGTTAACCTTGGGAAAAAACCCGGACTACGGTTACCACAAGGGATAAGACGATGAAAACGCGGCGTAATTTTGGTGCGGCGGGCCTTATCGGGGCTCTGGCCATTTTCAGTGCCGGACCGGCCCTGGCGCAGTCCATCAACGTTCCCATCAACATGACGATCGGTAGTGCCGCCAGTGCGGCCCTGGGCAACCCGATCAACTTCGGGACCGTGATTCCCGCCCCGGCGGGCGGCAACGTCACCCTGTCCGGTGCGGGTGTTGTCGCCGGTGCGGGCCAGCTCGCCTCTTCCGGCACGCCGACCGCGGGCACCATCATCATCACCCGCACGGGTGCTGTCGTCGCCACGGCGGCCACTCCCGCCTCGGTCAACCTGACCTGCGGTGCTGCGACGGTCCAGGTCGCCGTGACCCCGGACAACAGTGCCTGCACACCGGCGGCTGCCACCAACTGCACGATCACGCTTCCGGCCACGGCCACCCTTCCGGCCAGTGCCGCCCCCGGTGCCTGCACCGCCGGCAGCGTGACGATCGTCATCAGCTACAACTGATCCATGAACCGGGCAGCGCCAGGGTTGGTCCAGCCAGGACCGGCCCCGTGCCCACAGATTCACCGCCTGCACGACCGCGCGGCCATCGCCATGGCCGCGGTGCTCGTGTCTGTCCTTCTGCTGCCGGTGCTGATCACACCCGGCGCCGCTTTGGCCAATGGCGCCATCACCCAATCCCCACTCAGCTTCGGGACGGTGGTGACCATCGGCGGGACAGTGGACATATCCACATCCAGCGACAATCTGACGGGCGGAGGGGTGCTGGCCTCCTCCGGCACGGTGTCACGCGGGCGGATCGCCGTATCCCGCACAATACCGGCGGTGGTGACAGCCACACTTGATTCGGCCCCGGCGTCGCTCAGTTGCGGCGGGCAATCCGTTCCGATCTCCGTCAGCATCGATGACAGCGGCTGTTCCATCCTGTCCACCGGCCCCTGCACGATCTTTGTGGGCGCGTCCGTCTTCGTCCCGTCCGCCCCGTCCGAAGGCAGTTGTGCTGCCGCGGATGTGGAGGTCAGCCTGACCTTCACACCCTGATCCGGGTCCCCGATTTTGGGGGCCGGCCCCGGTCCCACCCACCGCATCTTGGGATGGGGCCGTCTTTCGGGCCATGATGGCCGTTCCTGTCGGGGGTGCCCGCGTGCTAGGGTGGCCCCCGCAAGAAGACCGCCTGAGCGGAGCCCGCGTTCCGTGCGTCCCCTGTTCCCCTGCCTTGGCCTGTTCCTGCTGTTGACCGGCTGCGCCGATCAGGCGCCCACCGGGCCCGCGGCGGGCGGCGGCTCCCTTGCCGACCGGGTCAGCCGCCTGGAGCAGGAGGTGCAGGCCATGCGCGCCGACCAGCAGGCGATGATGCCCGCCATCCAGCGGCTGGTGCAGTTCGAAGGCGATATCCAGACCCTGGTGGAAAATCTGGCCAGCCTGGCGGAACAGCCGGCGACACGGACGGCTGCCGCTGCCGCGCCAAGTTCGGTCTCCTCTGTTCCCATGGCGTCCCCCGCTGCCGCACCGGGCCCGCAGGCCCGCCCGGCTGCGGCTCCGCCACAAACAGCCGCGCCCTCCGCGGTCCCCGCCGCTTCGCCGATGCCCATGGCCGAAGGGACCGGGCAGGCCCAGCCCGTGGCCGCTGCCGCTCCAACCCCAGGTCCGACCCCAGGTCCGACCGCGACGGCCGCGGCGGCGACCGCTGCCCCCCTGCGGGTCACCCCGGCGGCATCCACACCCGCGTCACCGGCGCCGGCTCCCGCTTCGGCCCAAGCCGCCGCTCCTGCGCCCGTCCAATCCTTGCCCTCCCAACCCGCGCCCGCCGCATCGGCCCAGGCAGCACCCCCGCGACCCTCCCCGCCCGTCCGGCCCGCGGCGCAGACGGAGGCCCGGCCGCCCGCCGATGGCGGCATGGTTGAGATCTATGGCGTGCATCTGGCCTCCTATCGGGGGATGGGGCCGTTGCGCGATGGGTGGCGGACATTGCAACGGCGCCACGGGCCCGTGCTGGGCAGCATGGGCGCCCTGGTGCAGCCCTTGGACCTGCGCGATGGGCGCGGGGTCTTCCTGCGCCTGAAGGCGGGGCCCTTCGACGACCGCACGGCGGCGGAATCGGCCTGTGCCGCCATAAAGGCCAAGGGTGATTTCTGCCAGATCAGCGATTTCGACGGCGACCCGGTGGGGGAGGGGGGCGGCCCCTCCTCCTGAACCCGGTCACCGCCGTCGCGGGATATGCCTGTATCAGGCGCCGAAGGATTCGGCCGTCACTCCGGCATACCAGGCATAGGCGTACTGGGCCTCCAGCGCCTTGTCCTCGGCACTGGCGTTGCCGGGGCTGACCCCGCCCGCCACTTCCTTCAGCGCCGCCCCCTCCTGCACATATACGCCGGTGACGGAAATGCCGTATTCCGGACCGATCAGGCTGTAGCAGGTGTTGGACAGACTGGGAGCGACGGGCTGCTGGCCGCGCAGCAGGTCCACCACCGCCAGGGCGGCGACGCGGGCCTGGGCCGTGGCGGCGGTGGCCGATTTCGGCATGGGCGGGGCGATGCAGGCATCGCCGATCACATGGACATTGGGCACCAGGGTGGATTCGAAGCTGCGGAAATCCACCGGGCACCAGCCCGACGCATCGGCCACCCCGGCGATCCCGGCCAGGGCCCCCGCCTTCTGCGGCGGGATGACATTGACGACCGCCCCCTTCTCCGACCCGAAATCGGTGGTGACGGACAGGGTACCGGGGTCGACAGCCGTGACCTTGCCGCCTTCCGCCTTGCCGATCCACTGCACCATGTCCGGGTACTCGGAGGCCCACGCCGCCTGGAACAGCCCCTGCTTGGAGAATTTCTCCTTCGCGTCCAGGATCAGGACCTTGGACTTCGGCTTGGCGGTCTTCAGGTAATGGGCGATCATGCTGGCCCGTTCATAGGGGCCGGGCGGGCAGCGGAACGGGTTGTCGGGGGCGACGATGATGACCGTGCCGCCATCGGGCATCGCCTCCAGCTGCTTCTTCAGCAGGACGGTCTGGGGCCCCGCCTTCCAGGCATGGGGCATCACCTCCGCCGCCTCCGCCGTGTAGCCGGGCAGCCCGTCGAAGCGCAGGTCCACACCGGGGGACAGGATCACCCGGTCATAGGGGACATTACCGCCGTCCTTCAGGCGGAGCTGGCGCTTATCCGCATCGATGCCCGTCACCTCCCCCGTCACCAGCTTGATGCCGCGGCCGGGTAGGCGGTCATAGCTGTGGGTGATCTGGTCCATGCTGCGCAGCCCGGCGAGGACCAGGTTGCTGAACGGGCAGGTCAGGTACTGGCTCGACCGTTCGATCAGCGTGACCTCGATCCCCGGATCGGTCTTGCGCAGATGGCGGGCCGCCGCGGCCCCGCCGAAGCCGCCGCCTACGATCACCACCTTGGGTGCCGCCCCGCGGGCGACATAGGGGGCGAAGATGCCTGCGGCGGCCAGACCGCCCGCCCCCAGAAGGGCGCTGCGGCGGGAGAGGGTGAAGCCGTTGCCGGTGCTGCGTGTCATGGTCCGTTCCCCCGCTTTCACTGCTCGGCCGTTGCCAGATAGGCGGCCAGGGCGTCGATCACCCCATCGTCATACCCCTTGGCGATGCGCGGCATGATGGTGCCGTGGCGCTTGCCGTCGCGGTAATCGCGCAGGGCGGCGGCGATCACCGCCGGGTCCTGGCCCTTCAGCACGGGCATGCCGCCCGTCGCGGCGGCCGTGCCGTGGCACAGCAGGCAGTTGCCGGCGACCATCCGCGCCTCCCGCTTGGCCGGTTGGGGCGTTGCGGTGGCGGTGGCAGGAAGGCCGGTCAGGGTGACCACCGGCAGCAGCAGCGCCGCGGCCATCAGGCGGGCAGGGGATCGGGGCATGGGGATCGTCTCTCCGGATCGGGCACGGATAATTCACATGCAACAACAGTGAAATTCGCGTAATCACACGATCGAATTGGATAGCCGATCCATACCCCCTGTCAATCACGGAAAACAGAAGCCCCGGCCCCGCCTGTCGATGGCCGGACGGGGTGTGGGGGAATGGCCGTGTGATTCCAGGGCGGTCCGGCCTGTGGCGTGGACAAGGGGCGGCCACTTGGATAGGTATGGGGCCGTCACTGCACCAGCCCATGGGCCGCCCATGATCACCCCCGATACCCGCGTTTGCGCGCGCACCGATCTCCTGTCCACGGAGGTCGATGGGGAGGCTGTGATGATGGATGTGGAAAGCGGACTTTACTTCACCCTGGACCCTGTCGGCACCCGGATCTGGAAGGGCCTGGCCGAACCGGTGGAGGTGGCGGCCCTGTGCCGGGTGCTGGAGCAGGAGTATGACGCCCCCCTGCCGGTGATCGAGCGGGATGTGCTGGCCCTGATGCAGGATCTGGCGGCCAGGAACCTGATCACGGTGGATCGGTGAAGGCGGGCGCCCTGTGGATGGAGGCGGCGCTGGCCCTGGCCCTTGCCTGGGTGCTTGTCTTCCTGGTTCCCCTGCGCCGGAGCCACCGCCTGTTCGGGGCCATGACCCAGGCCGCGCCTGCGCCGGATACGGTGCCCGCTGGCATGGCCGATTCTGTACCCGGCCCCGTTCTGGCGCGGGCGCGGGCG
>JBJOKR010000238.1:0-6176 GCA_046045995.1 Pseudomonadota bacterium | reverse complement strand
CCGGCCAGCCATGAGGAGATGTGGCGCGACGACGGGGTCTATGACGTGGTGGTGGTGCTGGGCCATAATGACGATCCGCCGGTGGCCGGGATGGGCAGTGCGGTGTTCCTGCATGTGACCCGGCCGCTTGCGGACGGTGCGGTGTCGGACGGTGTGGCGGGCAGCGGGGCAGGGTTCGAGCCCACGGCCGGCTGTGTCGCCCTGCCGCTGCCCGATCTGCTGGCGGTTCTGGCCCGTTGCGGCCCGGGGGATCGGCTGGTGGTTCCGGCCCCCTGACAGCCCGATCGGTTCCCCGGGCCTGTTCGGTTCCCCGGGCCCGACCGGTTCCCCGGGATGGAGATCGTGCCATGCGTACCCTGGCCCTGATCCTCGGCACCGTCCTCCTGGTCGCGGCCATCGTCATCGCCCTGGGCGATCCAGGGGCGGACGGGCGGATGCAGAGCCTGGGCGATCTCTGGCGCAGTGTCCACCCCGCCAGCCTGACGGGGGTGGAAGGGATGGTGCGTCGGCACCTGGACCCCACCCTTTGGGACCGCCACGCGCCAACCGTGCTGGCCTGGCCCGCTGTGGCGGTACTGGGGCTGCCGGGCCTGGTCTTGCTGATCCTGGGCCAGCGCCGCGGTTAGGCGCCCCCCCCCTGGACATAGTCCCGGCACCATCCCCTTGCGGGGTCTGCGGTCTTCCCCCACATTCAGGATGATCCTCCCGGATCGCACATGACGTGGATCATGGTCGGGGGCGGGCCCAGGCGGGACGCTCCCTCAACGACCGAACCCAAGGGAGACTAAGGGTATGGATTTCTCCAAGTATACCGAGCGCAGCCAGGGCTTCGTGCAGGCGGCGCAGGGGCTGGCTCTCCGCAGCGGCCATCAGCAGCTCACCCCCGAACACCTGCTCAAGGTCCTGCTGGACGACAAGGACGGTTTGGCCGCCAACTTGATCCGCGCGGCCGGCGGCGATCCCGCCCGCGCCCTGTCGGGCGTGGAGGCGGAACTGAAGCGCATCCCCAAGGTGGAAGGTCCGGGGGCCGGCGGTGTCGGCCTGTCCCGCGACCTCGCCCGGGTCTTCGCCACGGCGGAGGAGGTGGCGCAGAAGGCCGGTGACAGCTTCGTCACCGCCGAACGCCTGCTGCTTGCGCTCTCGCTCACCACCGGCAGCCCGTCCGCCAAGGTGCTGGCCGATGCCGGTGCCCCGCCGCAGAAACTGAACGAGGCGATCAACACGCTGCGCAAGGGCCGCACCGCCGATAGCGCGGGCGCCGAGGCGGGCTATGACGCCCTGAAGAAATACGCCCGCGACCTGACCGATGCCGCCCGGGCGGGCAAGCTGGACCCCGTGATCGGCCGGGATGAGGAGATCCGCCGCACCATCCAGGTGCTGGCCCGCCGGACCAAGAACAACCCCGTCCTGATCGGTGAGCCCGGCGTGGGCAAGACCGCCATCGTGGAGGGGCTGGCCCAGCGCATCATCAACGGCGACGTGCCAGAGGGGCTGAAGAACAAGCGTCTCCTCTCCCTCGACCTGGGCGCCCTGGTGGCAGGGGCGAAGTACCGTGGGGAGTTCGAGGAGCGGCTGAAGGCCGTGCTGCAGGAGATCCAGGGTGCGGCGGGGGAGGTGATCGTCTTCATCGACGAACTGCACACCCTGGTCGGGGCCGGCAAGGCGGACGGCGCCATGGATGCGTCCAACATGCTGAAACCGGCACTCGCCCGCGGTGAACTTCATTGCGTGGGTGCCACGACCCTGGACGAGTACCGCAAGTACATCGAGAAGGACGCGGCCCTGGCCCGCCGGTTCCAACCCGTCTTCGTGGCCGAGCCGACGGTGGAGGACACCATCTCCATCCTGCGCGGCCTGAAGGAAAAGTATGAGCTGCACCACGGCGTGCGCATCACCGACAGCGCCATCGTCGCCGCCGCCACCCTGTCCAACCGCTACATCACCGACCGTTTCCTGCCCGACAAGGCCATCGACCTGATCGATGAGGCGGCAAGCCGCCTGCGCATGGTGGTGGACAGCAAGCCGGAGGAGATCGATGCCCTGGACCGGGACATCATCCGCCTGAAGATCGAGCGGGAGGCCCTGAAGCGCGAAACCGATCCCGCCTCCCGCGACCGGCTGGAGAAGCTGGAGGGGGAGCTGGCGGGGCTGGAGCAGGAATCGGCCACCCTGACCGCCCAGTGGCAGCAGGAGAAGGAAAGCCTGTCCAGCGCCCAGAAGCTGAAGGAACAACTGGAAGCCTCCCGGGCGGAACTGGACCAGGCCCAGCGCTCCGGCAACTGGGCCCGGGCGGGGGAGCTGACCTATGGCGTCATCCCCGATCTGGAAAAACGTCTCCAGGCCGCCCAGCAGGCCAGCCAGCACCGCATGCTGAACGAGGAGGTGCGCGACGACGCCATCGCCGGCGTGGTCAGCCGCTGGACCGGCATCCCGGTGGACAAGATGCTGACCGGCGAGCGGGAAAAGCTGCTGCGGATGGAGGAAAAGCTGGGGTCCCGCGTCATCGGCCAGGGGGAGGCGGTGGTGGCCGTCTCCAACGCCGTGCGCCGGGCCCGGGCCGGGTTGCAGGACCCTGGCCGCCCCATTGGCAGTTTCCTGTTCCTTGGCCCCACCGGTGTGGGCAAGACCGAGCTGACCAAGGCCTTGGCGGAATTCCTGTTCGATGATGAGATGGCGATGGTCCGGCTCGACATGTCCGAATACATGGAGAAACACGCCGTCGCCCGCATGATCGGCGCCCCCCCGGGCTATGTCGGGTATGAGGAGGGCGGGGCCCTGACGGAGGCGGTGCGCCGCCGCCCCTATCAGGTCATCCTGTTCGATGAGGTGGAAAAGGCCCATCCGGATGTGTTCAACGTCCTGCTCCAGGTGCTGGACGACGGCCGCCTGACCGATGGGCAGGGGCGGACGGTGGATTTCCGCAACACCCTGATCGTCATGACCAGCAATCTGGGCGCCCAAGCGCTCGCCGAGCTGCCGGAAGGGGCGGACAGCAGCCTGGCCCGCGACCAAGTGATGGAGGTGGTGCGCGCCTCCTTCCGGCCGGAATTCCTGAACCGGTTGGATGAGATCCTGCTGTTCCACCGCCTGAACCGGGTCCACATGACCGGGATCGTGGATATCCAGCTGGGCCGCCTGCGCCGCATGCTGGCCGACCGGGACATCACGCTCGACATCGACACCGCCGCCCTGAAATGGCTGGCGGACAAGGGCTACGACCCGGTCTACGGCGCCCGGCCGCTGAAGCGGGTGATCCAGCGCGAATTGCAGAACCCGCTGGCCACCCGCCTGCTGGAAGGCAAGATCGCGGACGGCCAGACCGTGCCCGTCACCGCCGGCCCCGACGGCCTCTCCATCGGCGGCGAACCCGCCGCCGCCATCCTCCCCCCCGAAGCCAGCGCCTGGGGCCGCCCGCAGACGCTGCATTGAGGGGGGCATCCCACTGGACCGTAGGTCGCTGCGAGGGCGCAGCCCGAGGGGTGACATTCCTTCACGGACCGGGCTTAGGACGTGTCGGCCCTCGCTCGCGCTCGCACCGAACTACGGGGACACAGGGCGTGGCTGTAGGTCGCATGAAGGGGGAAGCCCGGAAACGCGACATCCCCTTATCCTCCGGTCACGGCGGGACCCGGTCGTATGGGGTGCGGTGATTGGCTATGTCGGGGGGGATCGGGCCCGTCGGATTACGCTTCGCTAATCCGACCTACCGACCTACGGGACCAACCCGACCGCCGGGCAAAGCCTGCGCCACAATCCGGGCTGTCGAAATGCCAGAGGCCCCCGTTGACAGGCCCGCCTGCCTCAACGCGGGCGGGCGGGGGAGGAGACGAGGGACAGGCCGGCGGCGCCGGTGCTGTCGGCCATGGCATCGCCGGTCAGGCGCTGTTCGAACTCCGCATCCATGGCGGCCATCAGGGCCTGGAACTGCTTCAGCTCCTTGCCATCCAGCGTCCGGCCACTCGGCATGTCCGCCTTCTGGGGGTTCACCTGGCGGCCGTTCTCCATCACCTCGAAATGCAAGTGCGGGCCGGTGGAACGGCCGGTGCTGCCGACATAGCCTATCACATCGCCCTGGGCGACCCGGGCGCCGCGGCGGATGTTCTTGCCGAATCGGGACAGGTGGGCATAGGCGGTCTGGATCTTGCCGTTGTGGCGCACGCGGATATAGTTGCCATAGGCCCCCTTGGCGCCCGCCTCCTCCACCACGCCGTCACCGGCGGCGAAGATCGGCGTGCCGGTGGGGGCGGCGAAATCCACGCCCTTGTGCATCTTGCTGTAGCCCAACACCGGGTGGCGCCGCATCCCGAAGCCGGAGGATATGCGGGCCCCGTCGATCGGCGTGCGCAGCAGCGCCTTGCGGACCGATTCGCCCCGGTTGTTGAAGTAATCCACCGTCCCGTCGGGCAGCTCATGCCGGTAGATGGGCAACTTCTTGCCGCCCAGGGTCAGGGAGGCGTAGCGCACCACCCCTTCCCGGGCGACGGCACCGGTCTCCGTGACCAGGCGCTCGAACATCACCTCGAACCCGTCGCCCTCCTGCAGGTCGCGCTGGAAGTCCACATCATAGGAATAGGTGCGGATCAGGGCGGCGATCACCGGGGCGGGAACGCCCGCTTCGGCGGCGGACTGGTACAGGCTGGACCGGATGGTGCCGCGCACGGCCATATCGGCACGGATCAGGGGCTTTTCCGTCTCCGTCGCGGTGAAGCGCCCGTCATCGGCGGTGACGCTGACGACCTTCTCCACGCTGGGCTGGAACTCGAAGCCGACGAATCGCGGCGCCCCCTCGCTCCGGTCGAACAGGACCGCCACTTCCTGGCCCTGGCGCAGCTGGCGGGGATTGTGGATCTTGCGCATGGCGTCCACGGCCAGATGGGCCGATTCCCGGGGGACATCGGCATCCATCAGCAGCTGGATCAGGGTGCCGCCGCGCCCCAGGGCGATGGTGCGGCGCTCCACCGGCTCCAACGCCGGTTCCGTATCGCCCCAGCCATCCGCCAGCACGGGTGCCGGCGCCGAATCATGCTCAAGCGCCGCAACCGGTGCCGATACGGGGGCGGGGCCCGCGGCGCCCGGCGGGGCCAGGGCGACAGCGGCCGTTTCGGTGGTGGACTGGGAAAGGCTGGGGCCGCCGGGCAGCCGGGATTCAGGGGCCAGAAGGAAAGCTGTGGCGGCGAAGGCGCCGAGCGCGGCGGCGGTGACCGTCGTGACGGCAACTTTCTTCAGCACTGGCCCACCCCCCCACCAGAACACCCCATGCCGGCTCACCGACAGGCGGCCACCATGCGTGACGACTGCGTGACTGTCAATGGCGCCGTGCATCCGGCGCATGCCGTGCCTGGCATCACCAGCAGGGCATTGTCGTCACGACCGCCCGTCGGGGCGTGACAGTGTCGGCAAGGGCGCGGCTGGAAGAGGGAACGTCGCCGATGCCATGCCTGGGATGGTGACGCCCTACCTTCTGCATCTGCATATGGATGTGCACGCGCACGCGCGACCTATATTATGGTGCGGCGCAACCGATGTCGCTGCGGTGCGGGAGGCGCCCCGTCGGCCAAGGGCGCAACCAATCCCGGACGCCCCTCCCGGGCCGATCGAAGGGCCCCGAACCAAGGGACGTCGACGCTTCGTCAGAAAATCGACATGCGACTGCAAAAAACCTTTTGACAGGGGCGCGCGATCTCCTTATAAACCGCTTCACCGACGCGCTGAACGATGTTCGGCGGCGACGGAAAAGCAGTCCCGAAATTCTAGGGTTGACGGCGAAAGTCGAAACCTCTAAATACCGGGGCCCGGCCGAAAGGCCAAGCCACCCAACGCTCCGCAGGGTCGGCCCGCTTCGAAGGAAGCGGTCCAATTTGCGTCGTGGACAGTGGTTCGCGGTAGGATCCTTTTCAAAAAAGGACGGATCGCATCGGTTCTTGGACAAGTGAATGAGAATGAGAGAAGGGATGCGCAGGCGGCGGTCTCTGGGTGCCGGTGGGAACTGGCGTTTGGAGTACTTCAAGCTTGTGCATACTGCCAAGAATGCTCTGACTTTTCTGGTTTCGGGACGATGGTTTCGGGATTGGGGGAGTGCTTCAGGAGAATTCATCAGGGTGTGTGCACCGTAGTTTGGGGTGCTCCGTCAATGAGGGTGTTTGGATCGATGAGATCTGGATGTCCGCATCAAACCT
>JBJOKR010000237.1:0-6311 GCA_046045995.1 Pseudomonadota bacterium | reverse complement strand
GGGGTGGGACACCAAGGGCACCAAGATCACCAAGGTTGACTGTGGCCTCCTTGTAAAGCGCCGTGACCGCCGCGTCGCCGTGGTGGAAACATCCGCCGAGGCAAGGGTAGTGCCGACTGCGCTACCGCGGTCCCAAGCCCCTTGGTGACCTTGGTGACCTTGGTGACCTTGGTGACCTTGGTGACCTTGGTGACCTTGGTGTCCCCCCGCGCAAAGCGCAACAGACCTCGTTCCCTGCGGCGCTGGATCGAGACGGCGGCCCCCCGCCCCGACCGCCCCCCGCCCCACCGCGCTGTAGAACCCCTGGCCCCAGGCACGGAAACCCCCGTGAAACCCCGTGCCCCCCGTGCCCCCGTGGTGAGACCGGACCCGGTTGAACCCGCGAAGTCCGCTTACTCCAGCCCGTCGAACAGCGCCGTGGACAGGTAGCGTTCGGCAAAGCTCGGCAGGATGGCGACGATCAGCTTGCCGGCCATCTCCGGCCGCTGGCCCACTTCCAGCGCGGCGGCGATGGCGGCACCGGAGCTGATGCCGACGGCCAGCCCTTCCAGCCGGGCGGCGGCGCGGGCGGTGTCGAAGGCGCGGGCGTTGGAGACGGTCAGCACCTCATCGATCTGGTCGCGGGCCAGGATGTCCGGCACGAAGCCGGCGCCGATGCCCTGGATCTTGTGCGGCCCGGGCAGGCCACCAGACAGGACGGGGCTGTCCTCCGGCTCCACGGCGATGACGCGGAATCCCGGCTTGCGGGCCTTGATCACATCGGCCACACCGGTCAGCGTGCCGCCGGTGCCCACGCCGGAGATCAGGACATCCGCCCGCCCGGCCGTGTCGTTCCAGATCTCCTCTGCCGTCGTCGCCCGGTGGATAGCCGGGTTGGCGGGGTTCTTGAACTGCTGGAGCATATAGGCGTCGGGGGTGGAGGCCAGGATCTCCTCCGCCTTGGCGATGGCGCCCTTCATGCCGTTGGCGGCGGGGGTCAGCACCAGTTCCGCCCCCAGCAGCTTCAGCATCTTGCGCCGTTCCAGCGACATGCTTTCCGGCATGGTCAGGATCAGCTTGTAGCCCTTGGCCGCGGCGGCGAAGGCCAGCGCGATGCCCGTATTGCCCGACGTGGGTTCCACCAGGACCGTGCGGCCGGGGGCGATCTTGCCCTCCGCCTCCGCCGTTTCGATCATGGCCTTGCCGATGCGGTCCTTCACACTGGACAGCGGATTGAAGAACTCGCACTTGCCGACCACTTCGGCCACCACGCCCTGGGCCTCGGCGATGCGGTTCAGCCGGACCAGCGGGGTGGCGCCCACCGTATCCAGGATGTTGTCATAGATCCTGCCGCGGAATTCACCGGCCATATCACACCTCCAATTCTGTGGAATAATTAATATTCCGTTCTGAGTGTGGATATAATGCCGAACGGCCCTTGGTCCAAGCCGGAAAATGGGTGGGGCAGGGCGGCAGCGGGCATGTCGCCGCCTATTTGCCGCTACGCCTCCGTCTCTTCCTCCCCCGCACCGGGGGCAGGTGCCGCCGGTCCAGGTCCCCGGCGGGGACCGCGGCGGGATTTCCATTGCTTCAGCAGGGTGTCGAAGGGCTTCAGCAGCGCGGCCTGCAGGCCCGGATCCCCTTCCAGCTTGCCCAACAGGTAGGCCCCCGCTTCCAGGGTGGAGACGCTTTCGCGCCGCGGTTCCTTGCGCACGCTGCCATAGGCGGAGCGGAAATCCGGGTGCAGCACGATGCGCCGCAGCTTCAGAAGCCAGGGATTGCGCCACCACAGCGTCTTGGCCTGGGACCAGGTGCCGTCCAGCAGCACCACCCCTTCCAGATCGGCCAGGACCAAATCCCCCGCCGGATCGGGGCCGGATTTGCCGAACACGGCCAGTTCGCCCCGCGGCACCTTCGCCACATCCTCCTTCGCACCCATGTGCAGGACGGCCCAGCGCTTGGGGTCCACCTGGGGCCGGCCCAGCGCCTTGCCCAGATTGGCCCAGGACAGGCCGACCTTGTGGGTGGCGTTGTTGAGCTGCCCGGTCAGCAGCCGGGCCGTGCCCAACTGCACATCCTGTTCCTGGGGGTGCTGCAGCACCAGGATATGCAGGCGGGTGTCCCGCCGGGTCAGGCCGGCGATCAGGGCAGCGCGGGGATCATCGACAGCGGCCTCCGGCGGGGCGGGGGCTGCGGTCTGGGCAGGGGTCGGTGTCTCGGTCATGGCCGCACCATAGCGCAAGGCGGGCGCTGGTTCATGCGGGATCACACCGGACCCGCCCCGCGCCCGCGGCATGAAAGCCGCTTGAACGCCGCGTGAACGCCGCCTGGTCGCTGTTGCGGCGGCAAGGCGCCTGGCCCAGCCCGGTCAGGCGACCGGAACGCCGCGCGCCGCCAGGGCCCGCAGCAGCCGGTCCGGCTCATCGACCACCAGGGACAGGCGCGTCAGCTCCTGCGTCATGCCGAAGGGAAGGCGCGCCGTCACCGGCCGGGCAAGGTCCAGCAGAACGACCGTCTCCGGCATGAAGCCGAAGACCCTGTGCCCCGGCGCCTCCCGCGGCGGCGGGTCGGCCGTGCGCCGGGCGGCGGCGATGTCCGCCAGGGGAACCAGCACCGTCCCGCTGGTGCCGGCACTGACCGCCAGGGTGTCGGGCAGCAGCATATGCGGCATCAGGCGCAGCGACTGGTGCAGCCCCAGCAGGGCGACAAGGCCTGCCAGGGACCCGGCCGTCAGCACCCAGGAAAGCGCCGGGCTGGCCTGCCAGACCAGGATATGGATGACGATCGTCTCCACCACCGTCAGCCCGGCCACCGTGGCCAGGATCAGCCGCACCATCCCCTGGTCATGGCTGCTGAAGATATCCGGCCCCGTCGGTGTCGGCTGCTTCCAGCCGAAGACGGCATAACGCACACTCGCCGCAAACCCCATCGGTCCCCCGTCACTCCCCTTATGGTGATACACTTATACGTGGGATCGCCATCGCCGGGCACCAGTGGCCCGGTGTCGGTTTCAGGGAATTTCGGCGGGATGATATCGGCGCCCGCAGGCTCAGCCGGGGACACCGGCATCCGCCGGGGCGGCACCCACCACCACCCCATCCCCGACCGACACGGTGCCGGGGCGGACGACGCGGGCGTAGACGCCGCAGATGGCGTGGCCGAAGCCGCTTTTCAGAGCCTTGACCATGTTGATGTCGCGCTCCGCCGTGGCGGGGTTCACCTCTGTCGCCGCACAGCGGGTGGTGGTCTTGAACACCTCCAGCTCCACACTGTCCGCGCCGTCTCCTGCATCCGCCCCGATCAGGCGCAGGCGGCGGCCGACCCAGTCCATCTCCGCCCAGGGCTCCAGCCCGTCCAGGTGCAGGTTGGCGCGGAAGCGCAGGGGATCGATGGGTGCCCGGGTGATCCGCTCGATATCGCGGACGGAGGCGAGGTTCAGCAGCGACACCGCCTTGTCCGGGATGTCGGTGAAGGCCAGGCCCGGCGCCTCCACGATCTTGAAGGGGCCGGGAACAGTCGCCTCCTTCATATAGGCCGCCAGGAACTGTTCGATCAGCATGCGGCCCGTGGGCGTATCGATCCGGCCGCGGCTGACCGGCTTGCCCGCCCGGTTCAGCACCAGCATGGCCGTGTCGGGATCGTATTCCGCCTGGAGGGTGGCCAGCTTCTCATCCCGCACCAGGGCCAGGTAATTGGTCTTGGGCCGCCATTCCGGGGCGGCGGGGTCGAAGGTGCTGGCGCCGTGGGTGATGGCGAAGCGCCGGTCCTGGGGCAGCCCTTCGCCCACGGCCAACGGCACCCGCTCCAGCGGCTGGGCGGACAGACCCTTGACGGGATAGAGGTTGAGGGCGGCAACGGTGATCGACATGCCTGCGCTTATGCGGGGCCCGCCCGGCGTTGTCAATCGGGCCATGGTGCGGGGTCGGTGCTGTACCGCCCGGTCGCCCCCCATCCCGTCATTCCACGGCAAGGATCTGGCAGACCAGGGCCGTCGGGGCGGTCACGATCGGGCGCGCCGATGATTGTGCTGCGACACAGCATAGGCGGTGCCGATGATCACGATCCAAACAATCGATTTCGCTATTGGCCGGACCTCCCCCTATCCTGCTGGCGCTTCGACAGGCAAGGGGCGGTCCGGGCGCAATGCCGCCGACCCCAAGAAGAAGAAACCGACCGGGTTCAGGACCCACCAGAGTCAACGCACCAAGCTGAGGAGAGGGCGATACGATGCCGGATAATGCTGCCGTCTGCCCGTTCGCGGGAGGAACCGCCAAGCGCACGCCCACCGTCTTCCGGGGGAACCGGGACTGGTGGCCGGGCCAGATCAACCTGCGCATCCTGCGCCAGCACTCTTCCCTCAGCGATCCCATGGGGAAGGGCTTCGATTACCGGGAGGCGTTCAAGTCCCTGGATCTGGCCGCGGTCAAGCAGGACCTCTATGCCCTGATGACCGACAGCAAGGACTGGTGGCCGGCCGATTACGGCCATTACGGGCCGTTCTTCATCCGCATGGCCTGGCATGCCGCGGGCACCTACCGCACCCATGACGGCCGCGGCGGTGCCTCCACCGGCGGGCAGCGTTTCGCACCGCTGAATTCCTGGCCGGACAACGGCAACCTGGACAAGGCCCGCCGCCTGCTGTGGCCGATCAAGCGCAAATACGGGGCCAAGCTGTCCTGGGCCGACCTGATGATCCTGGCCGGCAATGCCGCACTGGAGAGCATGGGCCTGAAGACCTTCGGCTTCAGCGGCGGCCGCGCCGATACCTGGGAGCCGGGGGAGGACATCTACTGGGGGCCCGAGGCCGAATGGCTGGGCGACATGCGCTATACCGGCGACCGCGTGCTGGAACAGCGCCTGGCCGCGGTGCAGATGGGCCTGATCTACGTGAACCCGGAAGGTCCGAACGGCAAGCCGGACCCGCTGGCGTCTGCCCGTGACATCCGGGAAACCTTCGCCCGCATGGCCATGAACGATGAGGAGACGGTGGCCCTGACCGCCGGCGGCCATACCTTCGGCAAGGCCCATGGCGCCGGTGACGCCGCCCATGTGGGCCGGGAGCCGGAAGGGGCGGACATCGCCCTGCAGGGCCTGGGCTGGCACAACACCTTCCAGTCGGGCAAGGGTGTCCACATCATCACCAGCGGGATCGAGGGGCCGTGGACCCCGAATCCGACCCAGTGGGACAACGGCTATTTCGACGTGCTGTTCGGGTATGAGTGGGAGCTGACCAAGAGCCCGGCCGGCGCCTGGCAATGGCAGCCCAAGGACCTGAAGCCGGAGGATCACGCGCCCCAGGTGGACGGGTCGGGCCGCACGGTCACCTTGATGATGACCACGGCCGACATGGCCATGCGCATGGACCCGGATTACGAAAAGATTTCCCGCCGGTACCATCAGAACCCGGAGGGGTTCGCGGATGCCTTCGCCCGCGCCTGGTTCAAGCTGACCCACCGCGACATGGGGCCCAAGGCCCGCTATGTCGGGCCGGAGGTGCCGGCGGAGGATCTGATCTGGCAGGATCCGATCCCGGCCGTGGACCACCCGCTGGTGGACGATGCCGATGTGGCGGCGCTGAAGGCCCGGGTCCTGGCCTCCGGCCTGACCGTGTCGGAACTGGTGCAGACGGCTTGGGCCTCGGCCGGGTCCTATCGCGGGTCCGACCGCCGCGGCGGGGCCAACGGGGCGCGCATCCGCCTTTCCCCCCAGAAGGACTGGGAGGTGAACCAGCCGGCCCAGCTCGCCCGCGTGCTGTCGGTCCTGGAGGGCATCAAGGCCGGGTTCGACGCCGCCGCCCCGGGTGGCAAGAAGATCTCGCTGGCCGATCTGATCGTGCTGGCGGGCAATGCGGCGGTGGAACAGGCGGCCAAGGCGGCCGGCCATGACATCACCGTGCCCTTCACCCCCGGCCGCACCGATGCGACCCAGGACCAGACGGACGTCGCCTCCTTCGCCATGATGGAGCCGCTGGCCGACGGGTTCCGCAATTATGCCCGCACCACCTTCAACGGCTCCCCGGAGGAGGCGCTGGTGGACCGGGCCCAGCTGCTGACCCTGACCGCGCCGGAGATGACGGTGCTGGTCGGCGGCCTGCGGGTTCTGGGGGCCAACCATGGCGGGGCGGCGCATGGCGTCTTCACCCACCGGCCGGGCACGCTGTCCACCGATTTCTTCACCAACCTGCTGGACATGGACACGGTCTGGGCCGCGACGGGGGAGGATGCGGTGGCCTTCGAAGGCCGGGACCGCGCCAGCGGCGCCCTGAAGTGGACCGCCACCCGCGTGGACCTGATCTTCGGCTCCAACTCCGAACTCCGCGCCTTGGCGGAGGT
>JBJOKR010000236.1:0-6403 GCA_046045995.1 Pseudomonadota bacterium | reverse complement strand
AGCATTCCATAATGGCCCGCGGCACAGCCGCATCCCAGAGGCCGGACACACGACTGCACCCGACCCCATGTCCAAAAATCGGCAAAATTCCACTTGCATCCAGGGGGGCGTCCACACACGACCTACGCGGCGGCGCGGTTACGGCCACCGGTCAATGGTGGTGGCCGCCCATGCCCATCTTGCCCGTGCTGGCACCACCCCTTCCGTCGGGCAGGACGATCTGCACATTCTCCATCATGCCCTGGTCCTCATGGTCCAGGATATGGCAGTGCAGCACGAACTCCCCGATATAGCGCTGGTAGCGGGTGCGCATGGTGATGCGGTAGCTGAACTTCTCCCCGTCGGCGGAGGGGCCGGGGGCCAGGCTCTTCACCAGGATCGTGTCCTTCCAGGCCCCCTTCAGGCCGCGGTACTGGGGATCGACCGGCCCGCCGCGGACGATGGTGTTCGTGGCCTTGTCGTACTGGAAGTCATCGACCGCATCGGGGCCCGACACATCCACCCAGGTGCCGTTGTAGTTCACCTCGATCGCGATGATCTGGAACGGGTTGACGTGGATGTGGAAGGGGTGGCTGACGAAGCGGGATTCCAATTGCCACTGTTCCGCCGTGCCCAGGATCAGGGTGCGGTCCACGGTGTCGGGATCATAGGACTTGCCGTTGATGTGGTACTTGCCCTGCTTGGTGATGTCGAACATCACGTATTGGCCGGTCTTCTTGCCCACTTCGTCGAAGGAAATGTCCTTGTGCCAGACGAAGGCGCCGAGCTTCAGGCCGTCCTCCAGGCCCGCCATCACATCGCGCTTCAGCACACTGGTGATGTTCCGGTCCGCCGCCTTGATCAGGGCGGCCTGCACATGCTCCTTCATCCTGCCCGCGGGCACGGCCTTGCCGCCCACGGCGGCGGCGAAACCCAGGAGTTGGCGGTCGCCGCGGCTGTCCGGCACCGTTCCCGCCGCCGGGGCGGAGGTGTCGATCACGCAGTACAGCCCCTGCTCCGGCAGGGTGACCAGCAGGTCCCAGCGGTAGCCGGGCTGGAAGGTCGCCACTTCCGTCTCCACCGCCCGGGGCATGGTCAGACCGTCCGACGCAACGGCGTAGAAGGGAACGGGGGCGCCGGTGCATGCCTCCGCGATGGCGGCATCCGCCTTGTCGGCGGAAAGGCCCATCAGCGCGGTGACGGTCTTGCCGGGGGCCAGCGCCCGGATCTCCAGGGAGATCGTATCCTCGTTGCCCGCATGGACCAGGCGCCAACGCTCGATCTGCCCGGCCTCTGTTTCCGTGATCAGGGGCTGGACCACGCCGTTGATGCTGGTGAAGCGGCCGGACTGGGTCCAGGCCGGGAACTCCAGCTGGTTGTAACTCTCGATCGTCCGCGGGGCATCGCCCGGGCAGTCCCAGGTGACAGTCCCCTTGT
Organism: Pseudomonadota bacterium; assembly: GCA_046045995.1. Taxonomy (GTDB): domain Bacteria; phylum Pseudomonadota; class Alphaproteobacteria; order Azospirillales; family Azospirillaceae; genus Indioceanicola. The sequence continues at coordinate 4,987 of JBJOKR010000236.1, read as the reverse complement.
CGTCCACCCCGCAGGCATAGGCGATCTGCTGGAGCAGCATCACCCGCTCCTTGAAGGACTGGGTATCCGTCGCCTGCAGCAGCACGTCCAGATCGCCCGGCTTGCCCGGTTCCGGCTGGCGCACACCGCGGATGATCAGGGCGCCGGCCATGCCGCTGGACACCTGGATGGAGGTGGAACCGTGGCGGTGCGGGTGGTACCAGAAGGTGCCCGCCGGATGGTCGCTGGGGATGTTGTATTCATACTGGAACGACACGCCCGGATTGATGGAGATCAGGACGTTGTCGCTGTTGCCCGCCGGGTTGATCCACAGCCCGTGGGTATGCATGTTCGTGCCGTTGAAACAATGCGGCGTGTTGATGTCCGCCGGGTGGGTCAGGCAATCCTCCTCCGGCGGGAGGTTGTTGGTGAAGTTCATGCGCAGCGTCTCCCCCGGATAGATCTCCACCTGGGGGGAGACAAGGGGGGCGCCCGGCGGCATGCCGCTGCCGCGGTAGCCGCGCAGGCGCACCGGATCGAACCGGCCCGCCGCAGGGTTCCACAGACGGGATTCCACATACTGGACCGACAGGTCGTAGATCACCTCCCCCTGGCGTTGGCCGCGCGGCTCGGTCGTGCCGTCGGGATCGGGCGGAACGGTCATCTGCGCCAGGGGGGCGGCCTGGTAGCTGCGCAGGCCGTCGGCACGGGGCGCTGCCTCCGCCACCTGGGCTGTGGCAGGGGCTGCTGATGCCGTGGCGGACCCGCCGGCGGACCCGCCGCCGGTGGCCGTGCAGGCCCCCAGAAGCAGGGCGGCGGTGGTGGCGGCAGCGGTAGGCAGGACGTACTTCAGTCGGGTGGCCTGGGTATGGCCGGGTCGCGGCGTCGGCATGGGGTCGGGCTCCTCCTGGTCGCGGCGCGGGGTGGGCCGGTGATTGCCGGCGGATCAGCCCCCCGCCCGCCCGATACCCCCCGCTACACCGGTACTATGACCCCATCCGCGCGAAATGGGCAACCCGGATGCGCCCCATGGGTAAGCTGGACGGATAGGCTTGTGATAGGCCCATGAGCCGCCCGTCCTAACGCCGCCCCCCGGCCAGCTTCACCGCTTCCGGCCGCTGGCGCAGGCGCAGCATGGCGATCACGCCGATGGCGGGGCCCACGGCCAGCACGGCGAAGGCCCAGCGCCATCCCGCAACCTCCCCCAGCCAGCCGACCAGGTGGATGGACACCAGGGTCAGCAGGAAGCCGCAGCAGGTCTGGACCGTCAACATGGTGCCGGTCAGGCTGCGGTCCGCCAGTTCGGCCACGCTGGCGGAGAACTGGGCCGAATCGGCGATGACGGTGACACCCCAGACCATCACTACTACCAGCACCAGCCAGGGCGGCCCGCCGAACACCAATCCGGCCAGAAGGGCGCAGGTACCGCTGGCCGCCATGGCCCCGGCGGTGACGGCGGTGCGGCCGATCCGGTCGGCCAGGGCGCCGGCGGCGATGCAGCCCAACGCCCCTGCCGCCATGGCAGCGAAGGTGGCCAGCCGGGCCGCCGACCCCGCCGTCTCCCCCTGCAGCCCGGCGGCGGTGAAGCTGGCCGTCAGGAACAGGGCCAGCCACGCCCAGAAGGCATACAGCTCCCACATGTGGCCCAGATAGCCCAGATTGGCCAGTCTCAGGGCCGGGTCCCGGAAGGCGGTCAGGGCCGCCCCGGGGCGCAGGACAATGCCGCCAAGCGGCGACCGGACCAGCCGGGGCCCCAGTCCTGGCCCCAGTCCTGGCCCCAGCCCCGCCGCGAGGATCAGCACCGCCCCGACCACCGCCCCGGCGGAGGTGGCGGCGATGGCCGTGCGCCAGTCCACCCCGCCGCCGCCTCCGGCCTGGCCTGCCCATGTGACAAGATGGGGGGAGGCGGAACCCAGGGTGAGCGCACCCACCAGCAGCCCGACCAGCAGCCCCAGATCGCCCCCCGGCCCCGGCCTGGCCCAAGTGGCGGCAATGCGCATGCCCACCGGATAGATCCCGGCCATGCACAGGCCGGTGACGAAGCGCAGCGCCGGCACCGCGGGCCCGGCCGGGTCCACCGCCAGGATGGCGGCATTGGCCCCGGCGGCGACCAGGGCGGACAGGGCGAACAGGCGCCGCGGATCCACGCGGTCGGCCAGGGCCAGCAGGGCGCTGACCAGGGTTCCCGCCACGAATCCCGCCTGCACCGCGCTGGTGAACAGGGAGGCCTGGCCCGCCGACAGCCCCGTTTCCGCCCGCAGATCCGGGATCACGGCGGTGGCGGAAAACCAAAGCCCCAGGGCCAGCACCTCCGCCACCGCCAGCAGGACCAGTGACCCGGCCTTGCCCGCCCCGCCCGCCGCCCCGCCCGACGCCCCTCCCGACGCCGCCGTCGTCGCCGCCATGCTGCCCGCTCCCCCCGCCTTCCCTCACCCCCCCACGATCCCCCCGCCGGCAGTCCGGGCGCAAGGGCGGTGGTGCAAGTCCGCTATTCCAGCCCTGTGTCCGGGTGCGGCGCATAAGGAGACAGGGGTGGCGCGGGCGGGGCAGGGGGAACCTGTCCGCCCCCGTCCCGTTGGGGATGCACCACTCCGATCCGTGAGGTCCGGCATGTTCCGCAGATCCATCCACGCCGCGACGCTTGTCGCTGCCGTCGGCATCCTTGCCGCCTGTTCCTCCACCCCTGAAAACCCGCCCCCGAACCTGGCCGCCGCCCGGGTGGCGATCCAGGATGCGGACCCGGCGACCGTCAACCGCTATGCGCCGCTGGAGATGCAGGACGCGCGCAGCGCGCTTGAACGGGCGGAAGCCGCGTGGCGGGAGGAGAATGCCGCCGCCGCCCAGTCCCATGCCGAACAGGCGCTTGCTTCCCTGCGTCTGGCGGAAGCGCGGGCCGACGCTGCCCAGGCCCAGGAGGCGACCACCGACATGCGCCGTGGTCTCGATGCCGGCCGCGACAGCTTGGCCCCGGGCGGCAGCGGCCAGCCGCCCTCCGGTCCCGTCGGCACGGACCCCATGACCCTTGGGCCAGGGACCCCGCCGGGGAGCACGCCTGGAACCCCGCCTGGGACAACCACCGACCTGCCGCCCGGTACCCTGCCGGCCCCCGGCGGCGGCATCCGCTGACGGTTCAGGCCGCGTGCCGCGGCACTTCAGAACCCGCCCTTCCTCCCGCCTTTCTTACCGGGGACAGACGATGATCCGACCGATGATGCGATACCCCAGGCCGCTGCTGGCCGGGGTGGCCCTGCTGGCGCTGGCCGCCTGTGCTTCCGCGCCGGAGACCTACCCGCCTTTGGCCGCCCTGGAGCAGCGATTCCAGCAGGCCCGCGCCGACCAGGTGCCCGCCGACGCGCCTGTCCAGTTCCGCGAGGCGGAGGAGACCCTGTCCCGTGCCCAGGCCCGCCTTGGCGAGGCGGAGGCGGTGGAGATGGCGCGGCTGACCCAGCTGGCCGCCACCCGCCTGGACACCGCCATCGCGGAGGCCGAGGCGAAGACCACCCGCGAAGCGCGGGAGACCCTGCTCACGGACCGTCAGGGGACGATGCTGGCCGAGCGGGGGGAGATGCTGCGCCGGCAGGAGGAGGAGCTGGCCATGGCCCGCCAGCAACTGGCCGCCTATGAGCAGCGCCAGACCCAGCAGGGGTTGCTGGTCACCCTGCGGGACATCACCTTCGACCTGGATTCCGCCACCATTTCCCCCGGGGACCAGGAACGCCTTTCCCCCTTGGCGGAATATCTCCGGCGGAACCCCGACCGCGCCATCGTGATCGAGGGGCACACCGATGCCACCGGCGATGCTGGCTACAATATGGAATTGTCCCAGCAGCGGGCGGATGCGGTGCGCGGGCTTCTTGTCTCCCGCGGTGTCGATCCGGCCCGTATCCGTACCGTTGGCCGCGGCCCCACGGTGCCTGTCGCCGATAACGGGACGGAATCCGGTCGCCTCCAGAACCGCCGGATCGAGGTGATGATCGAAAACCCATCCGCCATGGGGTCGACCCCGACCGGCGGCGGCGGAGCCGGCTGACCCTTGGCTCCCGACCCTCAACCTCCGCCGCTCCTCAGCCGATCACCACCGCCTGGCGCAGCGGCCAGACGATGGTGATCAGGGGCACGGCCACGGCCAGCACCACCAGCGACACCGGCAGCCCCAGCCGCCAGTAATCGCCGAAGCGATACCCGGCCGGGCTCATCACCAGGGTGTTGGACTGATGGCCGATGGGGGTGAGGAAGTCGCAGGACGCCCCCACCGCCACGGCCATCAGGAAGGCATCGGGGTTCAATCCCAACTGCCCCGCCAGCCCCACCCCGATGGGCGCCATGACCAGGACGGTGGCCGCGTTGTTCAGCACCGGGGTCACCAGCATCGTCGCCCCCAGGATCAGGGCCAGGGCACCCGCGGGCGGCAACCCCGCCATGCCGGAGGCCAGCCCCCCGGCGATCAGCGCGGTGCCGCCGCTGGTCTGCAAGGCCCCGCTGACCGGGATCAGCGCCCCCAGCAGCACCAGGATCGGCCAGTCCACCGCGGCATAGGCCTCCCGCAGGGGCAGGGCGCCGCTGACGATCAGCACCGTCACCGCCGCCAGGAAGGTGACGCTGACCGGAAGCAGGCCCGTCGTCGCCACCACCACGGCCGCCGCCGTCACCGCCGCGGGCAGCACCAGCCGACGCGGCTGGCCCAGGCGCAGGTTCCGCTCCGCCAGGGGCAGCAGGCCCAGCCCGGCCAGGGTATCCGCCATCCCGTCCAGCCGGCCCTGCAGCACCAGCTTGTCGCCAGCGCGCAGGCGCGTGCGCGTGATGCGGCTGATTTCCGTCCGGTCGCGGCGGCCGATGGCCAGCAGGTTCACCCCGTGGCGGCGGCGGAGCTGCAGCTCCGCCGGGGTGCAGCCGACCAGGGGGGAGGTGTCGGTCACCACCGCCTCCACCACCCCGTAGCCGCCACCGGATGGGTCGGCCGGGATATCCGCCCCGCCCATCAGCACCATTCCCGCCGTGTCCGCCACCC
>JBJOKR010000235.1:0-6552 GCA_046045995.1 Pseudomonadota bacterium | reverse complement strand
TGGTCGTCCTGGCGGAGGATGAGGAGATCCGCCGCCGCCTGTCTGCCCAGGGTGTTGCCGCCCAGCGGCTGGAGCCGAACGGGCCGGTCGCCGTCTGCGCCACCGACTTCCTGGCGGAGGTTCTGGCAGCACAGGGGCAGTGCCCGGCCCTCGGCCTGACCGGCCGGCCGCCCCGTCGCCTGGGCAGCCTGATCACGGCCCAGGCCTTCCGCCTGTCCGGCCGCCCGGCCGTCTTCATCCCCACCTTCATGGGGGAGGACGGGTTCTATTTCGGTTTCGATATGCGTGTGGTGATCGAACGCCTGCTGACGGAGATCGCCTATGTCAACCGCAGCTGGACCTGGGCGGAGGCCCCGCTCCTGGTCCTGCCGGTGACCCGGGCCATGGCCTGGTCCGCCGGGTTCGACGATCTGGCCCGGACCCTGGCCGACCTGTCCCTGGGCCGGGTGCCCGACCTGCATGTGCAGGCATCCACCCTGGGGGCAGCCATCGCCGATGCCCATACGGTCAGCCTGGACGACGCGCCGCGCCCCCGCCCGCTGACCCTGGCCGACTGGGAGGAGGTGGTGCTGGAGACGGCGGCCCTGGACCGCCCGGACCTGAGCGCGGAGGAGCAGATCGACCTGCTGTACCGCAGTGCCGGCCGCCAGGGCGATTGGGAGCAGGTGCGCCGTCTGGCCCACCGCCTGGACCGCCATGATGAGCGGTTGCAGGACGCGGTGAAGGAGATGGTGGTGCGCCAGAAGCGCCTGGTCCTGGGGCCCGCCCGGGCCGCCGACGCCATCGTCACCACACCTGTGGACAATGGGGAGGTGATCCGCCGCCTGCGCACCGCGACCGCCGTCCAGGGACCCGAAGCGGCTGCCGGGCACGGTGCCGGGTGCGAGGCCATGGGCGATCCCTGCCGGGCCATGCTGGCGGAGGAGATGGTGCTGTTCTGCGGCACGGTGATCAAGGCCAGCCCCGACCTGTTCCGCGCCTGCCATTCCATGCGCCCGTTGGACATGCTGGACCTTCTGGTCCGCAACCTTCAGCGGGAGCGGCCGGTGACGGCGGGGGAGGCCCATGCCCTGCTGGCCGCCATGAGCCCCCATGCCGTGGCCACCCGCCTGCGCCGCCTGGTCACCGGCTGCCCCGGCATGACCGGGGAATTCTGCCTGCCCGTGCTGGCGCGGATGGATGACGGGCCTGTCTTCGGGTTGGAGGCGGATGAGGCCGGATGGTCCGCCCGCATGCTGGCGGAAGGCAGCGACTGGGAGGCGTGGCGCGATGTCTCCGGCACGCTGCTGCCCCTTCCGCCGGATTTCTTCGCCCGGGTCTGGGATGTGCTGCACCATTGCGATGCCCTGATCATCGCCGACCCCGCGGAACCCACCCACCGGCTGGATTCCGTCCGCCTGCGCGCCGATGCCACGCCGGACGAACGGGACTTCGCCCATGAGGTGGAGGCGCGGCTGGACCGCATCGCCGACCCGCTGTACCGCCAGCTGACGGTGGAAACCCTGTGGGCCGTGTCGGAAGTGCTGCGCGCCCGGCCGCATCTGCGCATCGCCGGCGCGCTGGAGGTGGACGATTTGCTGGCCGCCGCCGTGCACAGCCGCGGCGGGGACGATCCGGCCGCCGCCTGGCACCATTTCCGCGCCCTTCCGCCGACGGAGGTGGCCGGTCTGGTCGCCGCCACCTTTCTGCATCTGGCAGGTCGCCCCGGCATGACCGCCGCCGCCTGACTCCAGGGCCGTCGCCCCGGGAACCAAGTGGGGGGGTGCCATGCGGGGGGCCTTCTTGACACCCCCCGGCCCGGCCCCATAGATGCATTTCTGCGAACGGCAGAGGTGTGCCTGCGATGATCGGCCCGACCGGGTGTGTCGACATCCGTTGCAAACGAAAGCGTGGCGGAGCGGCGTGACCCCACCCGCCGATGGTGGGGCTGTGCCCGCTCGGCAAGTGTCCATCCGTCCCGTGCTCCCCGTGCAGAGATACGATCCCCGATGACGACCCCCGCTTCCGCCACCCCTGTATCGGCCACTGGCCTTGCCGATGTGTTCGAGGCCCGCCGCGCCCGTCTTGCCGCCCTGGAGGACCAGGGCATCATGGCCTTCCCCGCCGGGGCCGACCCTGTCCGGGTTCCGGCCGCCGTCCTGCACCAGACCCATGCCGATCTGGCCCCCGGCACAGAGCTGACGGAAACGTCGGTGACCGTGTGCGGCCGCATTCGCGCCATCCGCAATTCCGGCATGTTCGCCGACCTTCACGATGAAAGCGGGCGCATCCAGCTGTTCAGCCACAAGGACAATCTGGATGCGGCTGGGCTGGACCTGGTCGCGCGCCTGTACATCGGCGACATCGTGGAGGCGCGGGGCTATGTCCGCCGCACCCCGCGCGGGGAGCTGTCGGTGGCGGTGCGGTCCATCCGCCTGCTGTCCGCCAACCTGCACCCGCTGCCCGACAGCTGGTCCGGGCTTCAGGACACGGATACCCGCTACCGCCAGCGCTATCTGGACATGCTGTCGACGCCGAAGACGGTGACGACGCTGCGCACCCGCTCCGCCATCGTCTCCACCATCCGCCGCACCATGGAGGCGGAGGGGTACATGGAGGTGGAGACGCCGATGCTGCACGGTATTCCCGGCGGCGCGTCGGCCCGGCCGTTCAAGACCCACCACAATGCGCTCGACCAGGAAATGCACCTGCGCATCGCGCCGGAGCTGCACCTGAAGCGGCTGGTGGTCGGCGGGTTCGAGCGGGTGTTCGAGGTGAACCGCTGCTTCCGCAATGAGGGGCTGTCCACCCGCCACAATCCGGAATTCACAACGCTGGAAGCCTATCGCGCCTATGCTGATGGGACGGCGATGATGCGCCTGACCGAGCGGCTGCTGCGTGCTGCCGCGGCGGTCGCCGGCCATGGGGAGGGCAAGGCGCCCTTCGGCGACCGGGTCATCGATTTCGGCGCGCCCTTCCGGGAGGTGCCCATGCATGTCCTGGCGGGGGAAGCGACCGGGATCGACTTCCTGGCCCTGGACGGGGAGGCGGCCATCGCCGCCGTCGTCGCCCTGGGCGCCCCCGCCTCCGGCCCGTCGCGGCCGCGCAGCTGGGGCCACGCGGTGGAATGGGCCTTCGGGGAGAAGGTGGAGCACAGCCTGGTCCAGCCGACCTTCGTCACCCGCCTGCCGCTGGATATCTCGCCCCTGGCCCGTGCGTCGGACGATGATCCGCGCCTGGCCGACCGGTTCGAGCTGTATGTGAACGGCTGGGAAGTGGCCAACGGCTTCAGCGAGCTGGCCGACCCCCGCGACCAGCGCCGCCGATTCGAGGCGCAACTGGCCGCGCGGGAGGCCGGGGATGACGAGGCCATGCGGATGGATGAGGATTTCCTCACCGCCCTGGAAGTGGGCCTGCCGCCGACCGGGGGGCTGGGCATCGGCATCGACCGTCTGGTCATGCTGCTGACCGACAGCCCCAGCATCCGCGACGTCATCGCCTTCCCCACCCTGCGCGAGTGACAGGGGCGCGAGTGACAGGGGCGGGGGGCAGGCGGCGCGGGTCATGTCGGTCCTCCCCCCTACCGGCGATAGCGGTCGATCCAGCCGGCGGCGAAATCCACCATCGGCCGGATGGGCAGCAGCCGGGCCGTGCCGTAGCCCGCGGGGCCGACCCTTGCCTGGGCGCTGACCGCTTCGAAATCCCGGCCGATGGCGGGGAAATCGTCATTGGTCAGGTCCACATCCGGGAAGGTCACCCAGCGCCGCACCCCGCCGCGGCCCAGCACCGGGGCCCCGTTGCGGACCGTGCCCTTGCCCGGCCAGTCGGCCCGGTATTCCGCCAGATGCAGGCTGGTATTGGTGATGTGCCCGCAGCCCAGCAGCAGCACATGGCCCCCCCGATCGTAGAGCCGCGCCAGGGGTGAGCGCTCCCCCAGGCCGTAGGCCAGGCCGTGGCCCGCCAGCACCGCCCCGGCCTTGGGCCCCCGCGCGCAGAAGCTGACCTGGGGGTGGCGGCTGCGCCGGACACCGGGCAGGGACCGGAACATCTCCGCCACCGCCCCCATATGGGCGCTGGGCGTGGTGGCGGGGTCGAAGGCCGGCATCTCCGTCCGGATGATGGGCCACCAGTCGGGCGGGACCGGCGGATTCTGCCAATCCTCCGGATCGGACAGGTCGGGCGTGTGGGTGGGCATGACCAGCGTGCCATCCTGCCCCAGCACATCGCCCAGGGCGGCGATGACCGTCTGCGCCCCGCCCACGACCCAGCCCAGGGCGGACAGGCTGCAATGCACCAGCAGCACCATCCCCGGCCGCACCCCCAGCTCCGCCAGGTCGGCGGCCAGGCCGGGGCGGGTGACCGGCAGGCCGGTGGAACGGGCATAGACATCGGGGCGGGCCATGGGCGATCCGGGCAAAGTCGATAGGGGGGAAGCTGTATCCTTCCCCGGTCATACACGCCCCCCGCCCATCGGCGAAGCGCCCCGCTTGCCCCGGGCGGGGGGACGGGGCAGAGTGGCGCCGTTTCAAACGAGACGATCCGGCCGCGACCCGGACAGCCCGGCCCCGGACCCATCCGGCCCGGGACACGATTGGGGGGAAGACCATGCCCGTGCTGACCAGCGCCATCGATACCCGCAGCCCCGCCTTCGCCGAGAATGCCGAGGCCATGCGGGAGCAGGTGGCGGACCTGACATCCACCGTCGCCCGCATCAAGCAGGGCGGGGGCGAGCAGGCCCGGGCCAGGCATACCGCCCGCGGCAAGCTGCTGCCCCGGGACCGGGTGCGCACCCTGCTGGACCCGGGCAGCCCCTATCTGGAATTCAGCCAGCTGGCCGCCCACAAGGTCTATGCCGACGATGTGCCGGCCGCGGGCATCCTGACCGGCATCGGCCGGGTGGCGGGCACCGAATGCGTCATCGTCGCCAATGACGCCACGGTGAAGGGCGGCACCTATTACCCCCTGACCGTGAAGAAGCACCTGCGCGCCCAGGAGATCGCGCGGGAGAACAACCTGCCCTGCATCTATCTGGTCGATTCGGGCGGGGCCAACCTGCCCAACCAGGATGAGGTCTTCCCCGACAAGGAACATTTCGGCCGCATCTTCTACAACCAGGCCACCCTGTCCGCCGCCGGCATCCCCCAGATCGCCGCGGTGATGGGAAGCTGCACCGCCGGCGGGGCCTATGTACCCGCCATGGCGGACGAATCGATCATCGTGAAGGACCAGGGCACCATCTTCCTGGGCGGCCCCCCCCTGGTGAAGGCCGCGACGGGGGAGGTGGTGAGTGCGGAGGATCTGGGCGGGGCCGATGTGCATACCCGCATCAGCGGTGTGGCCGACCATTTCGCCACCGATGACCGCCACGCCCTGGCCATCGTGCGCCGCATCGTCGGCACCCTGAACCGCACCAAGGCGCCGACCCTGGCGCTCCGCCCGCCGGAGGAGCCGAAATTCCCGGCCGAAGAGATCTACGGCATCATCCCCACCGACGCGCGCAAGCCCTTCGACGTGCGGGAGATCATCGCCCGGATCGTGGACGCCAGCGAGTTCGAGGAGTTCAAGGCCCGCTACGGCACCACGCTGGTCTGCGGCTTCGCCCATCTCTGGGGCTATCCCGTCGGTATCATCGCCAATAACGGCATCCTGTTCGGTGAATCGGCCCTGAAGGGCGCCCATTTCGTGGAGCTGTGCTGCCAGCGCGGCATTCCGCTGGTCTTCCTGCAGAACATCACCGGCTTCATGGTGGGCCGGAAGTATGAGAATGCCGGCATCGCCCGCGACGGGGCCAAGCTGGTGACGGCGGTGGCCTGTGCGTCGGTGCCCAAATTCACCGTGATCATCGGCGGCAGCTTCGGGGCCGGCAATTACGGCATGTGCGGCCGCGCCTATGGCCCGCGCATGCTGTACATGTGGCCGAACGCCCGGATCAGCGTGATGGGCGGGGAGCAGGCCGCCAATGTGCTGGCCACCGTGAAGCGCGACGGGATCGAGGGGCGCGGCGGCACCTGGTCCGCGGAGGAGGAGGAGGGCTTCAAGGCCCCCATCCGCGCCCAGTATGAGGAACAGGGCCATCCCTATTACGCCAGCGCCCGGCTGTGGGACGACGGCATCATCGACCCCGCCGAAACCCGCACCGTGCTTGGCCTTTCCCTGTCCGCCAGCCTGAACGCACCGATCCCGAAGACCACTTTCGGCGTGTTCCGGATGTGAGGGGTCAGCTCCGGCGGCGAGGCACCGTGGTCGCCCATCGGGCGGTGCCAAACCGCCTCTCCCCTTGAGGGAGAGGGAGGGACCCGTCCGCAGCGCAGCGAAGGATGGGAGGGTGAGGGGTGTTGCCTTCGCGCTTCTCGCGCAGCCCCTCACCCTCCCGCCCCTCACCCTCCCGCCCCTCACCCTCCCGCCCCTCACCCTCCCGCCCCTCACCCTCCCATTGCGTGCGCAATGGGCCCCTCCCTCTCCCTCAGGGCTACGGGATGCACACATCTTGAGTGCTCTTGCCAATCTGGTGCTTGCGTGATTCGGTTGGTGTCGGATTTGGTGGGAGGGCGTGGCGATGGCGTGGCTGGAGGA
>JBJOKR010000234.1:0-6601 GCA_046045995.1 Pseudomonadota bacterium | reverse complement strand
ATAGGTGGTGGCATGACCGTTGCCCCAGCTTGAGGTGATGGACAGGCCCAGGATGACAATATCAAGTCCCGCCCCGTTTGGCCCCGCGCTCATGCCCGCACCCGATCCGGGTCCGCTGCCGCCGCCGCTCCCGCCGCCACCGGGGTGGGCAGGCCGTTCCGCAAGGCGGTCAGCACGTCTTCCACCTGCGCCGCGCGCTGGGCATAGGTATGCTCCGCCAATACCCGGGCCCGCGCGGCGCGGCCGATGTCGGCGGCACGGTCAGGCGTCAGGTCCCGCAGATGGGCCGCCACCTCCGCCCCGTCCCGGGCCACCAGAACCTCCCGCCCCGGCTCCAGGAAGGATTCCAGCCCCTCCCACGCATCGGTGATCAGGCAGGCCCCCGCCCCCGCCGCTTCGAACACACGGGTGGCGGGGGAAAAGCCGGTGCGGGCCATGCTGTCCCGGCTGATGTTCAGCACGGCCCGTGCGGTGCAGTTCAGGGCGTTGTGATCGGCCGTGTAGACATGGCCCAGGTTCCGCACATTGGCGGGCATTGGCTTGTCCCCCCACCCCGCCCCGCCGATCAGGAAGCGGTGGTCGGGGCAGCGGGCCGCGGCTTCCAGGAAGAAGGCTTCCACCCGCGCCTCCCGATCCGGCAGGCGGTTGCCCAGAAATGCAAGATCGCAGGCGAATCGATCGTCCGGCAGAGCCGGATGGTGGGTGTCGGGATCGACGGCGTTATAGACCGGGACACAGATACGGGCGCCGTAGCGACCATAGGCCCGGACAACCGGATCGCCCCCGCCATAGGTCAGCACCGCATCATAGCCGGGCACCAGGGGGCGGAAGGGATCGGCCTGGTTCGCCGCCATCCGGTCCAGGGTGGCGGGCGCATCCACATCCCAGAAGACGGCACGGCCACCGGGGCGCCGGGCGGAAAGCACGGCCGCTTCCAGCCAGCTATCGAAGACACCGACACCGCTGGCCTTCACCAGGACATCCGCCCCCTGCCCCGCCCGCACCGCCGCGGCCACCCCGCGGGGTGTCGCCTCATACACCACCACCGTCGCCCAATCGGGATCGGTGGGCAGGTCCCGATGCTTCTGCCGGTCGAAGGCATCGGGTTCGTAGAAGGTGATGCGGTGGCCGCGGGCGGCCAGCGCCTTGATGATGCCCCGGTAATAGGTGGCCGCCCCGTTCCAGTAGGCGCTGACCAGGCTTGATCCGTAGAAGGCGATGTCCATTGCTCAGGAAACCTCCGCCAGGGGAAGGAAGGATCCGGGTGCCGCCAACTCCCCGCAGATGGCCAGCAACTGGTCCACCCGATGGGCGCAGGTATGCCGGGAAAGGATCGTTTCGAGGCCGGAACGTACCTGCTCCGCGGCCGCGTCGGGATCGTGCAGTAGGTCGCGGATGGCGGCTGCCATGGCGGCGGGATCGGATGCCATGCGGAAATCCCGCCCCGGGCGGAACAGTCCCTCCCGATCCTCCCAGGGGGCGGAGATCAGGGGGATGCCGCAGGCCAAAGCCTCGAACACCCGGATGGTGGGGATGCCCGGCAGGGCTTGCGCATAGGGCCGCCGGGGAACATGGACGGTCAGCCGCGCCGCGGCGAAGGTGGCGGGAACCCGGTGGTTGGGCAACCAGCCGCGATACCGCGCCCCGCTTGCCGCCAGGGCTTGGCGCGCCGCGTCCGGGTACCGCACGCCCCAGACATCGGCCGTTAGGGCCAGGTCCCGCACCGGGTCCAGCAGATAGGCCTGAAGCTCCGCCGTCCGCTCCCCATCGCCCCAATTGCCGATCCAGACCAGATCGCGCACCCGTGGGACATTCGGCAGGGGCTGGAACAGGCTGGTATCCGCCGCCTCATGGAAGGTCCAGACCCGGCTGGCCCAGCCTTCGGCCAGGTAGCGCTCCCGTACCGCCTCCCCGAAGGCCAGGACCCCGTCGAAGGCGGACAGGTCGTACCCCGCCATCTCCGCGGGGCGGGTGACACTGCGGTGGTGGGTGTCATGGAACAGCAGGCGGAACCGCCCCCCCGCTGCCCGGCGTCGGCCGATGGCGGCGACCAGGTCCGGGTCCGTCCATTCATGGACGACCACCACATCCGCCCCGTCCAGGGCGGCATCCAGCATCGCCTCCCGATCCTCGCCCGCCACCCCGTACAGGGTGGCGGACAGGTCGGGGAAGGTTTCCGCGATCTCCCCCATCAGCCCGGGTCCGTCCGGTTCGGCCAGAAGGTTGGTGCGGCTCCACCCCCCCGCCGGTTCCATCACCCGCACCCCATGCCCGCGGTTCTGCAGCTCCCGCACCAGACCGCGCAGGAAATGGGCGTTGCCGTGGTTCCAGTCGGACAAAAGGGAATGGACGAAGAAGACGAAGCGCATGGGGCTCCCCAACGGTCCCGACGAAACAAGCTCAGGCCGCCACCGCATCCGACCGGCCGCGCCCGGACATAAGGGTCGCATAGGCATCCAGATAGCCGTCGGCCATGGCCGATGCGGTGTAGCGGCGGGCCCGGATGGCGGCGGCGGCGGCAAGATCGGCCCGGCGACCGGGATCGCACAGAAGCCCGTTCAGGGCCCGGCGCAACGCTTCCCCGTCACCGGGCGGGACCAGAAGTGCCGCCTCCCCCCACAGCTCCCGTTGGCTGGGGATGTCGCCCAGCACCAGGGCGCAGCCGGACAGGGCGGCTTCCAGGGCGGCAATCCCGAAGGGTTCGTACAAGGCCGGCAAGCAGAAGACCGACGCCCGGGCATAGGCCTCCCGCATCGCCTCCGCCGGCAGCCGGCCCAGCGCCCGGGCATGGGTCAGCCGGGCACCCACCCCGTCGGGCCCGCACCCCTCCCCCGCCACCAGGACGGGGGCGGCCAGGCCCGGTGCGACCGCGTCCAGGCTGTGCATGTTCTTCGCCGCGTCCCAGACCCGGCCGGCCGACAGGACATGCAGATCCTTGGGCCCGACCCGGTGGCCCTGGGGGTCCACCCCGTTGGGGATGACGGTCACCGGCCCGCCATGGCCGTGGTGGAAGGCAAGCTCCGCCGCCATGGCCCGGCTGGGGGCGACGACCAGACCGGCCGCTGCCAGCCCCGCCTCCACCCCGTCGCGGTAGCTGTCAAAGGCGGCGGGCGGTTCCGCGCCGCGGACGGCGGCGAACCAGCCGACGACGCAGGAATGGGCTGCACACAGGACCGGTGCCCGGAAGGCCAAGGCGGCATGGGCATAGCCATTCACATGCACCAGATCGGGCTGCCGCTCCTGCTCCAGCCGCAGCAGCCAGTCACCGCTGGCCGCCACGTCATCGCCGCGATCAGGCATCCATTCCAGGCCCCAGACACTGTCGAACAGGGTCAGGCCGGGAACCGATGCGGCCCGGTCCCGCTGATCCGCCGCCAGGGGCCCGCCCAGCACGGCCAGATCCACCCGGTGCCCACGCCGCCCAAGCTCCCCCGCCAGGGTCAGGGCATGGTCCCAGACACCGCCCAGGCAATCGGCCGTCATCAGCAGGTGCAGCCCCGTCCGCTCCCGGTTCCGGTCAGACACGGGCCACCTCCAGCTCACACAGGCGTCGCGGGGCCGTGTCCTGAAGGTCGGACAGATGCGGGTGGCGGCTCAGGTAATGGTCCAGCGCCCGCTCCCACGCCCGGTCATCGGGCAGGCCCCAAAGCCGGCGGTAATCGGGCGATCCGGGATAGGGGAACAGGGGTACCGGATCATTGGCCCAGACCCCGTGGTCGCGCAGCCGCGCCCGCCAGGCCTGGACCACGGCCTGGTCATCGCTGCCCGCATCGATCAGGTTCGCCTGGACGAAGGGGACATGGCGCCGGGCCAGGATCAGCCGATCGGTCAGTTCCTCCGTCCCCATGCGGCATTTCTTGTCCAGGGCCTGCCGCCCCTCCGGCGTCAGGCTTTCCACGCCCGCCTCGATGGAGACACAGCCGGCGCGGCCCAGCAGTTCCAGCATCTCCGGCTTCCACAGGTCGATCCGGGTCTGCATGCCGAAGGCGACGGGGCGGTTCGCCAGTGCCTCCAGCAGGGACCGGTCGGGCAGGAAGATCTCATCGATGAAATAGACGTATTCCACCCCCTGGCCGATCAGGCGGTCGATCTCCGCCATCACCACCGGCACGGGGCGGCGGCGGTAGGAATCGCGGAAATTCTCCTTGGCGCAGAAGGTGCAGTGATAGGGGCAGCCGCGGCTTGCCTCCACCTCCGCCCCCGGGCCGCAGGGGACGGCGTCGAAGCGGTGGTGGTGATGGGTGTGGCGGCGGATCCAGTCATCGGGCCATTCCAGCGCGGCCAGATCGGTGAAACGCCCAGCATGGGGCCCCCCCTGCACCCGGATTGTCCCATCCCCCCCGGTCCAGGCGATGGCGGGGATGGCGGATGCATCCTCGCCTGCGGCCAGGCGGACCAGGATCTCCTCCGCCTCCCCCATCACCACCACATCCGCCCCCAGCTTGCGCAGGGCCGCGCGCGGCGTGGTGGACGGATGGGGGCCGATCCCGACCATCAGCCCGCCGATGGGGCGCAGGTCCCGGATCGTCGCCTGGGGGACGCGCAGCTCCGGCGGCGGGCAGCGCCAGAACAGATAGCTGGGCGCCGTGGTCACCACCGTCATGGCGGGGGCGAAGGCGGCGACCTGCCGGTGCAGCATTGACGCCGACCAGCCCAGCAGATGGGCGTCGAAGATCGCCACCTCATGCCCCGCCTGCGCCAGCAGGGCCTTGGCATAGCCGTATTCCAGGGGCAGATGCGGCTCCCGGCAGCCGAAATAGATGGACCCGTCGAAGCTCCAGGGCGGATTGACCAGGGCGATGCGCATCCGGAACCTCCTTTCAGGACGGGAAGGTGAGGACGGCGGCGGGGGAAGGTGCCGCTTCCTGCCCCTCCGCCGCTGCCAGCCAGTGGTGCAGGCGGGCGATGCCGTCCGCGGCGGTGATGGTGGGGGCCCAGCCTGTGGCCGCCTGGAAGCGGCTGGTATCGGCCACGTACCAGGGCTGATCCCCCGTCCGCCAGGGCCCGTGGCGCAGGATCGGGACGGTGCCGGTCAGGTCGGCGATGCGGTCCAGCACCCCGCGCAGGCTGACGGCATTGGCGATGCCGCCGCCGATGTTGAAGGCCCGGCCCGCCAGGCGGTCGATCGCCGCCTCCGCCCGCAGCCAGGCATCCACCAGGTCATCGGCATGCAGCACATCGCGCACCTGACGCCCGGTGCCGTACAGGGTGATGGGGCGGCCCGCCCGGGCGGCGATCAGGAAATGGGCGACCCAGCCCTGATCCTCCGTCCCCCGTTGGTGGGGGCCGTAGATGCAACTCATCCGCAGGACGGTGGCGGGCAGGCCGTAGCTGCGGGCGTAATCCAGCACATACTGGTCCGCCGCCCCCTTGGAGCAGCCATAGGGGCTGTGGAAATCCAGCGGCCGATCCTCCCCCACCCCCCGCGCGGTGATGCCGGGCGCACGGGATGCCTCCACCGGCCGGTACCCATCCGCCCCCTCCCGCAGGTCCAGATCGCCCAGGGCGCCGTAGACCTTGTTGGTGGAGGCGAAGACCAGGGGGGGCGGCACCGGCTGGGCCCGCACGGCCTCCAGCAGCCGCAGGGTGCCGAGCGCGTTCACCTCGAAATCCGTCATGGGATCGGCAAGGCTGGTGGTGACGGCCACCTGGGCCGCCAGATGGAAAACGCTCCCGCTGCCTGCCACGGCGCGGCCCAGCGCCCCGGCATCCCGGATATCCGCGGTCACCACGTCCACACGGTCGCCGTGCTGCGCCCGCAGCCAGGCCAGGTTCCGCTCCACCCCCGGCCGGGACAGGCTGTCATAGATCCGGACCCGCCGGCCGGCCCGGGCCAGGCGGTCGGCGATGTTGGTGCCGATGAACCCGGCCCCGCCGGTGATCAGGACCGGGCGCGGATCGGGGCCGCCGGTCGCCGCGGCGGGGGCTTCACCGTCCCTCATACCGCCAACCCCTGGACGGTGAGGCCGCGGCGGGCCAGTTCGGCGGCGGCATGGTCCAGCCGATCCTCACAGACCTGCCCCGCCAGCCAATCGGACAGGCCCTGCATCCCCTGATCCAGGTCCACCTGCGGCTCATAGCCCAGCAGGGTGCGGGCCTTGCCCAGATCGGCGAAGCAATGGCGGATGTCGCCCACGCGGTAGCGGCCCGTCACCTCCGGCTCCAGGTCGGGGCGGCCCAGGATACGGGCAAGCCCACGCGCCAGGTCCAGGATGGAGACGGCGCGCCCGCTGCCGATATTCATCACCTCCCCCGCCGCGGCGGGCCGGTCCAGGGCCAGCCGGCAGGCCCGGGCCACATCGGCCACATGGACGAAATCCCGCAACTGGCGCCCATCCTCGAACACCGCCGGGCGGCGGCCGTTCAGCAGACGGGAGGCGAAGATCGCCATCACCCCGGTATAGGGGTTGGACAGGGCCTGGCGGGAGCCATAGACGTTGAAGAAGCGCAGCGCCGTCGTCGGGATGCCGTAGGCCTGCCCGATCAGCAGGCATTGACGCTCCTGCACATGCTTGCCCAGGGCGTAGATGGAGGACAGGCTGGGCGTCTTGCCTTCCGGGGTCGGCACCGGCACCAGATCGGCGCCGTCATCGCCCGGCAG
>JBJOKR010000233.1:0-6608 GCA_046045995.1 Pseudomonadota bacterium | reverse complement strand
CGCTCCATTGCTGTAGTGGCCGGAGATCTGGTTGCCCTTGATGGTGACGTCGGAGACCGATCCGCGGTCGACCTCGTCCAGCAGCTGGCTGTACGGGATCTGCTGGCCGGTCTGCGACACGCGGTTGGACGACGTCTGGAACAGGTTGAACAGGGCCACCAGAAGCAGCCCGATGATGATCCAGAGCGCCAGGTTCTTGCCGAAATTGTTCACGTCACAAACCTTTCATGGACCGCCCCGCGGGCGGACTGGCCCCCGGGCCCGGAGCTCCGCCGCGCCTCGAACGACATGCGGTCGGATTATGGAGGAGCGGACGGCATCTTCCCATTAGATAATCCCTTCCGCGGGCATGACAACAGAGAACCGTACCATGACCGCCGGTACCGACACCGGAGCCACAATATCGTAGCTTACGGGAGGGCCGTCCGGACCGACATAGCTCAGATGGGGGATGTGGAGGATGCTGTCCTCCCGCCGCACGCAGGGCCCCCGTATGCAGGGAAGGGTGCGGCGCACCGCCGCGGGCAGCCGGGCATACAGCCGCCGCCCTTCCTGCCCCAGGTCAGGCACCGGCATCCCCGGCC
Source organism: Pseudomonadota bacterium (assembly GCA_046045995.1). GTDB lineage: Bacteria > Pseudomonadota > Alphaproteobacteria > Azospirillales > Azospirillaceae > Indioceanicola. The sequence goes on along the minus strand of JBJOKR010000233.1, from coordinate 6,024 downwards.
CCAAGGCACCCAGGGTGACGGTGAAATCCCCTGGCGAGGTCAGGCGGAACCGCCCGTCCCAGATGCCGGTCCCGCCCGGACCGATGGTGACGGGTGGGGCCACGGCGGCCGGCTCCCGCATCAGGCGCATGGTCTGCCTCCCCGCCTCCACCAGGCAGCCGCCCAGGCTGAACCGCCCGCCGACCCCGGCGCGCAGGCGGGTCAAGGTCCTATCCACCCGCTCCAGCCGGGGTGGATAGGGCTGGCCGGATACGGCGCCGATCAGCCGGACCAGCAGGCGCATCCCCTCTTCCGCCGGCAAGACCTCGACCACCCCCGCCGCAAGCTCGACCCACCCCTCCGCATGGAAGGTGGCGTGGTCGGCCAGGGTGCGGGCCAGCCGCGTTTCCGCCGCGGCCCGGGCGTGACCCGCCTCCCCCGCCTCCCGCGCCAGACGCTGCCGATCTCCGTCTGTCAGGGTGTCACGGGTGCGAACGCGGGCATGGCGCGGGTCCTGGTTGGACGGGTCGGTGACATGGGCTTGGCCCGCAGCCTCACAGGTGGCGGCCAGCCGGGCCCGCGGAATCCCGAGCAGCGGCCGGATCAGGCGCAGATCGGTCAGTTCCCGTATGGCGGCCATGGCCGCCAGGCCGTCGGGGCCGCTGCGCGCAATCCGGCGAAGGGCCACGGTTTCGGCCTGGTCATCCCGCTGGTGGCCCAAAGCCAGGTGCAGGATCCCGCTCCGGCGGCACCAGTCGGTCAGCAGGTCATAGCGCGCCCGCCGCGCCGCCTCCTGCACCCCGGTGGCGGGCTTCTGCCCGGTCCAGGTCAGGATATGATGGGGAATGCCGCGCGTCCGCATCCAGGCGGCCACCTGCCCCGCCTCCGCCGCACTGCCGGGGCGCAGGCCGTGATCGACGGTCAGGGTGGTGATGCCCCCGCCCTGGGCCCTGGCCCACTCATGAAGCAGAAGGGCGAGCGCCATGCTGTCCGGCCCGCCCGACAGGGCGACGGCGATCCGCGGGGCCGGTTCGAACGGGCCGAGCGGCGCCATCAGGGCCGCCATCTCCCCCGCCGTCAGCGGCCCCAGCCCCGCCATCGTGCCCTCAGGTACAGCGCAGACGGGCGCTTTCCTGCTCCGCCCGTCGCCGGATGGTGGTCGGCGCATCGCGGTACTCCGACTGAAGCTGCCGCAGGGCAAGACAGGCGTCGGGGCGATTGTTGATGTTGGCCAGGGACATGGCCAGCTTCAGCAGGTTGTCCGGGGCCTTGCTGCTCCGGGGGAAGGACTGGTAGCCCTCCCCGAAGGCCAGGGCCGCCTCCTTGAACATGTTTCGAACATACAGCGTCTCCGCCAGCCAGTACTGGGCGTTGGCGGAGAGCTGGTGGCCCTTGTTCTGCGACAGGAACTGGGCGAAGGCGTCATGGGCGGCCGCGTAGTTCTGCTGCCGCAGGAGCCCGAAGGCATAATCATACTGCTGCTGCGGGTCCCCCCCGGGCAGGGCGGATGGCACCGATTGCGCCGATCCCTCCTCCGCCGATGCCAGTGGCGGCAGTTCTTCGCCGCGGGGTGCTGTTCCAATTCCGACCGGTGCGCCCGTGGCCCCCCCCGTACCGGCCGCCGCCGACCCTGCGCCGGCCACCGGCAAACCAGGGGACTCGGGCGCACCGCCCCCGGCAGCCCCGCCACCCGCCACCCCGCCACCGGTAGCGCCGCCACCGGTAGCGCCGCCGCGCTGTTCCAGTTGACCCAGACGGAACTCGATATCGCTTGCCAGCCGCTCCATCTGCTCCCGCAACTGGCCGATCTGGAAGGTTGATTCCTCATACCGGCCCGTCATCGTGCGGACGTCGGTTTCCAGCCGCTGCAGGCGGACCTCGAACTCCCCGGCGACGGAGGAGGGGACGGTTCCCGCCTGACCCCCGGGCGCGGGGCGGCCCCCCCCGCCGCCGCGGAAAACCTGCTGGTTCAGGGTCTGCACCTCTGTCTCCAGCCGGTTCAAGCGGTTGATCAGCTCCCGCATGTCACCGCTCTGGGCCGCAGCCAGGCCGGGCAACAGAAGGGCGGCCAGGGGCAGCATCGTCAGCAGATGACGAAACCGGGGCCGGCGGATACGGGGGGGCTGGGCGATCGGATGGTGCACGGTCATGGGGAAGTCTGCATCGTGGGGGGCGGCCCTGGGCAAGGACCCCCAGGGGTGGTTCCGGCAGGAGCCTAGCGAAGCGAACACCCGAAGCCAACACTCGATGCCGTCAGGCGATGCCGAAACACAACCGCCATCCTAATGCCCGGGGCCGGCACAATTATGGCGCAATGGCAGACAAACGGCTGTCGATGCTGCCACTCCCGCGCTGGGAATAGACCCGGCCAGAGATGGACACCCCCATTGCCCGGATACCCATACTGCGCTGCGACATGATCGGCAGACCGCCCCGGGGAATTCCACCATCCGACATCCGTTCCAAAGGGAGGGAACAGCCCAAAATGACAAAGGGGCGTCGCCCGGAAAACCGGACGACCCCCCCTGATCATGCACGCGACCTGCGGTGCGGTAACCGGGCAACCGATCCAGGGGATCAGTTGACGACGGTCACGCCACGACGGTTCTGGGCCCAGGCAGCCTCGTTGGAGCCGAGGACTTCCGGACGCTCCTTGCCGAAGCTGATGGTCTGGACGCGGCCGGCATCGACGCCGACGGCCACCAGGTAGTTCTTCACGGCGGTGGCGCGGCGCTCACCCAGGGCGAGGTTGTACTCGCGGGTGCCGCGCTCGTCAGCATGACCCTCGATGGTCACGGTGACGGCCGGGTACTGCTTCAGCCAGGCGGCCTGACGGTCCAGCGTGGCGGTCGCCTCCGGCGTCAGGTCATAGCGGTCGAAGCCGAAGAAGACGCGGTCGCCGACATTGACGACGAAGTCTTCCTTGGAGCCCGGAACCGGGCCGGTGTTCTGGGCGGTCGTAGCGGTGGTGCCACCGCCGGAGACAGCGCCGGTGTTATTGTCGGACGCGCTCTGGCAGGCGGAAACCAGCAGAAGCGCCGCGAACATGCTCAGGTACTTTGCACGCATTTTAGAGACCCCCTACTGCGACACTGTTTTGTTGATCGGACTTGCCCCGAGGAGCGACGCCAGTAAACAGCCGGCCGCTGATTTCTTCGATCTTAAGACCGTAAAGTCTTAGCGTCGTTCTGCGGTGCGAAAATAGTGTGACGTCCTTAAGGAATCAAGGGTGACCAAGCCGGGTCCGATGCATCGGTGGGTGTCACCATCTGCCGTTCGTTGAACCCGGTGAGATCGATGGAAAAGAGCCTGGCCTGACGCTGGCGGTCGCCCTGCCCCACCGGACGCTCCTTGAAATACATCAGAACCCGCCCGTTCGGCGCCCAGGTCGGCCCCTCCACATGGAAGGCCTCCGTCAGCAGACGCTCACCGGTTCCGTCCGGACGGACGACACCGATGTAGAACCGGCCCTGATGAAGCCGCGTGAACGCGATCAGATCACCACGCGGCGACCAAACGGGGGTAGCATACCGCCCTTGGCCGAATGTAATGCGCTTAACGTCTGACCCATCTGCATTCATGGTATACAGTTGCTGTGTTCCACCACGGTCGGACTCGAACACGACCCTGCTTCCATCGGGCGAAAAGGACGGGGCGGTGTCGATTCCCGGATGATTCGTCAACTGCGTCTGCCGACGGGTCCGGAGATCAAGGGTGTAGATATCGGTATTGCCGCCGGTGGCCAGCGACATGAGCACCTTGTTGCCGTCCGGCGAGAAGCGCGGTGCGAAGGTCATCCCGGGGAAATCCCCCAGCACCTCCTGCCGGCCGGTATCGATGTTGAACAGGTAGACGCGAGGTTTGTTATTGAAGTAGCTCAGATATGTGATTTCCTGGGCCGTGGGGGAGAAGCGGGGCGTGAGGACCAGGACCTGTCCATCGGTCAGGAAACGGTGGTTCTCCCCGTCTTGATCCATGATCGCAAGACGCTTAACCCGACGGTTCGCAGGACCGGACTCGGCGATGTAGACCACCCGCGTGTCGAAGTACCCCTCTTCCCCCGTCAGACGCTTGTAGATGGCGTCGGAGATGATGTGGGCGACTCGCCGCCACCCCTCCGGCTGGGTGAAATAAGCAAGACCGGTCAGCTGCTGACCAGCGGCCACGTCGAACAGCCGGAATTCCACGCGCACCCGCCCGTCGGGCTGGGTCTGCGCCTGGCCTGTGACCAGGGCCTGGGCGTTCAGGATCCGCCAGTCGGCGAAGCGGACCCCGGCGCGGAGCTGGTCCGGCGTCTGGATGAAGCCCTGACGGTCGACCGGCTGAAACAAGCCAGACCGCTCCAGGTTCGCCGAGATCACCCGGGAGATGTCCTGGCCGATGCGCTGGTCCTGCCCCGCCGCCCCGAAGAAATCGGTGACGGCGATGGGCATCGGCTGGGTGATGCCGCGGGTGATGTCGATGGAGATTTCCGCCCTTGCGGCGGGAACGGGCGCGGCGACCGCCGCGAGGAGGACCATTGCGGCTGCCATGGCCAGGCGGCCCAACGGGAGTAGTCTCGGCATCCTGATCAAAGCATGTCCCTCGGGTCGAAATTGAAGGTGATGACCTTCCAACGGTCGTATTGGCCGTCGGGAAGAGGAAGCGGCTGGCAGCGCGGGTTCAGAACGGCGCGCAGGGCACGCTCCGTCGTCGCCCGGTCGGCGGAGGACTGGACGACGCGGGCATCGCGCACGGTCCGGTCGGGGTTCATGGAAACGCGGATCGATACCCGCTGGTTTTCAACGTTCCGCGCCCCGCCGTCAACGAACCAGCAGGCGCTGATCGCACGGCGGACGGCATCCTCTTCCGAGATGCTCAGCCGGTCGGATTTGGAGATGTCGGTGGAGGATGGGGCATCGGCCGTCTCGGCCGGCTCCTCCTGCGGCGTGGTCGGCCGCGGCGGAGTCTCCTCCTTCATCTTGTCCAGATCCTTTAGCATGGAGGCGAAGTCGCGCTTCGGCTCTTCCTTCTTGGGAGGGTCCTTCTTCGGCTCGGGCTTCGGCTCCGGCTTCGGCTTCGCCTCTTCCTTCTTCGGTTCGGGCTTCGGCTCCGGCTTCTTCGGCTCGGGCGGCTTGGGCTTCGGCTCTTCCGGCTTCGGCTCCGGCTTGGGTTCCGGCTTGGGCGCCTCGGCCACCTGCTTCGGCGGTTCAGGCTGGCGCACCGGCGGGGGCGGCTGGGGTTCGGCCTGGGCCTGGGGCGGCGGCGGGGGCGGCTGGGTCCGGGGCGGGGTCGGCTGGGGCCGTGGCGGCGGCGGGGCCGGGCGCGGCTTCGGCTCGCTCTTGTCCACCTTGGTGTTGGTCAGCAGGCCGATATCCACCACCTCCACCGGGATGGCGTCGGGCGTCATGGCCAGCCGCTCCTCCGGCCGTGGCAGCCCGACCACCGCCGCCACGAACAGGGCGACATGGAGCACACCGGAGACAACCAGGGCCGAGCGCATGGTCAGCATGATGGGGGCGGAGGCTCCCTTGGGATCAGCGGCGGGCGGGGGCCTGGTCGGGCATTTCCGCGACCAGGGCCACCTTCTTGAAGCCGGCGGCGCTGACCGTGCCCATCACCTCGATGATGCGGCCATAGGCGAGGTTGCGGTCGCCGCGCACGAAGATCCGGGCCTCCGGGTTGTTCTGGGTGATGGCGGTCAGCAGGGGCACCAGGGCGCCCATATCCGTCGGCGTCTCATTGACGAACAGGGCCCCCTGCGCGTCCACGGTGATGACCAGCGGCTCATCCTGTCCGGGCAAGGCCGGGGCGTTCGCCTTGGGCAGGTCGACCGGCACGCCCACCGTCATCATCGGCGCCGCCACCATGAAGATGATCAGCAGCACCAGCATGACGTCCACGAAGGGCGTCACGTTGATTTCCGACATGGCCCTGTAGCGGCGTTTGCCCCCGCGCCCGCCGCCCGCCTTCCCCGCCAGTTGCGCGCCCATGGTCTCAGCCCCGCTCGTCCAGGTGACGCTGAAGGATGGAGGAGAATTCTGTCACAAATGAGTCCAGCCGATC
>JBJOKR010000232.1:0-6620 GCA_046045995.1 Pseudomonadota bacterium | reverse complement strand
GCCAGAACCTCCGCCAGGAAGTCGGTGGCGCAGACGGCGACCGGCCCGTTCGGCTCCAGCCGCTGGGCGGCAACACCCTGGGCAGACAGGCGGCGGCGGATCTCCTCATCCTCCGCCAGGACGACCAGGCGGACGGGGGCGGGCGGGCGGTGGCCGATGCGCCCGCGGCGGTTCAGCGGATCGATATCCGCCGGGGCCAGCAGCCCCGCTTCCAGCAGCAGCCCCACCACATACAGGCTCTGGGCCCACAACAGGGGCACGTTCTCATTGGGCACGCGGGGCTGGCTGCCCGGGGCGGCCCGTTCCGCCGCCGCAGCGGCCTCGGGAACTATGTACAGTTCGGGCAGCAGCGGCTCCCCATGCCGGTCGACCAGCAGGGAATCCAGCTTCGCCCGATAGGCGGCGGCCGTCTCCCGATCCCCAGTTACCAGCGCTGTCACATAGCGGTAGGAAAAAAACAGGGGCCATTCGGACTCGATGCCCTCGAACAGGGCCAACTCCCCCGCCTCGTAGTGCAGGCGGTTGTGGTCCTCGAAGGCGGTCTGGTGCCCGTCGCGCAGGAAGCGCTTCGCACCCCACCGCCCCTCCAGCTTGTCGCGGATCTCGGCGGAGGTGCGGGCGACCAGGTCCGGGTCCTCCACCGCGAAGGCGGGCCAGCCGATCACGGACAGCAGAGCGGCATCCACCTCCTTCGATCCGGATTCCCGCGGCAGCAGGGCTTCCAGCGTGGCGCGGGCGCGGGCGATCTCATCCGGCACCACCTGGATCACCGCCTGGCGCGATTCTGCCAGATGGGCGCCGGTGGGGCCGAAAGCATCCTCCCCGAACATGTCCAGTCCCTGAAGCGCTTCCAGGGCGGCCTTGGCCATGCCGATGGAGCTGGCGTTCAGTTCCACCCTGCCGTCATTGATCTTCCGCCCCCGCTCCCAGATGCCGTAATCGGCGATGCGGTAGGCGGGACCGATGTAGTGGACCAGGTTCTGGACGAAGGCCACCTCATCCATGGTGTACAGGATGGGCAGGCCGGACCGGGTCATCTGCGCCAGCATCAGCAGGAACAGGCTGGTGGCATCCACCTGAAGATGGCCCCAGCCGTCATCGGCGGCCACGGTCTCGCCCGTGGCGGCGGAATAGATGGCGTGCAGGCTGTCCAGCGGGGCCTGGCTGTGCTTGAACCGTTCCACCTTGTCGGCCTGGCGCATCATGGCCTGAAGCAGGCCGCGCATGGTCTTCAGCACCGATTGTTCCAGCAGCCGGGCCCGCTGCGGCCGGTCGCCCCGCCGGCGATAGGCCAGGGCCAGGGCCCAGGCGCCCAGCACGCTGTAGACATTGTCCCGCACCCAGGCATGGGTGTAGTTGCCGTGGACCGTGATCGCCGTGCTGGCGGGCAGCAGGCCGGTCACCGGATGCTGCCGCGACAGCATCACCGTCGTCACATGGTCGTACAGCCGGTCGAGGGCCGCACTGGAAGCCTCCGGGCCGTTGAGCCCGCCTGTCGGAAGCAGCTGGAGCGTCATGGGCGAGGACACCGTTTCCGTTGGCCGGGTTCCGTCGGCCAGATTTCGCTGGCAGCGGAGGACGGGCCGGATGCGCTTGGCCGGATGGGGGCGGCCGGTCCGATTGGATCCGGACGGCGGCAGGGTGGCCCCGTCCGGGGGAATGGTCAATCCATAATGATCCGGCCCATGGTCCGGTCCCGTCATCCGGCCCCGTCATCCTGTCCCGCCTACCGGCCCCGTCTGTAAATCCGGTACCGGGGTTGCCGGTGATGCGGGTCGGATGCGGCAGAAATGCCGGATCAAGGACGTTCACCCTGACGCCGATTGTGCTTTGAAGCGTGTAACGACGCTACTAAAATCGATTCTTCCAATCTATCGGGACCTGTCCGGGACCCGATCCGCCAACCCCACAGGTCACAAGCCCAAACCCATGAGCCTCCCGCGTTCCAGCGGCGTCCTGCTGCACCCCACCTCCCTTCCCGGCGGTCACGGCATCGGCGACCTGGGTCCCGAAGCCCGGCGTTTCGTCGATCAGCTGGCCGATGCGGGGCAAAGCTGGTGGCAGATCCTGCCGCTGGCCCCCACCTCCGCCGGCAATTCGCCCTATTCGGCCCTCTCGACCTTTGCCGGGAACCCGCTGCTGATCAGCTTCGATGATCTGATCGCGGAAGGCCTGGCCGATCCCGCCATCGTCGCGCAGCTGCCCGCGAACGGGACGGGGGAGGTGGATTTCGGCGCTGTTCTGTCGGCCAAATTGACAGCGCTGGACACGGTCTGCGCCGATTTCCTGCGCCGCAGCCCGGAGGATGAGCTGTGGGCCGATTTCGAGCTGTTCCGCGCCCGGCATGAGGCGGATTGGCTGGACGATTACGCCCTGTTCGTGGCGCTGAAGGACCGGCACCGCGGCCGGGCCTGGCAGGACTGGAACGCGCTGTATGTCGTGCGCGATCCCATCGGCCTGTCGGAGGCGCGGCACAGCCTGGGCGGGGAGATCCGCCGGATCAAGGTGCAGCAGTTCCTGTTCTTCCGGCAGTGGGAGCGGCTGCGCGCCCATGCCCATGCCCGCGGCATCAAGATCATCGGGGACATTCCGATATTTGTTGCCGGGGACAGCGCCGATGTCTGGTCCAAGCCCCACCTGTTCGAACTGGACCACAGCGGCCGGCCGACCCTGGTGGCGGGCGTGCCGCCCGATTACTTCAGCGCCACCGGCCAGCTTTGGGGCAACCCGCTCTACCGCTGGCAGGCCCACAAGGATGAAGGCTTCGCCTGGTGGCAGATGCGCATGGCGAAGACGCTGGAGATGGTGGACCTGGTCCGCATCGACCATTTCCGCGGCTTCGAATCCTACTGGGAGATCCCGGCGGGGGAGGAGACGGCGATCAACGGCCGCTGGGTCCCCGCCCCCGGCTATGAGCTGTTCCAGGCCCTGCGCGACCGCTTCGGCGATGTGCCGGTGATCGCGGAGGACCTGGGCATCATCACCCCGGAGGTGGAGCGTCTGCGCGATCATTTCGGCTTCCCCGGCATGCGGGTTCTGCCCTTCGAATGGGGGGAGGATTTCCAGCCCCACCGGTCGGAAAGCCACCGCCATCCTGAAAACCGGGTCTTCTATACCGGCACCCACGACAACGACACCATCATCGGCTGGTGGCGGTCGGTCGGCGGGGAAGGGTCGGAGATCGGCCGGGCGATGCTGGATTACCTGCATTCCAACCGCAGCGCCCCCCATTGGGACTTCATCCGCTATGGCCTGGAAACCAATGCCGCCGTGGCCGTGGTGCCTGTCCAGGACATCCTGGGCCTGGGGTCGGAGTCGCGGATGAACGTGCCCGGCAAGGCCGACGGCAACTGGGGCTGGCGCCTCCAGCCCGGCCAGTTCGACCACCACGCCGTCCAGGGCCTGCGCGCCCTGACGGAACGGACCGGCCGCCTGGTCACCGTGCCTGCCTGATCGGGGGCACGGTCGGCTATGGGAAGGGTCAAGCCCCCAGGATCACCCGGGGGCCGACCGCATGTTTCTTAAGCCGGGCGTTCGACCCGGCCTCCATCTCCTCCAGAACCACCTCATAGCCCCAGAGATCGGCCAGGTGCTGAAGCACGGCCCGCGCCTCCTCATCCTCCAGCAGGATCTGGTTGGAGACGCGGTGTTCCAGGATCAGGCGGCGGTCACCGGCCAGATCCACGTCCACGATCTGGATATCCGCCTCCAGCCAGGCGATGTCGTATTGCCGGGCCAGGGAATGGCGGACCTGGCGGTAGCCCCGCTCATCGTGGATGGCCTTCACCTCCAGCTCCGGCTCCCGTGCATCGTCGCGCACATGGAACAGCCGGAACTTCCGGATCAGGTGGGGCGACAGGTATTGCAGGATGAAGCTTTCATCCCGGAAGTTGGCCCAGGCGTCGCGCAGCACCCCCATCCCGTCGCCCTTGCCGGCGAAATCGGGGAACCAGTACCGGTCCTCCTCCGTGGGCGTGGTGGCGATGCGATCGATATCCTCCATCATGGCGAAGCCCAGGGCATAGGGGTTCAGGCCGCCATAGCGCCGATCGTCGAATTCCGGCTGGAAGATCACGTTGGTGTGGCTGTGCATGATCTCCATCCACGCCCCGTCGGTGATCAGCCCCCGTTCATGCATCCGCCGCAGGATGTTGTAATGGGTCCAGGTGGCGCAGCCTTCGTTCATCACCTTGGTCTGGCGCTGGGGATAGAAATACTGGGCCAGATGGCGGACGATGCGCAGCAGCTCCCGCTGCCAGCCATGCAGGCGCGGCGCCTTCTTTTCCAGGAAATAGAGGATGTTCTCCTCCGGTAGTTCCAGCAGGGCGCGGCGGCGGTCACGGTCGCTGAAGGGGTTTGGGCCTCCCGCCTTGGTCGGCACCGTCCGCCACAGGTCGTTGAAGGTCGCCTCCTGGTGCTGCCGCCGCTCCAGCTCCCGCTTCTCCTCATTGCGCAGGTCGCTGCGACGGCGGGCATAGCGGTGGACGCCGTGGTTCATCAGGGCATGGGCGGCATCCAGCACCCGCTCCACCCGGGCGAAACCGTAGCGTTCCTCACATTTGGCGACATAGGATTTGGCGAAATCCAGATAATCCAGGATCCCGTCCGCATCGGTCCATTGCTGGAACAGGTAGTTGTTCTTGAAGAAATGGTTATGGCCGAAGGCCGCATGGGCGATGACCAGGGCCTGCATCGTCATGGTGTTCTCTTCCATGATGTAGCTGATGCAGGGATTGCTGTTGATGACGATCTCATAAGCCAGACCGCGCAGGCCCTTGCGGTACATCACCTCATCCCGGGCGAAATGCTTGCCGAAGGACCAGTGCTTGTACAAAAGCGGCATGCCGATGCTGGAATAAGCATCCAGCATCTGTTCCGACGTGATCACCTCGATCTGGTTGGCATAGGTGGAAAGGCCCAGGTCCTTCAGCGCCACCTGTTCGATGGCGTCATAGACATGGCGCAGGCGGTCGTAATCCCAGTCGGCCCCGTCATAGATGGGGGCGGCCAGGACGGGGCTGTCCGTCATGGGGATCATGCATCCACCTCCTGCCCCGCGGCCTCGCGGGAGAACAGTTCACGGAAAACGGGGTAGATGTCGCGGCGATGGCTGACCCGCTTCATGGCCAGCGGCACGCCGGGCCCGGCCACGGTCTTGTAGGTGCGCCAGACGTCGCTTTCCCGCATCGCCCCGCTGAAGGTGACGGGCGGGCTCATCCCCTCCTGCCCCACCTCGATATAGGCGTAGTACTGGCACATCGGCAGGATCACGTCGGACAGCAGCGACAGGGTCTTGGCATTGTCCGACAGGGCATTGTCCCCGTCGGAGGCCTGGGCCGCGTAGATGTTCCATTCGTCCGGCGGGTAGCGGTCCTTGACCACCCGGATCATCTCCTCCAGCGCGGTGGAGACGACGGTGCCCCCGGTTTCCGAACTGTAGAAGAACGTCTCCTCATCCACCTCCTGCGCCCGGTGGGTGTGGCGGATGAAGACAACGTCCACATGCTTGTAGCGGCGGGTCAGGAACAGGTAGAGCAGCATGTAGAACCGCTTCGCCAGGTCCTTCATGTGCTCCGTCATGGAGCCGGAGACATCCATCAGGCAGAACATCACCGCCTGGGCCACCGGCTTCGGCGTGGCGGTGAAGCGGTTGTAGCGGACATCGACGGGATCGATCCAGGGCACCCGCTGGGTCCGGCGCAGCAGCAGGCCCAGTTCCTCCCGCAGTTCCGCCAGCCGGGCGGCGTCTCGGCCGGACCGTTCCAGCGCCTCGATCTCCTCCCGCAGGCGCAGCATCTCCTCCGGCTTGGGGCGCTTCAGCGCGATGCGGCGGGACAGGCTGTTCCGCATGGTGCGGACAAGGTTCAGGTTGGCCGGCGACCCGCTGACGGAATAGCCGGCCCGGCTCCATGTCACGGATTCCGTCTTCGCCAGCTTGCGCTTGGCCAGGTCGGGGAGTTCCAGATCCTCCAGGAACAGGTCGATGAATTCCTCCCGCGACAGGACGAAGCGGAACTCATCCTCCCCACCCCCGTCCTCCGACCCTTCCGATCCGCGCCCGCCCCCGCCCTGGGGCGGGCGGGGCAGGCGGTCGCCGCTGACGAATTCCTTGTTGCCGGGCACCACGATGTCCCGCACACCCCCGCTGGAGGCGCGGTGGAAGGTCGGTTCCTTGATCCCGTCGGGGGAGATGACGATGTCCCCGCCCGCATCGATATCCTGGATCCGCCGCCGGCCGGAGGTATCCCGCACCGCGCGCATCACCTGCTCCTTCGCGCGGCGCAGGAAGCGCTGGCGGTTGGCCAGGCTCTTGCCCTTCGGGTTCAGGCGTCGGTCGATGATGGTGAACACGATCGCTCTACCCTCCTGTGGTGCCATCCCCCCGCGGAAACCGTAGGTCGGATTGGGCGCACCCGCGCCGTAATCCGACGTCTGCGCTACCGACCATCACTCTTGCGGCCCGCCTGCCGGCGTCGGATTACGCGGCCGGGGCCGCTAATCCGATGGGGTGGACGCCCCCCTGACGGCATCTGTGTGCCAGAGTAGTGGGTGTCTTAACCGCTACTGAGGGAGGCGTCCGTGGGACAGGTTAGCATGATCGGGGTGGATTTGGCGAAGCA
>JBJOKR010000231.1:0-6735 GCA_046045995.1 Pseudomonadota bacterium | reverse complement strand
CATGGGGCGGAGCTGGGCGATCTCCATCCGGGTCTGCTCGATATAGCTGGAAAGCTGCTTCAGCTCCTCCCGCATGATGCGGAGATGGGGGTTCTGGCCCGCGATCTCCGGCAGGCCCGTCGCCATGGCGGGACCGGCCCCGGCCAGGCGGTTCACCTGTTCCGTCAGTTGCGACAGGAGCCCGCGCCAGTCGTCCTGGGCCAGGATGCGGATCCGTTGGTCGCGCTGCCGCAGGAAGGCCCGCCCCCGGGCGGATGCCATCAAGGCCTCTTCCAGCGCGTCATACTCCCGGTCCGTCAGTTGCTTGAAATCCATGCGGCTTCTCCGAACGCCGGCCCACCCCTCCCCGTTCAGGCAGGCCGCTCCCTTTATAGGGCGGTTTTGCCGGTTAAGATTAGCTCAAAGTGTGGGGGGCTTGGAAACTGTTGCCCCGGCAATGCCGCCGCCGCCCCACCGGAAACCGGTGATGCGTGGTGCGACTCCGACCTTCGGTCGGCCCCAGCCTGACACCATGGCCGGATTGCCCAGGCGTCGGCCGCATGGGGGCAGGTCCGACGCCCGGCGCCCACACGCCCCCTTGCATTTTTCCGCCGGAAGGTGCGGGGTTGATACGCAAGAATGACGGCGTCGGCCGAACCGACGCCCCAAGGAGGAATGGAGCGTTCAAAATGAGCGACGGTCCGTCTGCGGCCCCCGATCTGTTGGTCGGATTTCCCGAGGGGGGGGATCTGGCGGCGCGATTGGCGGCTGATCTGGGCATCCCCTATCGGGAGGTTTCGCTGCACCGGTTCCCGGATGGCGAAAGCCTGGTGCGACTCGATGCGGCCCCGCGCCATGCGGTGATCGTCCGCTCCCTCGACCGGCCGAACGACAAGCTGGTGGAACTGCACCTGCTGGCGGCGGCGTTGCGGGAGCGCGGGGCCGCCCGGCTCCACCTGGTCGCGCCCTATCTCGCCTATATGCGCCAGGACATGGAATTCCGACCGGGAGAGGTGGTGAGCCAGCGGATCATGGGGCGCTGGCTTTCCGGTCTGGTCGATTCGGTCGTCACCGTGGACCCGCACCTGCACCGCACCCACCAGCTGGAGGAGGTGTTTCCCGGCCTGCCCGCCCTGGCATTGACGGCCGCCCCCCTGGCGGGCGACTGGGCGCGGGGTCAGGGGGCCGGTGCGGATTGGGTCGTGCTGGGCCCGGATGAGGAGGCGGAGACCCTGGCCCGCACCGTCGCCGCGGCCGCGGGGACCGGCTGGCTCTGCGGCCGGAAGGAGCGGCGCGGGGACCGGGACGTCACCGTCTCCCTCCCCGAAGGAACGGACCTTGGCGGGCGCACCGTCCTGCTGGTGGATGACGTGGTCAGCTCCGGCGGCACCCTGATCGATCTGGCACGGGAAGCCGCCCGCGTTGGTGCCGGGACGCGCGGCGGGCGCATCCTCGCCTTCACCACCCATGCCGTCTTCCCGCCGACGATGGGGGAACGGTTCCGGGAGGCCGGGATCGCCACCATCGTCTCCGCCGACGGCATCCCCCACCCCAGCAACGCCATCTCCCTCGTCCCCCTGCTGTCTGGCGCCCTGCGCGGGCTGTTCTGAGACTCGGGTTTTTTCACCACAGGGGCACGGGGTTTCACGGGGGTTTCCGTGCGGGTGGAGGGGTCGGTTTTCAATAGGGCGTCGGGGTGGTTGGGCGGTCTCGGCGGGGGGCCACCTTCTCGGTTCAGCGCCGCAGGCGATAAGGGGTGATTGCGCTTCGCGCGGGGTAGGACACCAAGGGCACCAAGGACACGCCGCCTACCCCCGTGAATCCCCGTGCCCCCGTGGTGAAAAAATCAATCGGAACAGGGCAGTACTTGGATCAGCACCACCACCCCCGCCGCCGCCCCTTGGTGTTCCTTGGTGCCCTTGGTGTTCCACAAAACCGATCAATCGCCCCGGGCCACCCCATCCCGCCGCGGATCGGCCCCGCCCAGCAGGCGGCCGTCCTGGACGCGGATGGCGTGCAGGCCGCTGTTCAGCTCCGCCCGCTCCACCGTATGGCCCATGCCTTTCAGGGCGGCGGCGATGGTGTCGCCGGCGGGGCCCGGCTCCACCACCGTCGGGCCGTTGCGGTTCACCACATGGGGCAGGTCGATCGCCGACTGGGGGTCCAGGTTCCAATCCAGCATGGCGATGATGGTGCGGGCGACATAGGCGATGATCGCGCCGCCGCCGGGGGAGCCGACGGTCAGCACCGGGCGACCTTCCCTGTCGAAGACGATGACCGGGGCCATGCTCGACCGGGGCCGCTTGCCCGGGGCGGGCGCATTCGCCACCGGCCGCCCGTCCGGGCTGACGGGGACGAAACTGAAATCGGACAGCTGGTTGTTCAGGATCATGCCGCCGGCGACGATGCCGGAACCGAAGGCGAATTCCACCGAGCTGGTCAGGGCGACGACCATGCCCTCCCCATCGATAATGGAGAAATGGGTGGTCCCGGCCACATCGGGCCCCGCCCCCTTCCCGGGCAGCGCCCCCTCCCGCCAGGGCGGATCGCCGGCCGCGACCGGGCCGCTGCTCGCCCCGCCCGCATTGATCCCCGCCGCCCGGTCGCGCAGATAGCCGGGATCGGTCAGGCCGCGCACCGGCACCGGCACCTGGTCCGGATCGCCCACGAACAGGTCCCGGTCGGCATAGGCGCGTTTGGACGCCTCGGCGAATAGATGCCAGGATTTGGGGGAGTCCGGCCCAAGTTCCGCCAGGGGCCAGGCTTCAAGCTGGCCCAGGATCTGCAGCACGGCGATGCCGCCACCGGATGGCGGCCCCATGGTGCAGACCCGCCAGACCCGATAGGGCATGCACACCGCCTCCCGCTGCACCGGGCGATAGGCGGACAGGTCCGTGGCCGTGGGCACCGCCTGCCCGTCCGGCCCCGCCGCATCGCGCAGGCGGGACGTCACCGCCGCACCCACGGCACCAGTGTAAAGGGCGGAAGGTCCGTCATCGGCGATGGCGCGCATGGTGGCGGCCAGATCGGGATTGCGGATGATCTCCCCCACCGCGGGCGGGCCGGCCTCCCCGCGATAGTAATCGCGGGCCAGATCGGGGCGGATGGCCAGCATGCGCTTCCACTCGGTCAGCACCTGCACCATCCGGGGCTGGGCGGGGAACCCGTCCTCCGCCAGCCGGATGGCCGGTTGGAACAGGTCCCGCCAGGGAAGGCGGCCATGCCGTTCATGGGCCTGCTTCATCATGGCCACCAGCCCTGGCACGCCCACCGACCGGCCCTGATCCAGGGCGGCCAGGAAGGGCAGGGGCTTGCCGTCCGGGCCCAGGAACCGGTCGGGCGTCAGGCCCGCCGGCGCCGTCTCCCGCCCGTCATAGCTGGTGATCGTCCCGCCCGGTCCCGCCACCAGCAGGAAGCCGCCGCCGCCCAGGCCGCTGGACTGGGGCTCCACCAGGCCCAGCACGGCCTGCACGGCGATGGCTGCGTCGACCGCACTGCCGCCCTTGGCCAGCATCTCCCGCCCCGCCTCCACCGCCAGGGGATTGGCGGCGGCAACCATGGACCGCCGGGCGGTGGCCAGCTCCCGCTCCGCCCGCCCGGTCGCAGGCTCCGGCCCGGCCAGTTGCGCCCAGGCGGGCGGGCCGGCCAGGGGCAGGACCAGGGCCATGCCAAGGAGAAGACGGCGGGTGAATCGGCGGGGGGCGGTCTGGGTCGTCATGACAGAACTATGGCATGGCCCGCGGGGGGGCCACCAGCCCCCGTCGAGGCTTCCGCCGGACACTTGGCAGACGGGAATCGCCCCCCTAATGTGCGGGGCCGCCGGGCTGCCCAAGGTAGCGGCGGGAAGGCGGACAAGGAACGGCATGGGCAAGGCGGACATGAGCGGGGTAGGCATGGACCGGGCAGACGGGGATACGGTGCGACTGGTCGAAATGGGGCCGCGGGACGGCCTGCAGAACGAGTCACGCACGGTGCCGGTGGAAACCCGGATCGCCCTGGTGGACCGGCTGTCGGCCACCGGCCTCCCGGCGATCGAGGTCGGGGCCTTCGTCAGCCCCAGATGGGTGCCGCAGATGGCCGGCAGCGCGGAGGTGCTGGCCGGCATCACCCGTCGCCAGGGCGTGGATTATCCCGTGCTGGTCCCGAACGAGAAGGGGCTGGAAGCGGCGCTGGCGGCCGGCGCGCGGGAGATTGCCGTGTTCGGCGCGGCGTCGGAAGGATTCTCCCGCCGCAACATCAACTGCTCCGTCGCGGAAAGCCTGGAACGCTTCCGACCCGTCGCCGCCCGGGCCCTGGGTGCAGGGGTGCAGGTCCGCGGCTATGTCTCCTGCGTGCTCGGCTGCCCTTATGACGGGGATGTGGATCCCGCCCGGGTGGCGGCGGTGGCCTCCGCCCTTATCGATCTCGGCTGTTATGAGGTGAGCCTGGGGGACACGATCGGTGTCGGCACGCCTGCCCAGGCGCGGGCTATGCTGCGCCGGGTCGCCTCCGATGTGCCGGTGCGGCAGCTTGCGGTGCACTTCCATGACACCTGGGGCCAGGCCCTGGCAAACATCCTTGCCTGCCTGGAGGAAGGGGTGCGG
Source organism: Pseudomonadota bacterium (assembly GCA_046045995.1). Lineage (GTDB taxonomy): Bacteria > Pseudomonadota > Alphaproteobacteria > Azospirillales > Azospirillaceae > Indioceanicola. The sequence goes on along the minus strand of JBJOKR010000231.1, from coordinate 2,173 downwards.
GTGGTGGACAGTTCGGTGGCCGGTCTCGGCGGCTGCCCCTATGCCAAGGGGGCGAGCGGCAATGTGGCGACGGAGGACGTGGTCTACATGCTGCACGGTTTGGGGTTGAAGACAGGCGTGGATCTGCCCGCCCTCGCCCGGGTCGGCGGTTGGATCTCGGCGGAACTGGGGCGGCCGACCGGCTCCAAGGCCGGTCGTGCCCTGCTGGCTGCCATGGCGGACGGGGATGCGCCGGGGGATTTGGCGGCTGCGCCGAACTGACCACAGGGATGGGGTGACGAGCCCGCCCTTCAAATCGCTCGAATGCATGTCATAATCGCACGCCACAGTGCCGACCGGTCTACCCCCGGCGGAGGGGGCGTTGTCAGCGGATACCCCGATCCCGGGTAGCCGGGTAGTGCGAGGCGGAGGGGGCGGCATGAGCCGATCCATCGAAGGCGTCACGAACTGGATGCATATGTTCCGCTGGATCGTGAAGCTGATCCGCGACGATTACGGCGTGGATGAGAAAATCCTCACCCGCACCGCCATGCTGGAGACGGATTGCGGCCTCACCATCGAACAAGTGGAGGAGGTGATGGAGGCGATCTCCGAGAGTTTCTCCATTTCGTTCCCGGCCGGGGTGCTGGACGAAGTCCTGAAGCTGGAGGAACTGTGCATGCTGGCGGCCTGGCTGAAGGGCCTCTTCAAACGGCCCGAATTCCTGTCGGCCGGATTCGTTGATCGCTGCATGCAGGCGAACCCGGCCGCCACCTGAGCATCAGGCGCCGTGATCGGGCGCCAGGGAAGCATCAGGCACCGTGAACCGGTGCCCTTGGCGGGTGGGGCGGAGGGCAGCCATGGCTGGTCCGGCCCTCGCCAAATCCCTCCAGCCATCCTACTTTCCGCGGCCTGTCTCCCTATCCCGGGCCCGTTGATCCATGACCATCCATCTCCTCCGCCTCGCCGTCGGTGCCGACAGCCTCGATTCCATGCGCCAATGGCGGGAGGAGGCGCAGATCGATTGGCAGGGGCATCGGGTCGTGCCGACCTGGACCAAGCGGGCCCCGAACCGCCAGGCGGAACTGCTGGACGGGGGCTGCATCTATTGGATCGTGAAGGGGTTCATGCGCTGCCGCCAGCGCTTTGTCGGGTTCGAGACCGTCACCGGCGCCGACGGTCAAAGCTACTGCGCCATGATGATGGACCCGGAGCTGGTGGAAATCGTGGCGGTGCCCCGACGCCCCTTCCAGGGCTGGCGCTACCTCAAGCCGGAAGAGGCGCCGGCAGATCTGGGGGCCGGTGGCGGTGGTGACGAGCTGCCACCCCATCTCCTTGCCGAACTGCGGGAGCTGGGGCTGGTCTGACCGGCGCCCCCCTTTTGGAAAACGGCTGCCCTTTTGAAAAAAGGTATTGCGTTGGTGGGTGTGGCTGTCCTACAAGGCGCCTCCCCGACGGCTGGTGCTGTTGGGGTGGATCGGTGAACTGGTCCTAGTGTCTTGGAAAGATTGAAGAATTTATGAGCGGCTGGGGTTGGTCCTGTCTCTTTTGGGGGTGGGGTTGGCCTGGGTTGGCGGGTTTGGCGGTGTCCTGGGAACGGTGACGCGGCTGTGAAAGAAACCTATTGACCTTGGGTGCGCAAGCGCCTAGATAGCCGCTCCGCCGCGAAGGCGGGCTGGACGGGGACGGCGGGACGATCGGTGACGATCGGGACGGTGGGCTCTGGAAGGCCTGATGGTTTCGCGGTGGCGGTGGATCCCGGGATGGTCGACGGATGTCGGGCTGGTCTGGTGGCTGGGTTGGTTGCCTGCGGGTGGCTAAAGCGGCTGGTTCCGAAAAAGATGCGGTGGTCGAAAAAAACCTCTTGCATCGCGGTTCGGAAGGGTCTAGATACCGCGGCCCCGGCGACGGGCGGTTGGATGGAAGGCCGGATGGCTGGTTCGATCTTGACCGCGGGTTCTGCCGGTGCTAGATAGAAGGTTCGCCCATACCTCTGTGGAGGTGGCCTGGCTGGTTTGACCGGCGGGGCTAGGGATCTGCGGCCCTGGTTACGGGTGAGCTGCGGATGGTCTTGGACAAGTGAATGAGAATGAGAGAAGGGATGCGCAGGCGGCGGTCTCTGGGTGCCGGTGGGAACTGGCGTTTGGAGTACTTCAAGCTTGTGCATACTGCCAAGAATGCTCTGACTTTTCTG
>JBJOKR010000230.1:0-6744 GCA_046045995.1 Pseudomonadota bacterium | reverse complement strand
TGGAGGGGGGGCGGGTTGTCTGGACGCGGGAGGTGCTGATCCGCCCGCCGGAACTGCGCTTCACCCCGTTCACCATCGCCGTCCACGGCATCCGGCCGGAGCATGTGGCCCATGCCCCGGAGTTTCCAGAGGTCTGGGCGGCGCTGGAGCCGGACCTGCGCGGGGCGGTGCTGCTGGCCCATAATGCCAGCTTCGACATGGGCGTGCTGCACGCCATGCTGGGCACCTATGGCCTGCCGGTGCCGGGCCATGATTTCCTGTGCACCCTGCTGACGGCGCGGCGGCTGTGGCCGACGCTGGAGCGGCACAAGCTGAACAGCCTCGCCTATCATTTCGGAATCGAACTGAACCATCACAAGGCCGGGTCGGACGCGCGCGCCTGTGCGGAGATCGCGCTGCGGGCCATGGACCATACCGGCACGACCGATGCGGCCGCCCTGGCCCAGGCAGCCGGGCTTGGCCTGGGGCGCCTGGGTTCTGGGCCGGGCGGGGACATGGTGGCCGCCTGCCGCGTGCTGCCCGGCCGGCCGGAGCCCCGCCGACCCCCGACCCCTGACCTGCCGTCGATTGTTGCGAAGCCGGAACTGTTCGGGGCGGGCATCGCCTTCACTGGCGCCCTGGCCACCCTGTCCCGCGGGGAGGCGGAGGCGCTGGCCCATGCGGCCGGTCTGGTGCCCCAGGGCAGCGTGACCCGGGCCACGGACTTCCTGGTGGTCGGGCGGACGACGGACAGCACCAAGCTGCGCAATGCCCGCCGCCGCGCCGCCATCGACGGCCGCCCCCGCCTGCTGGATGAGCGTGAATACCGGGACCTGCTGGGCCTGGATGCCATGGCCGCCCCGGCGGCATGAGGCGGGGTTCGTGGGGTAGGGTGGGGTGGAGGGGCCGCCCACAAATCGGGTACCCCCCGTTGTTTACCCTGGGATTGCCCTTATTGCGGACAGCGTCGTCCCGTCACCTTGGCGCGTTGTGCGGGCACCTGCTAGGCTGCTTTCCGTGCGGGCAGGATAGGCCCGATACCCCTTGACCCGCGGCGACGGGTTCGGAGATCGCCATGTCCAGCGACGGTATGTCCAGCGACGGTATGTCCAGCAACGGTATGTCCAGTGACGGTCTGCTCTGTCTTGTCTATCTCAGCCGCGCGGCCCGGCCGATGTCGGATGGGGAGCTGTTGACCCTGCTGCGCCAGAGCCGGGCCAACAATGCCCGTGATGGAATCACCGGGCTGCTGCTGTACCGCGGTGACCGGTTCATGCAGGCGCTGGAAGGGCCGAATGGGATGGTGCATGCGCTTTACCGCCGGATCTGCATGGACGGTCGGCACGGCGGTGTCAGCCCCCTGATCAAGTTCCGGACAGAGGCACGGGCCTTCGGCGGCTGGTCCATGGGCTTCACCCATGTGGACCGCATTCCGGAGGCGGACCGCGCGGGGTTCAGCCCCTTCCTGGACCAGCCCTTCGAGCCGGAGGCCTGGACCGGCGCCCCCCATCAGGCCGTGCGCCTTCTCACCGCCTTCCGCGGGGTGGACGGTCTGGTCCAGGTCTGATCCGCCCGGCTACGGCGCCGGTTCCACCCGGATGCCGCTGAAGCCCAGGCCGCCCGCCCCGTCCGGGTGGACAATGACCGTCACCGTGGTTTCCGCCGCGGTCCCCGCTGTCGTCTCTGCCGCCGGATCGCGCAGCAAGGTCTCCAGCGCCAGGGCCTGATCCTGGTCCAGGTAATAGCGCCAGATCCGCCAAGGCTCCGCCACCGGCAGGGCGCAGCCCGGCTCCAGCGGGCGGGCAGTGGGGCGTAGGGGATCGGGGGGCTGCGGATCGGCGGCACCCGTCCCCTCCACATCCAGGCAGACCGGCGCTTCCGGGACCGGGCCCGTCAGGTCCAGCCGGAATTCCAGGTAATGGCCGCGCAGCAGGTCGCGGGGATCGTATCCCTGGATGGCGATCCTGTGCTGGGGCTGCCCCGCCCGCTCCAGCGCCAGCCAGCCGATCCAGCCCGCCAGCACCAGGACCGGGCCCAGCAACAGGGCCAGGGAGGCGACCGGCCGGGTCATGACGGGTCCCCCGCGGCCTGAGCACCGCGCTGACCGCCCTTCCGCCGCCCCTCCGCCCAGCGGATGGCGTGGCGGGCCCCGTAGCCGACGGCGATCAGCAGCAGCCCCGCCGCGATCAGCCCGGCGCCGGTGGCGATCAACCCGCCCGCCGCCTCCAGGAACACAATGAACAGCCGCAACGCCACCAGCACCACGGCCAGCCGGAACAGGCCAATCTCCCCCGCCTCCAGCGCCAGCAGGGCGATCCACAGCCAGAACAGGCAAAAGGCGGTGGCCGCCAGCACCAGGCTGTCCGGCGGCCCGATCCAGACCGTGACGGCGACCGGGGCCGCGATCAGCAGGGGGGACAGGATCAGCAGGGCCATCATCCCGGTGCCCGGAACGGGCTTGCCCGCGCCGGTATCGGCGCCGCTCCTGGCCCGTTCGATGACCAGGGCGCCCAGGACAAGGGGGAACCAGACCAGCAGGCCTTCGCCCAGATCGGCCAGGAGCAGCGCCGTCTCCCCGTCCGCGCTGTCCAGATACCATCCCAGGCTGGCCATGCTGACCGCCAGGGCCAGGGCACCCAGGGCGACATGACGAAGATGCCGGGCCCAGGCCGACTCCATAAGCCCGACGCGGGCGGCCAGCGGGGCCGCGAACAACAGGGACCAGACCACGACCAGCACCTTGGTCAGGTCGCCCCCTTCCAGCAGCATATCCGCCCAATCCCCCATCACCAGGGCGACGGTCACGACCAGCCCCGCCGTCCAGAGCCAGCGGTGGAAGGCGCTGCGGGCCAGCGCCAGGGTGAAGGGGGTGGCCAGCAGCAGCCACGCCGCCATCAGCCCGGTCGCCGACCCCTGGAGCTGGAAACTCTGCCCCCCATGGGCGATCAGGGCCAGGAGGGAGGCGGAAAGCAGCATCAACAGAACCTCCCCGCCGATTCCGGGCCCGCCCGTTCCGCCGGCCACCACCGCCCGCCAGGCCGCCAGCGCCAGCCCGGCGGTCAGCAGCACATGCAGGCCCAGTTTCAGGGCGATGGGCAGCGCCTGCCAGTTGGCGGAGATCAGGGCGACGATGCCCAGGGCCACGGCCAACCCGCCCAGAAGCAGCAGCAGCGGCGGCATATGGCCGCGCCAGCCCGCGGCACCCCGGGCTGCCTCATGCGCTTTCAGCCGGTCCGCGGTCGGCCCGTCGATCAGGCCTGCCGTCCGCCAGTCGGCCAGCATGCGGTCCAGATCGCGGGTGCCGAGATGGATCATGGGCGGATCCTGGAACAGGGGGCTTGTCCCCCGGTTGTACATCAGCCGGGGGGGCCGTCACTGCACAAATCGGGGGCCGCCCGGCGTCTTGCGGCTGAGGGTGACGGTCAGGACATGCCAGCCCGGCCTCCCGTTCGGGGTCGGATTCGTTGCAGATCGGTGGGAAAGCCCCTATTTACTGGTCTGTCGAATTTGCTTTGGGTTCCCCTACCCCGGTGCCTCTGCGCCGGTTCCGGTCGTTTCCCTCAGTAAACTTGGCCCTGGCTCCGCGGTCGTCGCGGCCGGGCAACTCGGACTGAAGGGAACATCAGATGTCCACGGGAACCGTCAAATGGTTCAATTCCACCAAGGGCTATGGCTTCATCCAGCCGGATGACGGCGGGGCCGACGTGTTCGTGCATGTCTCCGCCGTTGAGCGGGCCGGCATGAACAGCCTGAACGAAGGGCAGAAGGTCAGCTTCGACCTGGAGCGTGACCCCCGCAAGGGCAAGACCTCCGCGGTCAACCTGCGCACGGCCTGATCGGTCGCAGGCCGGGTATCCGGACCCTGGTCGTCAGACCGGGGTCCGGTGCCACCCTGCCTTGGGGACGGCTTCGGCCCAATCCTCGCCACGCGCTGAGAACAAGCCGCCAGAAGCAAGGAGCGACATGGCAAAAGAAGACTTCATCGAGTTCGAAGGCACGGTCACCGAGGCCCTGCCCGATGGGCGTTTCCGGGTCCGCCTTGAAAATGACCATGAGATCATCGCCTACACCGCCGGCCGGATGAAGAAGAACCGCATCCGCACCCTGGCCGGTGACCGCGTCACGGTGGAAATGACGCCGTACGACCTCAGCAAGGGTCGCATCACGTTCCGCCACAAGGATGAGAAGGGCCCGCCGCCCGGCTCCATGGGTGGCCCGCGCCGTCCCGGCGGCCCCCGCCGCTGATCCAGGACCGGTGATCCAAGGCCGCCGAATCGCGACCCCCGATCCTGGACCGCAGATGCCGCTTCGCTGATTCGGACCGCATCGCCCCTGGCCAAATCGGCCGGCGGCTTCCAGTCCGCAGCGCGGGAATGTCCTGAACCGGACACACCCCGTACATATCGTTGAAACGCCGCCCTGGTATCAGGGCGGCATCGTCATTCATTGGGCGGGCCGATCGGGCCCCCCGGCCTCACCTTCGACGGTGCCGCGCGGAAGATCCGCCCCGCCCGCCTGAAGCGGGGGCACCATCAGGATCGAGCCTTTCCATGACCGATTTCACCCAATTCGGCCTTGCCGCCCCCCTTCTGGCCGCCGTCCAGGCAGCCGGCTATACCACCCCGACGCCGATCCAGGCGGGCGCCATCCCCGCCGGTGTGGCGGGCCGCGATGTTCTGGGCCTGGCCCAGACCGGCACGGGCAAGACCGCGGCTTTCGGCCTGCCCATCCTGCACCGCCTGGCGGCGGAAGGCATCCGGCCGAAGCCCCGGCAGATCCGTGCTCTGATCCTGACGCCTACGCGCGAGCTTGCCCTCCAGGTGGGGGAGGCGTTCGAGACCTTTGGCGCCGGGCTGAAGCTCAGCAGCTTCGTCGTCCTGGGCGGTGTGGGCTACACGCCCCAGGCCAAGGCGATCGCGCCGGGCCTGGACGTGCTGGTGGCGACACCCGGCCGCCTGCTGGACCTGATGAACCAGAAGGATGTGGACCTGTCCCAGGTGGGCATCTTCGTCCTGGATGAGGCCGACCGCATGCTGGACATGGGCTTCATCCACGATGTCCGCCGCATCGTCGCCAAGCTGCCGGCCCAGCGCCAGAACCTGCTGTTCTCCGCCACCATGCCGGATGCGGTGGTCAACCTCGCCAACGGTATCCTGGCCAAGGACCATGCGCGGGTGGAGGTGACGCCGCCGGCGACGACGGTGGAGCGCATCCGTCAGTCGGTCCTGTTCGTGGCCCAGGGGGACAAGCCCGCCCTGCTGACCGATCTGTTCGATGATCCGGATATCACCCGCGCCATCGTCTTCACCCGCACCAAGCACGGGGCGAACAAGGTGGCGAAGAAGCTGCTGGATGCCGGCATCGCCGCCGACGCCATCCACGGCAACAAGTCCCAGTCGGCCCGTGAGCGCGCGCTGGACGGGTTCCGGGCGGGCACTGTCCGCGCCCTTGTCGCCACCGATATCGCCGCCCGCGGCATCGATGTCGATGGGGTCAGCCATGTCATCAATTTCGATCTTCCCGATGTGCCGGAAGCCTATGTCCACCGCATCGGCCGCACCGGCCGGGCCGGGCGCGACGGCATCGCCGTCAGCTTCTGCGACGCGATCGAGGTGCCGCAGCTGAAGGATATCGAGAAGGCGATCCGCTTGACCGTGCCTGTGGTCGCCGACCATGCCTATGCCTGCGCCGAGACCGCCCGGCTCTATGCCGCCGGCGGCAAGGGCGCGCCGAAGCGCCCGGCACCCCAGGGTCGCGGCGGTCCCCGGCCCCAGGGACAGGGGGCGGAATCCCCGCGTTCCGCCCAGCGTTCGCCGCAGCAGAACCGCCAGGCGCCCCGTCCCCAGGCGGACCGGTCCCAGGGGGATCGTCCCCAGGCGGACCAGTCCCAGAACGACCGCAATGGTGCCGACCGCAACACCGTCGGCGTGGTCCAGACCAGGACCGGCCAGGCCCAGGGGCCGAAGTCCCAGGCTGCCAAGCCCGCCGCACCCCAGGCTGCGCGCCCGCCCCAGCGTTCCGAGCAGAAGCGCCCCGAACAGAAGCGGGCGGAGCCCAAGCGCCCGGAGCAGCCCCGCGGCGACCGCCGCCGTGACGCTGGCGATGGCTGGACCGGCAACGACGTCCCCCGCTTCCTGAAGCGGGCGTGAGTTGTCGAGGCCGGGCAGGGCAGGCCCCGCCTCTCCCCTCAGTAATTGTACGGGATCAGCGGGCGGGCGATGGCCAGGGTCAGGGCCAGGACGACCAGCCAGGTCAGGTTCCGGCGCAGCGACAGGTACCAGGCGGGGGCCGCCCCCGCCTCCACCGCGCGCAGGTCGCCGTACAGCATGGCGACAAAGGCCAGCAGCAGCAGCACGAATCCCGCCTGCCACCCGGTCAGGAAGAAGGCCGCCCAGGCGACGATGCTGGGCATGACGCTCCAGCCCAGGCGGACCCAGGTCAGGGTGTCCGGTGCATCGGTCATGGGATCATGGCCGGGCCCCGGCGGGCGGGTCGATCCGAATCCGGCCATGGCCAAGCCCCAATGCACACCGCCCAGGAAGCTCAGGATCACCGCGCCATAGGGCTTCAGCAGGGTCAGGCCCCAGCCGTTCCAGGGATGGGGCAGCAGATAGGCAGCCGCGACACAGCCATAGAAGGGCAGCAGCCCCGCCAGCCCCAGCCATACGGCCGTCCGAGCCACATCGGGGAACAGCGTGTCGATCCATCGGCTGGGCCAACGGGCGGCGGCATTCGTCTCGGTCATGCGCAGGCGGGCTCCGGCAG
>JBJOKR010000229.1:0-6804 GCA_046045995.1 Pseudomonadota bacterium | reverse complement strand
CGACCTACAACAATCCCGCCCACGCCCGTAGGTCGGATTAGCGAAGCGTAATCCGACAAAAGGGCATCGGCCGCCGTGCCGCACGGTCGGCACACGGGGGGAAGTATCGGCAAACGGAGGGGGGAAACGTCGGATTACGCTGCGCTAATCCGACCTACGGCGTCGATGGCGCTTACAATATCGACGGGGCGGGCGGGCTCACCCCGCCTCGAACCCCACGAGTTCGGCTCCGTCGGGCACCTGGTCGCCCACCTGGAAGCGGACCTTGGTGACCGTGCCCGCGGCGGGTGCCTTGATGGTGTGTTCCATCTTCATGGCTTCCAGCACCAGCAGGGGCTGCCCCTTCTCCACCACTGCCCCGTCGGCCACATGGACGGCGATGACCTTGCCCGGCATGGGGGCGGTCAGCCGCCCGGCGGCCCCGGCATCGGCCGAGGCACCGGCCAGCGGGTCCACCAGCAGGAAGCGGTGGGTGCCGTGGCGCCCACCCGCCCCGGTCAGGAACAGGGTAATCTCCGCCCCCTGGGCGCCATCATGGTGGACCCAGCCGGCGCTGCTGCGCCCGCCGTCCAGCTCCGCCGTCAGGACCCCGTCGGCGGACAAGGTCCCGCGGGCCACGATCTCCCGCGCGCCCTCCCCGAGGTTGCCAGCAGCGGTGTCCAGATGGAAATGCCAGCCATCCTTGGCATAGGTCAGCTTGACCGGACACTCCGCCCCGCCCTCCCCCGGGTCGCGCAGGGTGATGGTCTCCTGCGCCACATCGTTCAGGCGCCAGCCGTCGCTGCGTGCCCAGGGGCTGTGCGGATCGGCCGTGGCCGCCGCCGCTTGCGCCACCGCCCGGCGCCGGTCCAGCAGCAGGCCAAGCGCCGCCAGGGCAATGGTCCGGTCCGCGGGCGGTTGCGGGGCGGGCAGCAGGTCGGCCTGGTGCCGCTCGATGAAGCGGGTATCCAGATCGGCCGCCAGGAAGGCCGGATGGGCGGCCATGGCGGCCAGGAACCCGACATTGGCGTTCAGGCCCGCGATCTCCGTCCCAGCCAGGGCCCGGCGCAGGCGCCGCACCGCCGCCGGCCGGTCCCGGTCCCAGACGATCAGCTTGGCGATCATGGGATCATAGTGGATGGAGATGACATCCCCCGCCCGCACGCCCGTATCCACCCGGACATGGCAACCATCGGCGTCGGGGAAGCGCAGATGGGTCAGGCGCCCGGTCTGGGGCAGGAAGCCCTTGGCCGGGTCCTCCGCATAGAGCCGCACCTCGATGGCGTGGCCGGTGATGGTCAGGTCGTCCTGGGTCAGGGGCAACCGCCCGCCCGCGGCGACGTGGAGCTGCCATTCCACCAGGTCCTGGCCGGTGATCATCTCCGTCACCGGATGTTCCACCTGCAGTCGGGTGTTCATCTCCATGAAGTAGAAGCTGCCATCCTCATCCAGCAGGAACTCCACCGTGCCGGCGCCGACATAGCCGATGGCCTTGGCGGCGGCCACCGCCGCCTCCCCCATCTTCCGGCGGATGGCCGGGTCCATGGACGGGGCCGGCGCCTCCTCCACCACCTTCTGGTGGCGCCGCTGGATGGAGCAATCCCGCTCGAACAGGTACAGGCAGTCGCCATGTCTGTCGGCGAAGACCTGGATTTCCACATGCCGCGGCCGGGTCAGGTATTTTTCGATCAGCACCCGGTCGTCACCGAAGCTGCTGGCCGCCTCCCGCTTGGCGGAGGCGAGTTGGTCGGCGAACTCCCCGGCCTGGGTGACCACCTTCATGCCCTTGCCGCCACCCCCGGCGGAGGCCTTGATCAGGACAGGATAGCCTATACGGTCGGCCTCCGCCTTCAGCAGCGCGGGGTCCTGATCCTCCCCGTGGTAGCCGGGGACCAGCGGCACGCCCGCCTGCTGCATCAGGGCCTTTGCTTCGCTCTTGCCGCCCATCGCGCGGATGGCGGATGCCGGCGGGCCGACGAAGGTGATCCCGGCGGCGGAACAGGCATCCGCGAACCCTGCATTCTCCGACAGGAAGCCGTAGCCTGGGTGGATCGCCTCCGCCCCCGTGGCCTTGGCCGCGGCGATGATGGCATCCGCCCGAAGATAGCTCTCCCGCGCCGGGGCGGGGCCAATGTTCACCGCCCCGTCCGCCATGGCCACATGCAGGGCGCCCGCATCGGCATCGGAATGGACGGCGATGGTGCGCAGGCCCAACCGCTTCGCGGTCCGGATCACCCGGCAGGCGATCTCCCCCCGGTTGGCGATCAGCAAGGTCGTGAACATGGGCCCTCTCCCCCTGAAGCAGCGATGGCGGCCGGGTCTGCCGCCCGGCTTCAAGACGCCCGTACTTGTTCCGCACGGAACGATCCGGGGGTGGTGATAGCCCATCCGGGCCCGGTCGTCGACAGGGCAGCAGGGCGGAAAGAGGGAGGGCCCGGGTTCAGAGAGGGGTGGAGGTCACCGGGCCCGTCGTCTCCCGCTGGCGGGCGACCAGTTCATCCACCGCCGCCGTCGGCACGCCCAGCGCCACCAGGGCACCCTGGGCCAGGGTCAGGCTGCTTTCGAAGGTTTCGGGCACCACGGCGACACAGCCCATGGCCAGAAGCTCCGCCGCATGGGCCCGGTCGCGGGAGCGGGCGAAGATCTTCAGGTGGGGCCAATTCCGGCGAACCGCCTCCACCGTGCGCGCGGCGGCGCTGGGCGTGTCCAGGGTGACGATGACGGCGGCGGCCCGGTCCGCACCAAGAAGCTTCAGCACCTCCGGCCTGGCGCCGTCACCGTAATGGACGGGCTGGCCCTGGTCACGCAGGCGGCGGACCAGATCGGCCCCCATGTCTACCGCGACATAGGGCACCTGCTGGCGCACGAACAGCTCCGCCACTGTCTGCCCCACCCGGCCGAATCCGGCGATGATCACATGGCCGCCCGGCCCGTCATGGGCCCCGGCCTCGATGCTGGAATCGGCAATGTCCGCTGTGGCCGGAACCACCCGGGCGACGATGCGGTCGGCCAGGGCCGGCAGGAAGGGGGTGGCGACGATGGACAGGCCGACGACCGCGAACATGAACTGCGCCGTTTCCGTCGGCAGCAACCCGCCCGCCATGGCCACGCCGATGACGACGAAGGCGAATTCCCCCCCTTCGGCCAGCAGCAACCCGCTGCGGATCGCCACATCCGCCCTGGCACCAAAGGCACGGGCCAGTCCCGCCGCGATCACGGCCTTGATTACCAGCAGACCCACGACGGCCACCAGCACCAGCCCCACCTGATCGACGATCAGGGCGATGTCGATCCCCATGCCCACGGCCAGGAAGAACAGCCCCAGCAGCAGGCCCTTGAAGGGCTGGATGTCGGTTTCGACCTGGTGGCGGAACTCCGTCCCCGCCAGCACCAGCCCGGCCAGGAAGGCGCCCAGGGCGGCGGACAAGCCGCCCAGATTGGTCGCCCAGCCGGTACCCAACACGATCAGCAGGGCGGTGGCGGTGAACAGATCGGTGCTGCGGGTGGCGGCCACCCGGCGCAGCAGCGGGCCCAGGGTGAAGCGCCCGATCAGCAGGATGACGACCACCGCCACCACCGCCTTGGCCAGGGACAGGGCCAGCACCATTGGGATGGACTGATCCGTCGGGCCGGACAGCACGCCCACCAGCACCAGGATGGGCACCACCGCCAGATCCTGGAACAGCAGCACGGCGAAGGACAGGCGGCCGACCGGGCCCGCCACCTCCCCCCGTTCCACCAGCAGCTGGACCACCACGGCGGTGGAGGAGAGGGCAAGGCACATGCCCAGGACCAGGGCGGCGGCCGGGCTGTTGCCCCAGGCCCAGGCGATGGCGCCGATGACCAGGGAGGTGACGACCACCTGGGCCGTGCCCAGCCCGAAGACCCAGCGCTTCAGCGCCTTCAGCCGGTCGATGGACAGTTCCAGCCCGATGACGAACAGCAGGAACACCACCCCCAGCTCCGCCACCGCCCGGATCTGCTCCACCTCCCCGATCAGGGCCAGGCCGGACGGGCCGATCAGCAGCCCGGCCAGCAGATAACCCAGAACCGGGCTTACCTTGATCCGGTGCAGCAGCAGCACGACGACGATGGCCGCCGTCAGGAACAGCAACGCCTCCTGCACGAAAGGAAGCGAGTGGTGGGCATCTTCCATGGGGCAACATCCTGTCTGGGATATAGACCGTCCGGCAGACCGTGGCCTACGGAAGGTGAAGCCGGGATCGTCACGTACCCGGCGGTCGGCGGTGGTGGGTGCTGGAAAAGCTGAAGATCGCGTTGAAGCCGAACAGAAGCAGCAGCACACCCGACACCACCTGCACCGCCACCAGCAGCCGGACCAGGTCCGCCATGGGGAAGACATCGCCGTAGCCGACGGTGGAGAGGGTGATCACCGAGAAATACAGGCTTTCGGAAAAGGTGATGTCGCGGGCAACGCCGTGGATCTCGAAATTCGGAATGGCGGAAAAGCGGTCGATGACGGTGTATAGGGCGGCGAAGACGATCACCAGCAGCGAATAGAAGGTGAAAAAGGCAAAGGCGGGCTCCACCAGGGTCCTTATCTGCTGGAAGAATTCCTCGAACAGCAGGCCGCAATCCAGTAGCAGCACCGCCACATCCTCCGCCGCGAACAGGACGACGGCGCCGATCGCCGACATGGCTGCCAGGAAGATCCCGTCGATCCAGGCGATGGGCAGGTTGGGCGGGAGCAAGAACACCAGAAGCCCGACCGCGCCCACCGGCAACAGCCACAGGAAGGCCCGCCCCAGATCCGGCTCGGCCGCCCGCTCCGCCGACAGCACCACCTCCCTGATGGCGGAGCGGCGCCGCACCACACCCACCAGGAACGCAGCAAGCGGCAGGGAAAAGCCCAGGGACAGGACCAGTTCCCCCACCAGCGCAAAGCGGCTTTCAACGAAGAAGATGAAGACACAGGCGTAGATGCCGATGAAATTCGCCAGCGCCAGGGTGAAGAAACGTCCGCCCGGGAACAGGTGGTGGACCACCCCCACCACCAGCCCAACCGCCAGGACGACCCCCAACACGAGCCATCCTGCGACCGCCCCGACGGACAGGGCGATCAAACCCAGCAGCGCAATGGTGAAGCCGACAGCGCCCAGATGATGCCGGGGAAACCTGCGGCCGTTCCGTGCAGGCCCCCCAGGATGTCGCGCCCCCAAGTGGTTACCCCCGGGATGAGTACCGCTGGGATGGCTAGCCGCAGGGTGCGTGCCGGCCGGGGGGGGGCGATGGTCGGTGGGCATGGCGGCGCTGGGCTCCGGTCAACACGTGCCCCACCGAAATAGGCCCCGACCGAACCGTTGCGCCTTGACCTGTATCAGCCGGGGGCGCTGGCGCCGCCGCCCGGCCCCGGCCCCAAGCCGGTCAGTACACCCCGCCGGTGCCCGTGCCCACCGTAGGGGTGCGGGGCGGCTGGCCCGGCTGGCCTTCGACGGAAAGCCACACCGATCCGTCATCGCTGCCGTCCAGCACATTCTCCCCGCCCTTCGGCTCCGTCCCCGGTATGAAGGCTTCCCAGATGGCCCGGCGGGTGCCCGGTTCGGCCAAGCGACCGGTATCCGGGTCGACCCGGACGACACGCATTCCCGGCGGGATACGGAAGGGGATGGCCGGCTGATCGGCCAGGGCGGCGGCCATGAAATCGCGGAAGATGGGAACGGCGATGCTGGATCCGCTTTCCCGGTCGCCCAGGGAGCGCGGCGTGTCATAGCCGACGAAGATCCCCACCACCAGATCGGGGGAGAAGCCGACGAACCACGCATCGAAGCTGTCATTCGTCGTTCCGGTCTTGCCGGCCAGCGGCTTGCCCACCTCCCGGATGCGGACACCCGTCCCCCGCTGCACCACCCCTTCCAGCATGGCCACCATCTGGTAGGCGTAACGCGGATCGGTCACCTGCGGCCGGTCGTCAGGGATGTCGGGAACGGACAGGGCCGCCATGGCCGCCGCGGACGGATCCGTCGCCGGTGCGGCATCGGCGGTCCAGGTCAGGGCACCACAACCGGTGCAGGGACGGCGGTCATGGCGGTAGACGGTGGCACCGGCACGGTCCTGGACCCGGTCGACGAAGGTCGGCTCGATCCGGCGCCCGCCATTGACCAGCATTCCATAGGCAGCGGTCAGGTCCAGCACCGTCGTCTCCCCCGCGCCCAGCGCCATGGACAGATGGGGGGGCAGGTTCTCCGTCACTCCGAAATCCCGGGCGACACGGACGATGTGGTCCATGCCGATATACTGGGCAAGACGTACCGTCATCACGTTGCGCGACCGCTCCATACCCACACGCAACGGCGTGGGACCATAGAAGCGGTCGGTGTAGTTGGACGGGCGCCATTTGCCCAGCCCCGCCCCCTGGTCCATGGCGAAGGGCGCGTCCAGCACCAGGGAGGACGGGGTGAACCCCTGCTCCAACGCCGCCAGATACACGAAGGGCTTGAAGGCGGAGCCGGGCTGGCGGTTGGCCTGGGTGGCGCGGTTGAACTGGCTGATCCGTGCGGAGAAGCCGCCGGACATGGCCAGCACCCGGCCGGTATGGGGGTCCATGGCGACCAAGGCGCCCTGCACCTCCGGCACCTGGCGCAGGGCGAAGGTGCCGCTGGCGGCGGCGGCGGCGGTATCGCCCTCCACCACCTCGTCCGCCAGCTCGGCGGCAGCGGCATCGGCCCGGTCCACCGCCTTTTCCAGGGGTTCGACCAGCACCACGTCCAGGGGCGACAGCACATCCGTCGGCCGGGTGACCGCCGGTCCCCGCCCGCCGTCGGGCAGGGCGCGGCGGGCCCATTTCAATTGATCCATCAGGATGCG
>JBJOKR010000228.1:0-6810 GCA_046045995.1 Pseudomonadota bacterium | reverse complement strand
AACCCCCGTGACACCCCGTGCCCCCCGTGCCCCCGTGGTGAAACCCGCGTCCACCGCCCCCCGCCCCCCGCCCCACCGCGCTGTCCAACCGCCGCGCTGTCCCACCACCGCCGGTGCAAAGCCGCCGGAAAAGAAAAACCCCCTTCCCCGGTCGCCCGGGAAAGGGGGTGCAAGTCGAGCAGAGATCTGCCCGGGAAGCTCTCACGGAAAGAAAAGGATCAGGCCGAGGCCTTCGCGTACTTGATGGTGCAGCCATAGGCGGCGTTGGTGGCGTTCTCCACCGGGCGGCCTTCCAGAACGGCGGCGACCGCGTTGCGGAACCAGGGCTCCGCCTTAGGCACATCGTCCACCCGGGTGCTGCGGATGCTGTCGATGGCGCCGTTGTACAGCAGGGTGCCGTCGGCCCCGATCACATACATGTGCGGGGTGACCTTGGCGTCGAAGGCGCGGCCGATGGTGCCCTGGGGGTCCAGCAGCATGTGGGTGCCGGCCCACTTCTCCTTGGCGTAATGGGCCTGGGCGTCGGCGGCGTTCATGTAGCCCTGCTGGCCTTCAGCGCTGGAGATGACGGACAGCCAGACCACGCCCTTGCCGGCGAATTCCGCCTGCAGGGCCTGCATGTTGCCACCGTCATAGTGCTTGCGCACGAAGGGGCAGCCGGTGTTGGTCCATTCCAGCACCACCACCTTGCCCTGGAAATCGGCCAGGGAAACGGACTTGCCCGCCATGTCCGTGCCGGTGAAGGCCGGGGCCGGCGCGCCCACGGTGCCCGCGGCAGCGGCAAAGGCGGGGCGGGCGAAACCGGTCATCAGACCGGCACCCCCGGTGGTAAGGGCGACACCACCCGCGGCGGTCAGGGCGGTGCGGCTCAGAAAGCTGCGACGGGACAGGGAACGCATGGGGTCGGGACCTCCCGCAGGGTTACACGCACCAGCGAAATGGGAACCCGCACCGCCCCTGTCAAACCCCCGTAATTCCACAATTTTGGAATGGTTGCAGGCAAGGCGCGCCCGGCGGATGCCGCCCGTTACGACGACGCCCCTTACGACGCCGCCCCGTCCCGGCCCAGCACCTCCAGCACCAGCCCTTCGGTCAGGATCTGGGGCAGCACCTCCGGCTCCGCCGCACCGGGGCGGTAGTACAGGTACAGGGGCACGCCGCTGCGCCCGAACCGTTCCAGCACAGCGGCGATCACCGCGTCCCGGTTGGTCCAGTCGCCCTTCATGTAGACCACCCCCTTCTCCGCCATGGCCGCCTGGACCCCGGCGGCGGAGAGGGAGGTGCGTTCGTTCACCAGGCAGGTGATGCACCAGGCGGCGGTGAAATTGACGAAGACCGGCCGCCCCTGCGCCCGAAGCTCCGCCAGCCGTTCCTCACTGAAGGGCACCGCCCCGGCCGCATCCGCCGCGGCCCCGGCGGCGGAACCGGGGGCGGCGGCCACGGGTACTGCCACGGCAGGCGCCTGTGTCGTCGCCGCCAGGGCGACCACCAGGGCCAGGGCTGCCACGGCACTGCCGCCCAGCCGCGCCCGGTCCCCGCCCATGCGCGTGATCCCGTAAAGCCAGGCGCCGAAGCCCAGCAGCACCATGCCGCCCAGCACCAGCGCCACGGCGTTCGGCCCCGCCTGGATGGACAGGACCCAGACCAGCCACACCGCCGTCGCATAAAGGGGGAAGGCCAGGACCTGCTTCACCCGGTCCATCCACAGGCCCGGCCGGGGCAACCGCCGCATCAGGCCGGGGCTGAAGGTCAGCACCAGGAAGGGGAAGGCCATGCCCAGGCCAAGCGCCAGGAACACCGCCAGCGACACGCCCCAGGGCTGCAACAACGCGAAGCCGATGGCCGCCCCCATGAAGGGGGCCGTGCAGGGGGTGGCCACCACCGTGGCCAGCACACCGGTGAAGAAACTGCCGGTGTACCCGCCCTTGGAAGCCAGGCCCTGGCCCATACCGGCGACACTGCCGCCCAGGCTGAACACCCCGCTCATCCACAGGCCCAGCAGCACCATCACCTGGGCCAGGACGCCCACCACCACCGGGTCCTGCAACTGGAAGCCCCAGCCGATCTGGGCCCCGCCGGCGCGCAGCGCGATCAACGCCCCGGCCACGGCGGCGAAGGCGGCCAGCACCCCGGCGGTATAGACCAGACCATGGCTGCGCGCCTGGGCCCGGTCATGGCCCATCAGCGCCATGGCCTTGATGCTGAGCACCGGGAAAACGCAGGGCATCAGGTTCAGGATGATCCCGCCCAGGAAGGCGAACAGCATCGCGGGGCCCAGTCCCAGGGCCGCCGTTTCCGCCGCCGCGCGGGTCGTTCCCGCCTCCCCGGTGCCACCACCGGCACCGCCCGCCGCATCAGTGCCGCCCGCAGCGGCACCGGCCCCGCCCTGGACCGGGGCGGTGATGGACAGGGCCTGGCGCACGGGTGTTTCCACCCCTTCCAGCCGTTCGGTCAGGACCAGCACGCCCTTCACCGGGTCCGGCAGGGTGCCGTTGGGGGCGGGCGGCATCAGCAGGCGCAGCCCGTCCGACCCCAGGCGCAGGGTCTGGGGGGCGGCGGCCGGGGTGACCGACCAGTCGGCGGGGAAGAAGAAGGCTTCCGTGATCCGTCCGTCATCCGCCTGGGGCAGGCCCAGGCGCAGCTCATGGGTTTCCCCCCCGCGCACGAAGCTGGCCTGCACCGGGCTTTCCACCGGCAGGCTGGCCCGGGCATCGGCGAACAGGGGGGCGGCATCGCCGGCGGGGGCGGCTTGCGCGCTGCCCGCGGCGGCCACGGGCACATCCAGGGTCAGGGTCGCCGCCTCCGGAATGCAGATCTCCTCACAGACCAGCCAATCCGCCTGGGCGGTCAGGGTCACCACCTGCCCCGGCACGGCCGTTTCCGGCACGGTCAGGGGGACCAGCAGATGCACCGTCTCCTTGTAGCCGAAATTGACCAGCGGCCCGATGGGGAAGCGTTCCGGCGCCGGCCACACGATCTCCCCCGCCGCCCAGCCGTCGGGCAAGGTCCAGGCGATGGTGGTGGGCAGGCCGCTGTCCCCCGGGTTCAGCCAGTAGGTATGCCAGCCTGGGCGGATCGTCTGGGTCTTGGCCACCCACAGGGTCTGCCCCGGCACCGCCGCCCCTTCCGCCGTCAGCCGCACCTCCACATTCTCCGTCCGCACCGGATTGGCCGCGACGGCGGGTGCGGGGAGCAGGGTCCCGATGGCCGCTGCGGCAAGCACCAGGCCCGCCAGCGCAGGCAACATGGCCCCGGCGGAACCGGCGGTGCTGGTCCGGGCCCTACCGGCGGGCGGGAGGGTCGGCAGGAAGGAGGTCGGCAGGGGGAGCATCATGGCGGCAGACTTTCCGATCCGAGTCCCCGGCAATGTAGTCTCCGCCCCCGCCGCCGTACACCCCATGCGGCAGTCCGGACGACCGGCACCGGCCACAGGACACCCATGCCATCGGCCGGGGGGTGTGGTAGGCTCCCAACCTGATCGTCGCAGAGGGGGATGGACCATGGCGGATGGCGGGGTTCTGACGATACAACTGACCCCGGAACTGGCGCGGAACCTGTCGCTCCTGGCTTCCGAGACGGGGCAAAACCCCGATACGATCGCCGCGGCCGCCATTGCCGAGCACGTTGCCCGGGAACAGGACATCATCGCCGGCATTCATCGGGGATTGGCCGATGTGGCGGCAGGCAACCTGATCGACCACGATGTTGCCATGGCCGAAATCGATGAGTTGATCAATCGGATCGCCAGAGGCGAAGCGTGACACGGGAGGTTCGTTGGACCCCCGCCGCTCTGGCGGATCTCTCTGGAATTGTCGATCACATTGCTCGTGAAAACCCGGCGGCAGCCCGGAAGGTGGCAACCGCCATACGTACAGCCGCGGACAAGCTGGGCGTAAGGCCGATCGGTCGACGCGGCCGTGTGCCGGATACATTCGAACGGCCGCTGACGCCCCTGCCCTACATTCTCGCCTACACCATCCGGGATGACCCCGGCGGCGAAAGCGGCGATCTGATCATCCTGCATGTCATCCACATGGCGCGGAACTGGCCCCCGGGACGGTGGCCCCGCTGACTGAGGACAGCGCGCCCCTTCGCCGCCCCCACCCATCCTGCCATTCTGATCGTTGAAGCCTGCCCTGCGGACGGGTACGGTCGCTTCCCCGCGTGTCGGCCCCATATGGCCGGCTGCCCGGTCGGATGCGGCCGGGTGTTTCGACCTTCAGGACGTTTTCCCATGGCCACCCATCGCACCAAGTTCCTGATCATCGGCGCCGGCCCGGCCGGGTACACCGCCGCCATCTATGCCGCCCGCGCCAACCTGCACCCCGTGCTGGTCCAGGGCATGCAGCCCGGCGGGCAGCTGATGATCACGACGGAGGTGGAGAACTACCCCGGCTTCGCCCATGCGGTGCAGGGCCCCGACCTGATGGAGCAGATGGCCCGCCAGGCGGAGAATGTGGGGACCAAGCTGGTCTTCGACCTGATCACGGAGGTGGATTTCACCAAGCGCCCCTTCGTGTGCAAGGCCGACAGCGGCGATGAATTCGTCGCCGATTCCGTCGTCATCGCCACGGGCGCCCAGGCCCGCTGGCTGGGCGTACCGGGGGAGCAGCATTTCCAAGGGGCGGGCGTTTCCGCCTGCGCCACCTGTGACGGCTTCTTCTTCCGCGGGAAGGAGGTGGCGATCATCGGCGGCGGCAATACCGCGATGGAGGAGGCGCTGTACCTCACCCACCACGCCAGCAAAGTGACCATGATCCACCGCCGCGACAGCTTCCGCGGGGAGAAGATCCTGCGGGACCGGGTCTTCGCCAACCCGAAGATCGAGGTGGTGTGGAACCACGTGGTGGAGGAGATCCTGGGCGAAGGCGGGGAAAGCTTCGCCAATCCCAAGCGCGTCACCGGCGTGCGCCTGAAAAGCACCGTGTCGGGGGAGATCCAGGACCGGGCGCTGGACGGTGTCTTCGTCGCCATCGGCCACGACCCGGCCACCAAGATCTTCCAGGGCAAGGTCGCCATGGATGCCGACGGCTATATCCTGACCGCCCCCGACAGCACCAAGACCAACGTGCCGGGCGTCTTCGCCGCGGGCGACGTGAAGGACAAGATCTTCCGCCAGGCCATCACCGCCGCCGGCATGGGCTGCATGGCCGCATTGGAGGCGGAGAAGTGGCTGGCCATCCAGGATTCCGCCCAGGCCGAAGCCCACACGGAAGCCGCCCGGGCGGACATGATCGGGGCGTGGTGAGGGGGGCGTAGACAGCCGCCGGACAAGGTATCTGTACCCCTGCCGAACACCCACCCTATCCCTCCGACCTACAGCCCGTCTTGCCGCACCCGCCCACTACCTGTAGCGTCCAGGCGAAAAGCCGTATATCATCCATGCGCCGGACGCATCCTGCGCCGGCCAAGCATGCGCGGAGCGGCTTCCTCTTCCGCGCCAAAGCCTAGGGTCAAGGGCATGGATTGGGACAAGCTGCGCGTTTTCCACGCGGTGGCCGAGGCCGGCAGCTTCACGCACGCCGGTGAGACACTGAACCTGAGCCAGTCGGCCGTCAGCCGGCAGATCAGCGCCTTGGAGGAAAGCCTCCATGTGCCGCTGTTCCACCGGCATGCCCGGGGCCTGATCCTGACCGAGCAGGGCGAGCTGCTGTACCGCACCGCGCGGGAGGTGTTCGCCAAGCTGTCGATGACGGAGGCCATGCTCTCCGAATCGAAGGAGCATCCGAAGGGCCCGCTGAAGGTGACGACCACGGTGGCCTTCGGGTCCACCTGGCTGACGCCGCGGGTGAAGGAGTTCCTGGGCCTGTATCCGGACGTGCAGCTGACCCTGCTGCTGGATGACAACGAGCTGGACCTGTCCATGCGGGAGGCGGATATCGCCATCCGCATGACCGCCCCCCGCCAGCCGGACCTGATCCAGCGGCACCTGATGACCGTGCGGGTCCATCTCTACGCCCACAAGAGCTATGTCGAGAAGCGCGGGATGCCGCAGACCATGGCGGATCTCGACAACCACGATGTCATCGCTTACCCGAATGAGACCAAGGCGCCGGTGCCGAACATCAACTGGCTGCTGCACATGGGCGAACCCCCGGGTGGGGAGCGGCGGACGGTGCTGCGGGTGAACAGCCTCTATGCCATCTCCCGCGCGGTGCAGAGCGGGCTGGGCATCGGCTCCCTGCCCGATTATGTGGTGGACGGCATCCCGGACATCGTCCGCGTCCTGCCCGAAACGGCGGGCCCCCGCATCGACGCCTATTTCGTCTATGCGGAGGAGCTGCGCCATTCAAAGCGCATCTCCGTGTTCCGGGACTTCCTGGTCAAAAAGGTGGCCGAAACCTTCCCCAACGGCGCCGGCGCCTGACCGGGCGGCCGGAGTCGGCGGGGCTTGAGTGGCGGGGTGGGAAGCGCGGGGTATGGACTATGCCCCAGCGATAGGCCGCCCTTGCCGAGCTATGCCCCTCCCCCCATTCCTGGGCGTTCCGGCCTGATAGCCTCCGGAAATACCCCCTGCCGGGGGGATGTTGCCAACGCTGTCATCGAAGGTTCACGGGGCGCCCTCCGGCCGGGAGCGGCGCCCCAAGTCCTTGAAATGATTGGCGATTTCCCCGAGCTATGCGTGAGGCGCATGGCTTCGTCGAGCCAATGAGTCTGGTAAGCGCCGGCTGAGCGCATATCTTCCAAGGCGTCGCGTGTTGCACCGCACAATGTGCCGTCGGCACCGACATCTTCGCCCCGGATACCCCTCCGGGGTTGGGCCCCTGGCCCGACGTCTCCCAGACGTGAAGCCTCCCTGTTCAACTCGGC
>JBJOKR010000227.1:0-6959 GCA_046045995.1 Pseudomonadota bacterium | reverse complement strand
GGCGTTCACGCCGCCGGCCAGCTGGGGCAGCTTGACCGAGAAATCCTCCACCGTCAGGGCGCGGTCCAGCTTGATCTGCTCCCGCGCGGTGGCGGAAATTGGGCTGGTGGAGGTCAGATCGGCCCGCGGGATGCGCGACCCGGTGATCACGATCTCCTCCAGCACGGGCTCCGCCCCTGCGGGCACGTCGGTCGCGGTCTGGGCCACCGCCTGGGGGATGACCACCAGATACGATGCCAGGGCCGTCGCGCCCAACAGACCTGTCGTGAGATGCCTGCCCATGCCCCCCTCCTCTTCATTCGGCTTAAACTGGAAAAGACCCGCCATGGATGGCGTGATACCAAACTGTAATCAATTCACCGCCCATGTAAAGACAGAAAGATACCACTCTAAGCCACCCGGACGATCGGCGTTGCAGGATCGCCACGCGCCGGGGCCGGCAGCCCCCTGCGGTAAGGCCCCGGCACTCAAGTAGAGCCGGTGAGGATCAAGGATGCCGGGCGGCGGGTTTCCGGATGCAGCGGCTCCGCGATGGACAGCAAGGTCCAGTCCGTCGATACCACCTGGATCCAGGAGGCGACGGTGCGGAAGTACCAGGGCATGGGGGCCCAGGCCGCATCATCCCCGAACCCGCCGAATGTCTCCGTCCGCCAGCCATCCTCATAGGGGCCCTCCACGCTGCCCGGATGCAGGGTCTGCACCACCAGGCGGCAGCCGGGGGCGGCTATGCGGCGCAGGGCGGCCAGCAGCGGCTCCGGCCGTTCGTCCAGAAGGGCGAAATTGGCGACGATGGCGTCGAACCCGCTTCCGACCCGCCCCGGATCCGCGGTCAGGTCGGCATAGGATGCCTGATGGAAGGTGCCGCCCAGGGCCGCCGCCCGGGCCACAAGGGCGGGCACCGCGTCCACGCCCACGGCATCCACCCCCGCCGCCGTCAAGGCGCGGGTCAGCCAGCCTTCGCCGCAGCCCAGGTCCAGCACCCGGCGCGGCGCCCCGGCCAGGACGGCGGCAACCACCGCCTGGTCGGTCACCAGCCGCCGGCTGGCGATCGCCCCCGCCGCAATGGCGCGGGTCCAGGGCTGGGCATTGGCATGCCAGCTGTCCAGCAGGGCGGCTTCCTTTCCGTGGATCGGGTCCATGCTCCGTCTCTCCTTTACCGCGTGGGTGAGGGGTGCTGGTCACGCCCGCAGCAGCCAGCCGCGGCGCAGCAGGGCGGGCATGGCGGCGGCGCACAGGGCGGTCGCGGCCACAGCGAACAGCAGGGCCGCCGGCGCCCCCGGCATGCCTGTGTCGGTCAGGCGCTGGAACAGCCAGGCCCACAGCCGCGTCCCGTCCGGCAGGGGGCGGATCAGCAGGGCGATCAGCAGCATGTGGACGACATACAGGGTCAGGGCCGTCCGCCCCAGGACCACCGCCACCCGGGCCCAAGCCTGATTGCCGATGCGGAACCAGATGCCCCGCAGCCCCAGCCAGCACAGGATGCCGCCCGCCCCTGCGACCAGGGCGAAGCTGGGGGTCCACAGGGTCTTGTTCAGGGGCAGGATCAGGGTCGCCAGCGCCCCGGCCGCAAGGGCCGCCAGGGCTAACAGCAGGGCCGGGCTTGGGGCCCTGGTCTGACCGGGGACCGGGCCCGCCGACAGAAGCCGCACCGCCGCCACCCCCAGCAGCCCCGTCGCCATGGCGGACAGGGTGGACAGCACCCCCTCCGGGTCATAGGTGCCGCGATGGGCCCGGCCGGGCAGCCAGGCCTGATCGGCCCAGCCGGCGATGCCTGCGCCCGGCGCCAGGCTGGCCGCTGCCTCCCCCGGGGCGGGGACCAGCAGCAGCAGGGCCCCGTGCGTGACCAGCAGTGCCGCGGCCGCCAGCAGGGACGCCGCCGGGCCCCGGCTGGTCCCCGCCACCAGGGCGCAGACCAGATAGACCAGGGCGATCCGCTGCAAAACCCCGGTCAGGCGCAGATCCGCCAGGGGCAGGGCGGGTTGCAGCAACCAGTTCAGGCCGATGCCGACCAGCAGAAGCACCCCCACCCGCCGCAGCAGCGCCGCGGTAGCCGGCGGTGCCGCCGGGTCGATGGCAAGGGCCGCCGACAGCCCCACCACCACCAGGAAGAAGGGAAAGACCAGATCGGCGATGGTCACCCCGTCCCAGGCCGCGTGGACCAGGATCGGATAGGCCGCTGTGAAGGATCCCTGGAGATTGACCAGCAGCATCGCCAGCACGACAAGCCCGCGCAGGGCATCCAGCGGCCCGTCCCGGCGGCCGAGGTGGGGAGTGGGACGGGAGATGGGGCGGGATGCGGTGTCGGAAGGCCCCGGTGAAGCGGCTGACAGCATGGCGTGTTCCCCCCTTCCGCCTTCCCAGCAACGGCCGGTTCGGGCGGGCTCCCATGTGGTATTGAGTGGATGGTTATTGGTATTATCAAGCCTGTCAAGCCGCCCGCAGCGACGCCGCCATCCCCGCATTTCTGCCGGGCGGGTCGAGTCCCCGCCGACTGTCGGCATTACCCGCACCCGCCGCTCTGGCGCCTCCGCCATGGGGATCGCGCTTGGCGGGTAAGGCTGGGTGGTTTAGATTGGTAGCAATTCAGCCAGAGGGTGGAGGCCGGGCGGTGAAGCTGACCCTGAAGCCGGAATGGAACGAGCACACGCCGCTGTACATCCAGCTGGCGAACCGCCTGCGCGACAGCATCAATGAGGGGCAGATCGCCAGCGGGGAGGCACTGCCGTCCGAACGGGCGTTGAGCGAGCTGACCGGCGCGTCGCGGGTCACCATCCGCAAGGCGATCGAACAGCTGGTGGATGAAGGGCTGCTGCAACGCCGCCACGGGTCCGGCACCTTCATAGCGCCCCGGGCGGAACAGCCGGGCACCACCCTGTCGGGATTCAGCGCCGATGCCCTGCACCGGGGCAAGGCGCCGGGGTCCATCTGGCTGGTCAAGACGGTATCCGGCGCCACAGCGGATGAGGCCCAGGCCCTGTCCCTCCCGTCCTCCGCCCCCGTAGCGCGGTTGGCCCGGGTGCGCATCGCGGATGAGGAACCGCTGGCGATCGAACATGCCATCGTGCCGGCGGCCATGCTGCCGGACCTGTCCACCCTTCAGGGATCGCTTTATGCCGCCCTGGAAAGCCGCGGCAACCGGCCGGTGCGCGGCACGCAGAAGATCCGCGCCTCCCTGGCAACGTCGGTGGAGGCGGGGCTGCTGTCCATCCGGGAGGGGGCGGAGGTGCTGCGCATCGAACGGCGCACCTTCCTGGCCGACGGCACGCCGGTGGAACTGACCCGGTCCGCCTATCGCGGTGACCGGTATGAATTCGTGGCCGACTTGCGGGACTGGTGCGACAACACCTGAAGAAAAAAAGAGGCCCCGCCCCCCGGGTTGCGGAAGGCGGGGCCAGTCCGCGGTGCCGGGGAACTGGTATGGCACCGCGGGGGAGGGTCGGGATCACGCCGCCAGGGGCGCGCGGGCGATGCGCCCGCCGGGCAGGGGGCGGGGCACGCCGGTGGTGCCGGGAACACTCAAGGGCAGGCCGCGCAGCGACCGGGCCGCCAGGAAGGCGAAGGCCTCCGCCTCCAGCATGTCGCCGCGCCAGCCCAAGGCATCGGCATCCAGGCAGGGGGCGGACAGGTACCGCGCCAGCTGCCCCATCAGGGTGCGGTTGCGCCGCCCCCCACCACAGACGATCCAGACCGTGGGCGCTTCGGGCAGCAAATGCCGGCCCGCGGCCACGGCGGCGGCGGTGAAGGCGGTCAGGGTCGCCGCCCCGTCGGCCGGGTCCAGCCCCAGCACGGGATCCAGCGTGAAATCATAGCGGTCCAGGGATTTCGGCGCCGGGCGGCTGAAATACGGATGGTCCAGCAGGGCGCGCAGTTCCGGTTCCGACACCCGGCCCGTCGCTGCCAGCCGCCCGTCCGCATCGAACCGGCCCAGATCGTGCCGGACCATCCACTGGTCGATCAAGCCGTTGCCGGGGCCGGTATCGAAGGCCAGAAGGTCGCCCTCCCGCCCGATCCAGGTGATGTTGCCGACGCCGCCCAGGTTCAGCAGCGCCACGGGCGGGGCATGGCCAGCGCCTGCCGCCAGTGCTGCATGGTACAGCGGCACCAGCGGCGCCCCCTGGCCGCCCGCGGCCACATCGGCAGTGCGGAAATCATGCACCACATCCACACCGAAGCGGCGGGCGATGGCTTCGGCATCGCCCAGTTGCAGGGTCAGCCCCTGGGCCGGGCGGTGCAGCACCGTCTGCCCGGGAAAGCCGATCAGGTCGATCCGCCCGGCCCCCGGCCGGTCCAGCATCGCCGCCACCGCCCGCAGATGGGCCGCGGTCACCGCCGCTTCCGCCGCGGCGAAGCTGGCCGGCGGGATCACGTGGGCCTGCCCGCCATCGGGAGACGCGGAAAGGGGCAGTGCCAGGGCATCGGCGATGGCCCGTTCCACCGCCGCCCGCTCCGCCGCCGTGTAGTCGAAGGTCCCGGCCGGGCCGGTTCCGTGCAGGGAAACGCCGTCCGTCTCCAGGATCGCGGCATCGATCCCATCCAGGGAGGTGCCGCTCATCAGACCGAGTACACGCATGCCGGGCCTCATGGCAGGGAGGGGGAGGGGGAAGGGAAAGCATCCAGGGAAGGTGCCCGATGGCGGTCGGCGATCCGCACCACCAGGGGCACCAGCAGCAGGGCGGGCAGGGCCAGGGCCGCCGTCCCGGCGAAGAATCCGGCATAGCCGACCGATGCCTGCACCAGGCCGGAGGAACCGGCCACCAGCTGCGGCACCAGGAAGGCGAAGGAACTGAGCAGGGCATATTGGGTGCCCGCATGCCGGCGGCAGGTCAGGCCGGCCAGGAAGACGATGAACACGGCCGACGCCACGCCGCCACCGAACCCGTCCAGCCCCACGGCCAGGGCTAGGCGCCAGGTCTCCACCGGCGACAGGGCCAGCCAGGCGAAGGCCAAATTGCCCGCCGCCGCCAGCCCCCCGCCCAGCAGCAGGGCGGTGCGCGGCCCCAGCCGCCCGGTGGACAGGCCGCCCAGCGCCACCCCCGTCATGGCGGCGGCCAGGCCGATGGTCCCTTCCACAGCCCCGACTGTCTGCGCCGTATAGCCCAGATGGGCGTACAGGGTCTTGCCGATGGCGCCCATGACCAGGTCCCCCAGCCGGAACAGGGCGGTGAAGGCCAGCAGCAGCAGGGCCGCCCAGCCGAACCGGTGCAGGAATTCGATCACCCCCGCCGTCGTCGCCGCCCGGCCCCAGCGGGTCTCTGTCCCGTCCCGGCGGATCCGTTGGATCGCCAGGGTCGCCGCCAGGAAAGGCAGCAGCGCCAGGGCGGCCACCCGCAGGGCCACATCCCGCCGGTCGGTGGCGATGCCCAGAAGCTGGGCCAGTTCCGGCACCGCCCGGCCGATGGCCAGGATCACCAGGGACACCGCTGCCATGGCCAGCAGGGCGACCAGGACACCGCCCGCCTTGTCGCGCCAGGCTGGCCTCGCCACCGCCTGCACTCCAACCGCCCGCGGCGTCGGCAGTAGCAGGACGGCGGTGGCCAGCAGGCCCATGGCCCCGGCGGCGGCCAGATAGGCCGGTTCCCAGCCGAAACTGCCCGCCAGGTACAGGGTGCCGCCGCCGCCCGCCACCATGGCACCGCGATAACCCCAGAGATGGGCCGCCGCCAGAAGCCCGGCCTCCGCCTCATCCCGGGCCAGCTCGATCCGCCAGGCATCGATGGCCACATCCTGGCTGGCCGACCAGAAGACCGTCAGCAGGGCCAGCAGGGCGACGGGCAGCAGCCCCGCCGCCGGGTCGGTCACCGCCAGCCCGGCCAGGGAAGCCGCCACCCCCATCTGGCAAAGGACGACCCAGCCGCGCCGCCGCCCGGCCGACCGGCCCATGCCGGGGGCGGCATAGCGGTCAAGCACGGGCGCCCACAGGAATTTCAGATTGTTGACCAGGCTGATCCAGGCCAGGAACCCGATCAGCACCACCTCCACCCCCGATTGGGCAAGGCGCAGGGACAGGGTCGCGAAGGACAGCAGATAGGGCAGGCCGGAGGAAAAGCCCAACATGCCTACATACAGCATCAACGTGACTGGTGCCGCGGCCCGCCGGTCCTGTCCCACGGCGGCCCCCTAATTGTTGTCGCACCAGTCGCGGATTTCGGCGACGAAGTCGTAGCGGTCGCCGCGATAGGCGGACCGGGTCAGTTCCACCGGCGTGCCGTCGGCCAGGAAGGTGCGCCGTTCGATGCGCAGCACCTCCGCCCCCTCCCGGATGGACAGCAGCCCCGCCTCCACCGAGGTTGCCAGGGAGGCGCGGATCTTCTGCGTGCCGCGCACCGGCCGGTTGCCGCGGCTTTCCAGCGCCGCGTAGAGCGATCCCTGAAGGGTGGACAGGTCCGGCAGCATGGCCGCCGGCACGATCGCGTGTTCGATCGCAAGCGGTTCCTCATCCGCGATGCGCACCCGGGCCAGCCGGGCCACGGGGGCGGAGGACGGGAGGGACAGGGCCTGGGCCTCATCCGCTGTGGCGCCGGATACCGTCTTGACCAGCCAGATGGACCCTGGCGCCTTGCCCCGGTGCAGGGCATCGGCGCTGAAGCCCGACAGGGTGGTGCCCGGCTGTTCCGCCCGGGGTGCGATGAAGGTGCCGGACCCGTGGCGGCGTTGCAGCAGCCCTTCATCCACCAGCTGTTCGATCGCCTTGCGGATGGTGACCCGCGACGCCCCGGTCAGCTCGCTCAACGCCCGTTCGGACGGCAGTGCCTCCCCGCTGGCGATCTGCCCCTCATTGATGCTGTCGCGCAGGCGGTTCGCCAGCTGGATGTACAGCGGCGTGTGCTCGTTCCATTCCGGCTTCAGGGTCAGCTTCACCGCCCGGCCTCCACCCTCTGGCTGAATTGCTACCAATCTAAACCACCCAGCCTTATCCGCCAAGCGCGATCCCCATGGCGGAGGCGCCAGAGCGGCGGGTG
>JBJOKR010000226.1:0-6989 GCA_046045995.1 Pseudomonadota bacterium | reverse complement strand
AGCATTCCATAATGGCCCGCGGCACAGCCGCATCCCAGAGGCCGGACACACGACTGCACCCGACCCCATGTCCAAAAATCGGCAAAATTCCACTTGCATCCAGGGGGGCGTCCACACACGACCTACGGCGGTTGAGCGTGGGGAGGGCGGCTGCCCGCAGGCGAAACATTCCCCGGAAACGGCAACGGGCGCCGGCCGGTAATCCGGCGGCGTCCGTGTCTCCGCAGAGCTGATCACAAAATTGGAACTCGGAACAGACAACGCGGTATCGCGCGGGGAGAGGCCCCCCGCGCGTTCCGACGTCACCGGCCTGCCGCGGAAGCGGCGGGCGGATCAGGTCACAGGACTTCGACGCTGTTCGCCTGCGGGCCCTTCTGGCCCATGCTGGTCTGCAGGCGGACGCGCTGCTCCGGCACCAGGGTACGGACGTTCGACCGCTCCAGGGCGGTGACGTGGACGAACACGTCCTTCCCGCCGCCGTCCGGGGTCACGAAGCCGAAGCCCTTCTCACTGCTGAAGAACTTCACCGTGCCCTCGATGGTCTCGGTCGGGCCGCCGCCGAAGCTGCTGCTGCCGCCGCCACCCGGACGGGGGCCGCGCTGCGGACGGTCGCCGTAGCCGCCGCGGTCACCATACCCGCCGCCGCCGAAGCCGCCGCGGGGGGCACCGAAGCCGCCGCCACCGCCACCACCGCCGCCGCTGCGCGGCGAAGCGGTGGAGGAGTCCACGTTGCTGATGGAGGCGACCTGGGGACCCTTCTGGCCCTGGGACAGGTCGCAGGTGATCGTGGTGCCATCGTCCAGGCTGTCATAGCCGGCGGACTGCACGACGGATGCGTGGAGGAACGCATCCGGGGAACCGTCAGAAAGGGTGACGAAACCGAAACCCTTCGTGGGGTTGTACCATTTCACGGTGGCGGAGACGCCCCGGCGGGTGATCTGAGGGCTCTGCGGAGAACGGCGATCGTACATGTGATCTTGAACTCGACTGGTCGTAACGATGGAGGACGACTTGACCGGCAAACCGGCTGCAAGGAGGACGCACAGTCTTCACATCACTGGCAAGCAAAACCGTCAACGTTGCCGCCGACGGAAAAGACCCCATGATGGCAAAACCCGAACAGCCACCCCGAGAATGAGCTTATACCGGTTCTTGCCCTTATGCACCATGAAACCCGCGGGGTGCCTCGGAAGGGGTGGAAAAAGCTTCTTGGGGCCCGTCGGATGAGGATTCGTGCGGCTTCCGGGTGTCTTGGGCGCCGGTCGGGGAAGCCGGAAGCGTCGATTCGGGCCCATCGGCGACCCGTGCGCGCAACAGGTCGGCCATGCGTACGGTCCGGTCCAGCAGCCGCGGCATCAGCCGGTCCAGCCGGTCCCGATCCCCCAGCCGGGCCGCATCCATGGCCTCCCGCGCCAGCGCCATGGATCCGGACGCCCCGAAGGTGCCGAGCGTGCTGCACAGGTCGTGGCATTCGTCGGCCAGGTCCGGCCAACGCGCCGCCGCATGGAGACGGCGCAGCCGCCCCATCCGCTCCACCGTATCCTCCACGAACACGGTCAGGATCGCCGCGAATTCCCCGGGGCGGACAGAGGCCCGCATCTCCGCCAGGATCTCCTCATCCAGCAGCGGATCGTTACCGCCGAAGGTTGCCCCGTCATCCCTGATCATCCCTTCCCCTCCGTCCGCCAGAGTTGAAGTTTGCGGTAGATGGTGGACGCGCTGATTTCCAGCAGGTCCGCCGCGCGGTGCACATCGTTGGCGGTGGCTGCCAGGGCCCGGCGGATCATCGCCTTCTCCACCTGCCACAGCGGCTGGATCCCGCCGCCGTTCAGGTCCACGCCCAGGTCCCCGGCCAATTCGCCGGTGCCGCCGCCGGTGCCGGGCCCTGGATCCGGAAGGGTGGCGCCAGCGGGTGCCGGGCGGGTGGAGCGCACAGGCTCCGGCAGCTGGTCCACCGCCACCTCCGTCCCGTCGTGCAGGACGGTGATGTTCCGGATGACGTTCTGAAGCTCCCGGATATTGCCCGGCCAGGGATATGCCCGCAGCACCGCCTCCACCGCCGGGGTGAACCGCTCGAAGCGCTTGCCCTCCTCCCCCGCCATCTCCCGCAGGTAGCGGCGGGCGATCAGGACGGCATCGTCCTGGCGGTCGCGCAGGGGGGGCAGGTGGATCGGCACCACATGCAGGCGGTAATACAGATCCTCCCGGAACCGGCCGGCCTTCACCTCCGCCAGTGGATTGCGGTTGGTGGCGGAGACAAGGCGCACATCCACGGTTGCCGGGTGGGTGCCGCCCACGGGTTGGACCGTCCCGGTCTGGACGAAGCGCAGGATCTTCGCCTGCAGCTCCAGCGGCATCTCGCAGACCTCATCCAGGAACAGGGTGCCGCCATCGGCCAGTCGGGCAGCCCCCGGCCGGTCCGCCGTCGCCCCGGTGAACGCCCCCTTCAAATGCCCGAAGATCTCACTTTCCAGCAGGTCCTTCGGAATGGCGGCGCAGTTGATGGCGACGAAGGGCCGGTGGGCCCGGGGGCTCAACCGGTGGATGGCATCCGCCGCCATCTCCTTGCCCGTCCCGCTGTCGCCGGTCAGGAAGACGCTGGCCCGGCTGGGCGCCACCGCCTCCAGCATGCGGTACAGCGCCTGCATCTCCGGCGAGGTGCCGACGAAATCCAGAAGGCCGTCGCGGTCGTATTCCCGCCGGTACCGCGCCACCATGCGGGTCAGCGCCTGCCGCTCCCGCGCGTTGCGCACGGTCACGGTCAGCCGGGCGGCGTTGAACGGCTTCACCAGGAAATCGAAGGCGCCGTCCCGCATCGCTTCGACCGCCACATTGATGGAGCCATGGGCGGTGACCACCACCACCGGAATATCCGGCACATCCGCCGACAGGCGGCGCAGCACCGCCAGCCCGTCCATGTCCGGCAGTTTCAGATCCAGCACCACCACCGCCGGCGGCCGCGCCGCCACCGCGGCCAGGGCGGCCGCCCCGGTCTCCACATGGTGGACGTCATAGCCCTCCCCCTGGAGGTATTCCCGGTACACCCGGGCGAGGGGGGCCGTATCCTCCACCAGCAATATCTGGTTCGACTGGGGGTCGGGCATGGGATCGATCGGGTAGGGTGGCTGGCGGCGGCGATAAGGTTGCCCCATATTAGGGGGCGACAAAGGGGGCGGGAAGAAAAGATCGATTTGAACTGATTAATCCTGTCCGATATTTCTTGTGCGTACCGCCGGGCATGCACCCGCCCGGCCGGCGCATCCGTGGATCAGGAACCGCAGGATCACGACCCGATGAGCCCAACCCGAAGCACAGGCGATCAACCGGCAGCGTCCCTGACGCTGAAGGACCGCCTGATCGCCTGGTGGGAGGGGTACGACCTGTCGGTCCTGCTGAGCCGTGGGCACGCTGGCGGGGAGGCGGGGGCCGCCGGGGGGGAGGTCGCCGACCAGGGCGACCGTAAACATCAGAATCGCTCGGGCAAGCCGCTCTGGTCGGCGACGCGGATCCAGGTGGCGGAGAAGATCTGGGGTCATGGATTCGCCACACCCGGCGGGACCGACCATATCCCCACCCTGGTCAAGCCCCTGGGCCTGAACCCTGCCATGAGCGTGCTGGACATCGGGGCCGGGCTTGGTGGATCCACCCGCTGCATGGCCCAGCAGTATGGCGCCTGGGTCACCGGGTTGGAATACAACCCCGTGCTGGCGGAAGCAGGCATGTTCCGGTCCCACAAGGCGGGGTTGGCCCGCCAGGCGCCGGTGCAGCAGTTCGATCCGGAGAAATTCGCCTGGCCGAAGCGGGTGGACGCCATCTTCGCCAAGGAGGCGTTCTTCACCGTCCGCAACAAGGATGGCCTGATCGACGGGGTGGAGGCCTGCCTTAAACCCCGCGGGCAGTTCCTGTTCACCGATTATGTCATCGACACCGCCCGGCCGCGCGGCCGGGATTTCGAATCCTGGGCGGCGAGCGAACCGGTGGAGCCCCATCCCTGGACGGTGGAGCAGTTTTCATCGGCCCTGCAGCAGCGCAACCTGGACATCCGCATCGCCGAGGATATCAGCGATCAGCAGAATGCCATGGTCATCGCCGCCATCCAGAGCCTGGTCCAGCACCTGGAAACGGTCAGCATGGAGCGGGAGACCAAGATCGCCGTGGTGGAGGAGGTGGAGCTGTGGGCCCGCCGTGTCGCCGCCCTGTCCAGCGGCCTGCGCTGCTACCGTTTCTATGCCATGAAGCCGGCGGACCTGGGCTGATCCGGCCGGTATGCGCTGGTGATCCGCCCTGTCTCCCGCAGCATGCGGAACCCGTCCAGGTCGCGGTTGACAGCCGGTTTCGCCGCGATTATGGTCCGCGCCTCAATTTCCAGGCCTCCAGCACCGAGCACCGGATCATGAAGATTGTCAATTCGCTGAAGTCGATGAAGACCCGCCACAAGGCTTGCCGCGTCATCCGCCGCAAGGGCCGTGTCTACGTCATCAACAAGCTGAACCCCCGCTTCAAGGCCCGCCAGGGCTGAGGCTTCCCGGTTCGACCCGCGGGGCCGACCAGCCCTGCGGACATGCGACGGCCGCGCCTTCTGGCGCGGTTTTCGTTGTTGGGTTCGGCCTATGCCTGCCGACACCGGGGATAAGATTTCCACAAGGGTGGAAATCGTTCCGTCGCCGCTTGATCCCGCCCGCACCGACCGCCATCATCCCCGGCGCTGGTCCCTGACGGACCGGCACGTCCGCCGGGGAGGGCGGCGCCATGCGTATGCCCGAACCGGATGCCGTCGTCCTGGCCGCCCGCGCCACCCTGCTGTCGCGGCTTGAACAGGCCGTGCCCGGCGGGGTGATCGCCGAGTCCCGGGCGCTGAAGGCGTATGAGACGGACGCCCTGACCGCCTATCGCCAGCTTCCCCTGCTGGTGGTCCTGCCCGCCACGACGGCGCAGGTGGCGGCGGCCGTGCGGATCTGCCGGGAGACGGGGGCGAAGATCG
The DNA here is from genome assembly GCA_046045995.1 of Pseudomonadota bacterium. Taxonomy (GTDB): domain Bacteria; phylum Pseudomonadota; class Alphaproteobacteria; order Azospirillales; family Azospirillaceae; genus Indioceanicola. The sequence goes on along the minus strand of JBJOKR010000226.1, from coordinate 2,008 downwards.
TGCCGCGCGGGGCGGGGACGGGCTTGTCCGGCGGGGCGTTGCCGCTGGCCGACGGGGTGACCATCGGCCTGTCCCGGATGAACCGCATCCTGGAGATCGACCCCGCCAACCGCACGGCCACGGTCCAGCCCGGGGTGACCAACCTGGGCATCACCCGGGCGGTGGAGCATCTGGGACTGTATTACGCCCCCGATCCGTCCAGCCAGATCGCCTGCACCATCGGCGGCAATGTTGCGGAGAATTCGGGCGGGGTGCATTGCCTTAAATACGGGGTCACCGCCAACAACATCCTGGGGCTGGAGGTGGTGACCGTGGAGGGGGAGGTGCTGCGCCTGGGCGGCAAGCACCTGGACCCGGACGGGTATGACCTGCTGGGCGTGCTGACCGGATCGGAAGGGCTGCTGGCCCTGGTGACGGAGGTGACGGTGCGTCTCCTGCCCAAGCCGGAAACGGCCCGCGCCGTGATGTTCGGCTTCCCCACGGTGGAGCAGGGGGGTGCCACGGTTGCCGCCGTGATCGCCGCCGGCATCATCCCCGCGGGCATGGAGATGATGGACAGCCCCGCCCTGAACGCGGCGGAGGATTTCGTGCAGGCGGGCTATCCCCGCGATGCCGCCGCCCTGCTGATCGTGGAGCTGGACGGCCCGGCGGCGGAGGTGGACCACCTGATCGACCGGGTGGAGGCCATCGCCCGCGACCACGGCGCCACCTATGTCCGCGTCAGCGCCGACGAGGCGGAGCGGGCGGCCATTTGGGCCGGGCGGAAATCCGCCTTCCCCGCCGTGGGCCGAATCGCACCCGACTACATGTGCATGGACGGCACCATCCCGCGCAAGGCGCTGCCCGCCGTGCTGACCCGCATGCAGGCGATGGAGGCGGAGTTCGGGCTGAAAGTGGCCAATGTCTTCCACGCCGGCGACGGCAACCTGCACCCGCTGATCCTGTTCGACGCCAACAAACCGGGGGAACTGGAGCGGTGCGAGGCCTTCGGCGCCGCCATCCTGCGACTGTGCGTGGAGGTGGGCGGGGTCCTGACGGGGGAGCACGGGGTGGGGATCGAGAAGCGGGACCTGATGGTCCACCAGTTCGGGGCGGAGGATCTGGCGCAGCAGCAGCGCCTGAAATGCGCCTTCGACCCGCAGGGCCTGCTGAACCCCGGCAAGGTCTTCCCCCAGCTGCACCGCTGCGCGGAGCTGGGCCGCATGGTGGTCCACCGCGGCGCACTGCCCTTCCCCGACCTGCCGAGGTTTTGAGATGCGGATGGGTGATCGGATCGGGGCCATGGTACCCCTCACCCTCCCCCGGGCTGCGCCCGCGGGCCCCTCCCTCAAGGGGAGAGGGGGTTCGAGCCTTACCGCGGGCACTGTTCTGGGGGGTGCTGCACCGATCCCCTCCCCCGGGGGAGAGGGAGGGGCCCATGCGCAAGCATGGGAGGGTGAGGGGGGCGTCGTCCCATGACCACCCTCATACCGGAGACCGATTCACAACTGATCGACACCGTCCGTTGGGCGGCGGCGGAGGCGCAGCCGCTGGAGATCCGCGGGCGGGGCACCAAGGCCGGGTTCGGGCGGCCGGTGCAGGCCGCCTATACCCTGGACCTCTCGCGCCTGACCGGTATCGTCAGCTATGAGCCGGAGGAACTGGTGCTGGTGGCCCGGCCCGGCACGCCGCTGGCGGAGATCCGGGCGGCGCTGGCGGCGCGGGGCCAGGCCCTGGCCTTCGAGCCGCCGGATCTGGGCCCTCTTTTCGGAACCGGAACGGATGGCGGCAGTATCGGTGGCGTGGTATCCACCGGGCTGTCGGGGCCCCGGCGGATCGTCGCCGGGGCGGTGCGGGACCATGTCCTGGGCGTCGCCGCCGTGTCCGGCCGGGGGGAGCTGTTCCGCGCCGGGGCAAGGGTGGTGAAGAACGTGACCGGCTATGACCTGCCGAAGCTGCTGACCGGCGCCTTCGGCACCCTGGGCGTGATCACGGAGGTGACGCTGAAGGTCCTGCCCGCGGCGGAAAT
>JBJOKR010000225.1:0-7059 GCA_046045995.1 Pseudomonadota bacterium | reverse complement strand
CACCGTGGTGATGAAGCAGGCGGACAGCATGCCGTGGGCGATGCGGCCCTTGAACATGGTCTCCCGCGCATATTCCTCATTCAGGTGCATGGGGTTGGTGTCGCCGGAGATACCGGCGAACATGACGATGTCCGTCTCCGTGATGGTGCGGGCATAGACGCCCTTCATCCCCACCTCCAGATCCTCCAGGCAGTAACCGGTCAGGTCGGCGGGGTCGAGGCCGGTGCGGCGCAGAACGGTATCGGTCATGACGGGGTCCCGGGACGGTTGCTGGGCATGGTGCGGCGCAGACGATACGTCCGGATGGGGAAACGGGTCAAACCCGGCCTTGCCCCGCGACGGTACCCTGCCTACCCTGGCGAGCGGGATCGCGGCGCCGGCGGGACAGGGTCGGGGGGGTGGGCATGCGTGACAAGGGGACGGTGATATCCGCCGAGGATTCCGCGCCAAAGCGCCGGGCCGGCTGGAACTGCCGCCTGCTGACCCGCCCGGACGGTCACCATATCCGCATCGCCGGCTGGGGGGCGGAACCGCCCGCCGCCGCCCGGGGCAGCGTGCTGCTGCTGACCGGCCGGAATGAGACGCTGGAGAAGTATGAGGAGCAGGCGGAGGACTGGTGCCGCCGCGGCTGGCGGGTGGTGGGCATGGACTGGCGCGGCCAGGGGGGATCGTCGCGCTACCTGGACAACCGGCACAAGGGCCATGTCCCGGACTTCCAGGTGTTCCTGGACGATCTGGGGGCGGGGCTGGAGGCCTTGCTGCCGCCCGGCAGCGCCCGGCCGGTCATCGCCTTCGCCCACAGCATGGGCGGGCATGTGCTGATGCGCTACTTGGCGGAGCAGGCGGCGGCGGGCCGGGACCATCCCGTCACCGCGGCCATCCTGTCCGCCCCCATGCTGGGCATCTACACGGGCGCGGTACCCGCGGGGCTGCTGCGCCGGATCGCTGCCCGGTTGGTGGCGCGCGGCCGGGGGGATGCCTATGTCCCCGGCCAGACGGATTGGTCCCCCGCCGATCCGGCCTTCGCCCGCAACCTTTTGACCGGCGATCCGGAACGGTTCCTGATCGGGCACCGGGCCTATGCCGCCGATCCGAATCTGGCCCAGGGCGGGATCACCTGGGGCTGGCTGGATGCGGCCTTCCGGTCCATGGACAGGCTGGAGACACCGGGCCTGGCGGAAGGGATGACCGTGCCGGTCCTCATCCTGACGGGGGGCCGGGATCGGATCGTCCGCAACGACCGCCATGCGGCAATGGCCCGCCGGCTTCCCCGGGGCCGCCAGCGCCACCATCCCGATGCGCGTCATGAGCTGATGATGGAGGCGGATCCCATCCGCAACGCCGTCTGGGCCGATATCGATGCCTACCTGGCGGAGGTTCTGCCGCGGCCGGTTGAACCGGGGACGCAAATGCCACAATGATGCCCCGGTTCCCCCCTCGCCCAAGCGGGGTATTGCACCATCTGGATGCGGGCCGAACAAAGAGGTGTCGGAGATGGGTATGACGAAGCGACAATTCCTGGGTGGGATCGGCGGGCTGACCGCCGGCATCCTGGGAGCGGGCGCCGTGCGCGGGGCGGATGGCGGGAAGCAGTTCCCGTTCCAGCTGACCGAGGCGGAGTGGCGCCAGCGCCTGTCCCCCGGTGCCTACCGCGTGCTGCGGGAGCATGGGACGGAACGGGCCGGAACCAGCCCCCTGAACCAGGAAAAGCGGGCGGGAACCTTCCACTGCGCCGGCTGCGACCACCCCCTGTTCGACAGTGCCACGAAGTATGAGAGCGGGACCGGCTGGCCCAGCTTCTACGCCCCCCTGGCGAACGCGGTGGGGGAGAAGGAGGACAGGTCCTTCTTCATGGTCCGGACAGAGGTGCATTGCGCCAATTGTGGCGGGCATCTGGGCCATGTCTTCCCCGACGGGCCGCCGCCCACGGGCCTGCGCTACTGCATGAACGGCATCGCCATGGAATTCCGGCCGGCCGGATCCGGTGCGCCGGTTGGCGCTGCGGGGTGATCGGCATGACCCGCCTTCTCCCCATAGTGACCCTGCTGGCGGCGGCGATGCTGACCGGCACCCCGACCGTCGCACAGACCCCTGCCCCCGGCGCGCCCCCCGCCGGGGTGATGGAAGCACCAGCCACGGTCGTGTTCGCCGGCGGCTGCTTCTGGTGCACGGAATCCGATTTCGACAAGGTACCTGGGGTGCTGGAGACAACGTCCGGCTATGCCGGTGGGCATGTGGAGAATCCCGGCTACCGCCAGGTCACCGCTGGTGGCACCGGGCATCGGGAGGTGGTGCGGGTCACCTACGACCCCGCGAAGGTCAGCTTCGCCCAATTGGTCCGCATCTACTGGCGGACGGTGGATCCGACCGATGCGGGCGGGCAGTTCTGTGACCGGGGGGAAAGCTATACCACCGCTGTCTTCGCGGGATCGGCAGAGGAACTGGCCATCGCCCAGACCTCACGGGATGAGGCGGCCGCCGCCCTGGGGCGGGAAATCGTCACGCCTGTGATCCAGCTGGCACCGGGCAACTTCTACCCGGCGGAGGAGTATCACCAGGATTTCCATCAGAGGAACCAAGTGAAGTATCGCTATTATCGATGGAACTGCGGTCGTGACCAGCGGCTTCAACAATTGTGGGGTCCGGCAGCGGGCGGCGCTCCCCAGGGCTGATGGGATCCGCCTGTCTGTTACCCTGCCGAAGCCCTGTCAACGCCGGTCCCCAACCCGTCCCTGCCCCTGTCCGGGAGAACCTATGCCTTCCGGGCAGAAGGCGGCGGCGGATCGGCCTGGGATCAGGCCATTGCAGGTGCCTGAAGTTTTACACAAGTCACCATAGACCCCGCTTCCCCTGTTGCTCTGCTGCCTGTCAAGTCCGAAAAAGCGTCCTATGACAGAGCCATGACCTATTGACAGGGAAAAAACCCAATAAAATCAATGATAGGCAAAGTTATGCCTATTTTTTATGCAGACAGGTGGAGTCCTTGCCGTACTTGGGGTCCCACACCCGTCACCCCGGTTTGTCCGCAGACTTATCCACAGCTTTGGTGGATGATCCCACAGCCCCCGTCGTCGGGCGGGACCCGATCTCTCGATTCGAGACAGGGACAGGGTTCCGACGGGCACCTGCACCCGGGATCCACCCCGTATGCCGCGCCCGCATTGACCGGCACGGGCGGATCGGCCATTTGATCGCAGCATGAGCGACCATCCCGCCCCCACCCCGGACACGGCCGATCCGGCCGCCGCGTCCGCCCAGCCCCTGTCCCCGCCGATCGGCGCCAGCGGCCCCGTGGCCGCGCGCCCGCGCCGCAGCACGGCCGACCTGTCCCGCGGGGTGGAGACGATCCGGGACTATGTGCGCACCCTGCCGGAGACGCCGGGTGTTTACCGCATGATGAATGCGGAGGGGGACGTGCTGTATGTGGGCAAGGCCCGCAACCTGAAGCGCCGGGTCACCAACTACACCCAGGTGGCCAAGCTGCCCGTCCGGCTCCAGCGCATGGTGGCGGAGACGATCACCATGGAATTCGTCACGACCCATACGGAGGTCGAGGCGCTGCTGCTGGAAAGCAACCTGATCAAGCGGCTGATGCCGCGCTACAATGTATTGCTGCGGGACGACAAGACCTTCCCGCACATCCTGATCACCGGCGATCATGACTATCCCCAGATCACCAAGCACCGCGGCGGCCGCGACCGGGACGGGGATTATTTCGGCCCCTTCGCCAGTGCGGGATCAGTGAACCGGGTGATGACGGCCCTGCAACGGGCCTTCCAGATCCGCAACTGCACGGACAGCGTCTTTTCCAGCCGCACCCGGCCCTGCCTTCAATTCCAGATCAAGCGCTGCACGGCACCCTGTGTCGGCCGGGTCGGGCGGGGTCAGTACGCGACCCAGGTGGCGGAAGCGAAGGCCTTCCTGTCCGGGCGCAGCCGAGACATCCAGGCGAAGCTGGCCGAAGCCATGCAGACCGCGTCCGAGAACCTGGAATTCGAAACCGCCGCCAAGCTGCGCGACCGCATCCGCGCCCTGACCGCCATCCAGGCCCATCAGGATATCAATGTGGAGGGCGTGGACGATGCCGACGTGATCGCCGCCCATCAGGACGGCGGTACCACCTGTGTCCAGGTCTTCTTCTTCCGCGGCGGGCGCAATTACGGCAACCGTGCCTATTTTCCCAGCCACGACAAATCGCAGGAGGTGGCGGAGGTGATGGCCGCCTTCACCGCCCAGTTCTATGAGAACAAGGCCGCCCCCGCCCTGGTCCTGGTCAGCCACGATCTGGCGGAGCATGACCTGCTGGAGGAGGCGCTGTCCATCCGGGCGGGCAGCAAGGTGGAACTGCACCGGCCCCAGCGGGGCGACAAGAAGCGGTTGGTGGACCACGCCCTGACCAATGCGCGTGAAGCCCATGGCCGCCGCCTGGCCGAAACCGGCAGCCAGGCCAAGCTGCTGGCCGGGGTGGCGGAGGTGTTCGGGCTGACCGAACCGCCGAAGCGGATCGAGGTCTACGACAACTCCCACATCCAGGGGACCAACGCCGTCGGCGGCATGATCGTCGCCGGGCCGGACGGGTTCGTCAAGAACGCCTACCGCAAGTTCAACATCAAGGACGCCGACGCCGCCGGCGACGATTACGCCATGATGCGGGAGGTGCTGACCCGCCGGTTCGAACGCGCCATCAAGGAGGATCCGGAGCGGACGGGGGAAAGCTGGCCCGATCTGGTCCTGATCGACGGGGGCGAGGGGCAGGTGGCCGTGGCGGTGGAGGTGTTCGCGGAACTGGGCATCGACGACATTCCCTTTGTCGGCGTCGCCAAGGGGCCGGACCGCGATGCGGGGCGGGAACGGTTCTTCATCCCCGGCCGCCCGCCCTTCGGCATGGACCCGAAGGACCCAGTCCTGTACTTCCTGCAACGGCTGCGGGATGAGGCGCACCGTTTCGCCATCGGCACCCACCGGGCGAAGCGTGAAAAAGCCATTGGCGCCAGCCCGCTGGATGAGATCCCGAATATCGGGCCGAAGCGCAAGAAGGCCCTGCTGCACCATTTCGGCAGTGCCCGCGCCGTGTCCCGCGCGGGTCTGGCAGATCTGGAGGCGGTGGAGGGAATCAGCAAGGCGGTCGCCCGTCGCATCTATGCACACTTCCATCCCGACGGCTCCCCTGGCTAGGATGGCGCGCCGGACGCGAACCCCCTGCCGCCCGTCACACTGCCCACCCTGCCCTTCCCCGCTCCCGCCGCGACCGGCCCCCGGATATCATGCTGACCAGCCTTCCGAACATCCTTACCCTGTCGCGCATCGCCGTGATCCCGGTGGTGGTCGGGCTGTTCTATGTTGACGGCCCCTGGGCCGCCTATGCCGCCTGCGCCCTGTTCTCCGCCGCCGGGATCACCGACTGGGTGGATGGCTATCTGGCCCGGGCCTGGCAGGAGGAAAGCGTCATCGGCAAGTTCCTGGATCCCATCGCCGACAAGCTTCTTGTGGCGGCGGTGCTGATGATGCTGGTGGCGATCGGCAAGGTGGAGGGGCTGGTGGTCCTGGCCGCGTTGGTCATCCTGCTGCGGGAGGTGATGGTATCCGGCCTGCGGGAATTCCTGGCCGGGCTGCGGGTCGGGGTGCCGGTCAGCAACCTGGCCAAGTGGAAGACCGCCATTCAGATGGTGGCGATCGGGGTGCTGATCGTCGGGGATGACGGCCCGGCCTGGCTGCCCACCCGCCTGATCGGGGAGGCCGGGCTGTGGATCGCCGCCGGGCTGACCCTGCTGACAGGCTGGGATTACCTGCGCGCCGGGCTGAAGTACATGCTGGCCCCGGCGGAGACCGCCGCCAAGACCATTCCCGACAGGAACGCGGGAGGCGGGGCATGAGGCTTCTCTATTTCGCCTGGCTGCGCACGAAGATCGGCCTGGGGGAGGAGGAGGTGACACCGCCCCTCACCGTCACCGATGTGGCGGGGCTGGTGGCATGGCTGAAGACCCGCGGCCCCGGCTATGCCGATGCCCTGGCCAATACCGCCGTGGTCAAGGTCGCCGTGAACCAGGAACATGTGCCCTATTCCCACCCGGTCGCCCCGGGGGATGAGGTGGCGCTGTTCCCCCCCGTCACCGGCGGCTGACACGCCCGAACACCAGGGGGATCCGGGCCATGACAGTGCGGGTTCAGGCAGAGGATTTCGACCCTGGCGTGGAGCTGTCGCGCCTGACCGCCGGCAATACGGCGATCGGCGGGGTCACCAGCTTCATTGGTATGGTCCGGGACATGCACGCCCGGGACATGCACGACAAGGGCCCAGGGGGCAGGTCGGAGGCGGGAACGCCTGTCCGGTCCATGACCCTGGAACATTACCCCGGCATGACCGAGCGCCAGCTGGCCGCCATCGAGGCGGAGGCGAATGCCCGCTGGCCCCTTGACGCCACGCTTATCATCCATCGCTTCGGGCGGCTGGAACCGGGCGACCGCATCGTCATGGTGGCCGTTGCCTCCGCCCACCGGGCAGCAGCGTTCGAGGCGTGCTGGTTCCTGATCGACTGGCTGAAGACGAAGGCCCCCTTCTGGAAGCAGGAGGAAACGCCCGAGGGGGAGCGCTGGGTGGAGGCGCGGGAGACTGACCAGGCGGCGGCTGACCGCTGGAACCCCTGATGCCAGGGCCGCAGATCATGACGGCCGGGCCAGCCAAGTCTGCATTCCCGGAAATGCGGACCTGCAACCATTTCAAATTGGCAAGAGCGGGAATCGGCCATTAAGATGAATATCGACTTTTTTACCGGTGACTCCCCTTTGACATCTTCTGGCGCCCATATCCTGATTGTCGGTGAGACGGATGCCGCCGACGGGGCGGAAACCGCGTTGCTTCGCCATGCCGGCTTCGATGGACTTGTACGCCTGCCCGCCCCTGCCGCGGCGGAGGATGTCACCCGACTATGCCGCTCCTGCGCGCCTTTGGTCGTTCTGCTGATCGCGCGCACGGCGGAGGATGCGGTGGGTCTGGCCGATGCCGTGCTGCGCGCCGGGATGTCCCAGCCGCCGGCCATGCTGGCCATCCTGCAGAAAGGC
>JBJOKR010000224.1:0-7138 GCA_046045995.1 Pseudomonadota bacterium | reverse complement strand
CCCGGCGGTGCCGGACCTGTCCGTGCTGGTGCGCGACCGGGACCTGTGCCTGGAGGGATTCGCCCATGGCGGCACCTATACCGTGACCCTGGCCGCCGGCCTTCCCGCCCGCGACGGGGCGGAGGTGCTGGCCGAACCCGCCACGCGGGAGGTGACGGTCGCCGACCGGCGCCCGGCCCTGTCTTTCCGCGGCCAGGGCTACATCCTGCCCAGCATCGGGGCGGAGGGGCTGCCGCTGCGCAGCGTGAACGTGGACCGGGCCCGGCTGCAGGTGCTGCGCATCGCCGACCGCGCCCTGGTGGAGCAGATCTATTACGGCCGCATCAACCAGACCCTGACCGATTTCGATGTCGGCGCCATCCTGGAACAGAAAGGCGAAGTGGTCTGGAAGGGGGAGATCGCGACCGGCGGCGACCGGAACCGCACCCGGGTCACGCCCTTCCCCATCGATGTGGTCCTGGGCTCCCTCTCCCCCGGGGTTTATATCGCCGTGGCGGAGGACGCGTCTCTGCCGGTGGTGGCCTGGGACCAGCGGGCGACCCAGTGGTTCGTGGTTTCCGATGTCGGGCTGACCAGCTTCCGCGCGTCCAATGGCCTGTTCGTCTTCGCCCGCAGCCTGGGCAGTGCCGCCCCGCTGACGGGGGTGGAGCTGCGCCTGGTCTCCCGCGACAATACGGAGCTGGGCCGGGCCGTGACCGGGGCGGACGGCATGGCCCGGTTCGAGACGGGAACCCTGGCCGCCAACGGTCCGAAGGCGCCCCAGGCCCTGTTCGCCGCGGCACCGGGAGGCGGATTCTCCCTGCTGGACTTCGGGGCGCCGGCCGTGGAACTGGCGGATCGCAGTGGGGGCGGGCGCAGTGATCCGGGCGATCTGGATTCGTTCCTGGCGGTGGGCCAGGCGGTGTACCGCCCGGGGGACCGCATCCAGGTGACGGCCCTGCTGCGCGATGCCGCCGCCCGCGCCGTCGCGGGGCGCGACCTGATCCTGCGGCTGGTCCGGCCGGACGGGCTGGAACTGGCGCGCCAGACCGTGGCGGATCAGGGGCTGGGCGGCTATGCCGCCGGCTTCGACCTGCCCGCGACCGCGCCGGAGGGGTCCTGGACCCTCACCGCCCAGGCCGATGCCAACGGCCCCGTCATCGGCCGGACGGAGGTGACGGTGGGGGAGGTGGCGCCACCGCGCCTGTCCTTCTCCCTCACCGCCGACCGGCCGCGCATCGCCGCCGACGGCCGCGCCACGGTGCGGGTCGATGGCCGCTATCTCCAGGGCAATCCGGCCGCCCGCCTGCCGGGGGAGCTGCGCCTGACCCTGCGCACGGCTGAATCGCCCTGGCCGGAGTTGCAAGGCTACCGCTTCGGGCTGGTCCAGGACCCGTTCACGACCGAGGATCGGCCGCTGGACGGCTTCACCACCAATGCCGAAGGCGGCAGCCGGGTGCAGGTGGCGCTGGGCGACCTGCCCCGCACGTCCCAGCCGCTGGAATCGGTGCTGACCGCCACCCTGCATGACATCGGCGGCCGGCCGGTGCGCCAGGATCTGGTCCTGCCTGTGGACCATCAGGCCTTCGCCATCGGCATCCGGCCCGATTTCGCTGGCGACGCCGTGCCGGAGGGGGCGACCGTCGCCTTCGACGTGGTGGCCGTGGCCCCCGACGGGCGCCGCATGGTGCGCAGCGGCCTGGCCTGGGAACTGTATGAGGAGGAATTCGATTACGCCTGGTTCGAGGCGGAGGGGCGGTGGGATTACCGCACCACCGTCCGCGACCGTCGCCTGACCGGTGGCACCATCGATGCCGCCGCCGACGCCCCCGCTCTGATCGAGGAGCAGGTGAAGGCCGGGCGTTACCGGCTGGAGGTGTTCGATCCCGCCACCGGCATCGCCAGTTCCGTCCGCTTTTCCGCCGGGTGGTGGGTCAGCGCCAAGTCGGGCGAAGCGCCGGACCAGGTGGAGGTGGCGGTGGAACAGGCGCTGGAGCAGCCGGGCGAAACCGCCCGCGTCTTCATCCGCCCGCCCTATCCGGCGACCGTGCTGGTCACCGTGGCCGACCGCGCCGTGCGCCACACCACCACCCATCAGGTGGGGGCGGACGGCATGTTCCTGGACCTGCCGGTGCCTGCGGACCTGACGGCCGGGGCCTATGTCATGGCCACCGCCTTCGCCCCGGCGGAGGCAGACCGCCGCGCCCCGCCGCGCCGGGCCGTGGGCATCGGCTGGATCGGCCTGGACCCGGCCCCGCGCACCCTGGATGTGGCCGTGACCCCGCCGGACGCGGCCACCCCGGGGGAGACGGTGACCCTGCCCGTGACGGTCCGCGGCCTTGCCCCCGGGGAAACAGCGAAGATCGCGCTGCGCGCCGTGGATGAACGGCTGCGCCGCGGGCCGGAGGGGGCCGGGGCGGAGGGAACCGGGGCGGAGACGCGCCGGGCCGATCCCATCGGCTGGTACCTGGGCAAGCGCGACCTGACGGTGGAACTGCGCGATGTCTATGGCCGGCTGCCCACGCCGGTTCCGGCCGCAACCCCGCCCGCCAAGGCGACCACGGCGGCCCCTGCCGCCCCGGCCCGCGCCGGTACCCCCGCCCCGCGGGTGGAAGGGCCGCCGGCGGCCAGTTTCTTCTCCGGCGTCCTGGCGGTCAGTGCGGATGGGACGGTGGCTGTCCCCCTGACCCTGCCCCCCGCCGGCCAGGGGCGGCTGGCGGTGGAGGTGGTGGCCTGGTCTGAGGGCCGGATCGGCCGGGCGGACGGGGTTCTGCCTGTGCGGGTACCGCTGGACCTGACCCTGATCGTGCCCACCGCCCTGGTTCCGGGTGATTCGGCGCAATTGTCCTTGGCGCTGGAGAATGTGGCCGGGCGGCGGGGGGATTACAGTGTCGCCCTGTCCCTGACCGGTCCCTTCACGCTGGAAGGCAACGCCACCGCCAATTTCCGCGGGTTGCAGCGGGGCCGCCGCCAGACCGGGACCCGCACCCTGACCGCCACGGGGGAGGGGGAGGGGGTGCTGACCGCCACCATCACCGGGCCCGACGGCTTCACCGCCACCCGTACCGTGACCCTGTCCGCCCAGGCACCCCTGCGCGCCGATCCGGTGCGGATGGTGCAGGAGATCGCGCCCGGGGCGACCGGCGCCGGCGGTGCGGAGCTTGCGGGACCGGCGGTCCTGGTGGCCGGGGCTTGGCCCGACCTGGACGTGGCCGCCCTGATGCTGGCCGACTCCCCGCTTGAGGCCGAGTCGGTGGAACAGCTTGCCGGCCGCCTTCTGGCCCTGCTGGAACTGCCGGATCTGGCCCGGACCCTGGCGGGGGAGGAGGAACCGGCCTTCCGCGCCCGGGTGCAGGGGATGATCGACCGCCTTGCCGCCTGGCAGCGGGCGGACGGCGCCTTCGCCCAATGGGGGGGGGAGGGGCCGGTGGAACCCTGGCTGACCCCCTTTGCCCTGGACGTGCTGACCCGCGCGCGGGAAGCCGGGTACCAGGTGCCGGAGGCGGGATACCGCCGCGGCCTGGACTGGTTGGTCCGCACCATCGCCAACAGCTGGGTCGACCAGGCGGAGCTGTCGGCGCGGGCCTATGCCCTGTACACCGCCGCCCGGGCCAAGGCGATCGACGCCGCCCCGGTGCTGTATTTCCATGAGACCTATTTCGACCGCCTGCCCACCCGCTTCGCCCAGGCCCAGGTGGCGGCGGCCTTCGCCCTTCTGGACAATGGGGAGCGGGCGCGGGCGGTGATCGGGCAGGTGGCCGGAACCCGCCAGCCGGAAGGCCGCATCCGCGATTTCGGCACCGACCTGCGCGACCGGGCCGCCGCCCTGTCCCTGCTGGCCGCCGCAGGCGGGGAGCCGGATCGGCTGGGCGCCGATCTGGCGGGCTTGCGCGACCTCATGAAGCCCGCCTCCCGCACCAGCACCCAGGAACGGGCCTGGCTGCTGGCGGCGGCGGCCCAGCTGGCCCGTCGGGCCGGTCCGGCCGGGCTGACCATCGACGGGGCGCCCGCCCCCGCCGGCGGCCTTGTGGTGAAGGCCCTGGCGGCTGGGCAGACCCTGCCCGCCTTGCGCAACGGCGGGGAGCGGCCGGTGCATCTGGCCGTCACGCCGCTGGGGGCGACGGCCGGTGGTGTCGCCAATGGGGCAGCCGATGGGTCCGCCCCCGCGCCGGAGGCGATGGCGGAGGGGTTCGAGCTGACCCGCAAGGTGGTGGACCTGAAGGGCAAGGAGATCGATCCCGCCCGCATCCGCCCGGGTGACCTTCTGGTGGTGCTGCTGTCCGGCAAGGCGACGTCGGTGCCCGCCGGGCCGGTGCTGGTCGCCGACCGGGTGCCCGCCGGGTTCGCCGTCGAATCGGTTCGGTTGGCCGGATCGGCCCAGTTGGGCGGTTTGTCCTGGCTGGACGGGCTGACCGTGCCCGCCCATGCGGCGTTCCAGCCCCGGTCCTTCGCCGCCGCCCTGGACAAGGATCAGGCCATGGGCTTCCAACTGGCCTATCTGGTCCGCGCGGCGGGGCAGGGCAGCTTCACCTGGCCCGGTGCGGTGGTGGAGGATCTGGTGGAACCGGCGCACCACGCCCGCACCGCCGCCGCCACGGTGACCGTGCGCCCGCCGCCGCCGCCGCCCCGGCCGCCGACACCGGCGCCCAATGCGGCTCCCGCTGCGGCGCCTGCTTCGGCACCCGGCCCGGCCCCGGCGGCTACGGCCCCGTCCGGTCAGACGGGCACGCCGGGGAACCCGGCCCCGGCAGGGCCTGCGGCCCCGGCCCAGACTGAACCGGCCCCGTCTCCGTCGGCGTCAAGCCAACCGGCCCCGTCGCGCTGATCCCGTCATCGGCGTCCGGCGGCCGGGGGTCGGCCCGCCGGTCCAGCCGGGCCGCCAGGGATCGGGTCAGCCGGCGGGCCAGTCGAATACCGGCCCGCCCCGCCCGGATCGTCGCCCGGGCCCCGCGCAGCAGCACCCGGCCCACCCGGTTCGCCGCCGCGATCTCCCCGCTATAGACCTGGGCCAGGGCGGCGTTCAGGCTGACGATGCCGGTGGCGGCGACGTCGTGGAAGCGCCGGGCGGTGACCAGCCACAGGGGGCTGACCAGCCAGGACAGGGCGATGACTGTCACCGCCAGCTGGTACCCCTCCTGGTCCACCACGCCCTGGACCAGGCCGGTGGCGGCCAGGACGAAGCTGAATTCGCCCAGGCTGCCCATGATCACCCCGGCGGGAAAGGCACGCTCCCACGGTTCGCCCAGCAGGTGCAGGGTGCCCACGTTGATGGCCGTCTTCACCAGGGTGACCACCAGCAGGAACAGCACCACCTCCCCGATATTGGTCCAGATGTAGTTCAGGTCGATCAGCAGGCCGATGGACAGGAAGAACACCACGACCAGCACCGCCTGGATCGGCTGGGTGGCCCGCAGGCTCAGGCGCCGGGCATCGCTGTTGCCCAGAACGAATCCGGCGATGAAGGCGCCGAAGGCGGTGGACAGGCCGATCAGGCCAGTGACCGTCGCCAGGGTGAAGCAGAAGGCCAGCGCCGCCAGGGGCACCACATCGGGATTGCGCACGAACCAGGCGCCATAGGGAATGCGCAGCCGGTCCTTGCGCGACAGGACCCAGACCAGTCCCGCCAGCACCGCCACCGCCGCACCCAGCTTCAGCAGGATCCAGCCGTCCAGCCCCGCCCCGTTCGGCCCCATGGCATTGGCCAGCAGCAGCAGCGGCACGAAGGCCAGGTCCTGGGCGATCAGGACACCGATGGTGACCCGCCCCGTCTCCGTCCGCAGCTCCCCGATATCGTCCAGCATCTTGATGGCGACGGCGGTGCCCGACAGGGCGATCAGGAAGCCGAACAGGATCGACCGTTCCACCGGCCAGCCCAGCAACTGCCCCGCCGGCAGGGTCACGGCCAGAGCCAGCGTCACCTGGAGCAGCACCGCCAGCACCGCGATGCGGTAGACCGCGCGCAGGGCATGGACCGACAGTTCCATCCCCACCAGGAACAGCAGCATCAACACCCCCAGCTCCGCCAGGGTACGGACGGCATCGGCATCGGGGATCAGGGCGAATCCCGTCGGCCCCAGCACCACCCCGGCGACGATGTAGCCGACGATGGCCGGCTGGCGCAGGCGCGACAGGGCAAGCCCGCAAAGTAGGGCGACGGTGGTGACCAGGGCGATGCTGGTGAGATCAAGGGCGCTGTGCATGGCCGAAACCTATACCACGCCCCCCGCCTGGTTTCCTGTTATCGCAATGGCAAACAGAGGTCGTGGCAGTGAGAATCCCCTCTCCCTCTGGGAGAGGGGCTTGCGACCCATTCTCCGCAGCCTGCGACGATGGCACTCCCAAAAGCCCCGCATCGATTGGGGTTTTATCCGGACCAAGTCAGTCCGATTTGGCTTGCAGCGGGGGGCGGTGGCCCCATATACGCGAAACCGCGGGGTCGCCGGGTGGTCCGTCACTGGAGCATCGGCGCCCCCTTCCTTATACCCGGGGATGCGCCGATCCACGGCGTGTCACCGGGCCCCCCGGTGCCGGGACCATGATCCACGGACCGTCGCCCCCCGGCCCCTGCCGGCGGCGCGTCGGCCCGGTGTTGTGCTGGTCACGGGAACCGGGATGGGGTTCGGGGAAGCGGAACTGAACAAGGTGGAGGGGACGGATGCTGACCGCAGTGTTGGCGATCTTCCTGCTGGCGGCCGTTGCACCCACAGTGCACCGGTTCCTGCCGCACCAGTCCCACTGGGTCCTGTCCCTGGTCCCGGCAGCCATTTTCATGTGGTTCGCCGGGCATCTGGGGCAGGTGGGGCTGATCGGCGCCGGCGGACAGGTCGTGCTGGAATCGATTCCGTGGATACCGGCGCTGGGCATCAACCTGGCGTTCCGGCTCGACGGTCTGGCGCTGCTGTTCGCGCTGCTGATCACCGGCATCGGCACCTTCATCGTCATCTATGCCGGCGGCTATCTGCACGGCCATCACCACCAGGGCCGGTTCTACCTGTTCATCATCGCCTTCATGGGGGCGATGCTGGGTCTGGTACTGGCCGATGACATCATCACCCTGTTCGTCTTCTGGGAACTGACCTCCATCACCAGCTTCCTGCTGATCGGGTTCAACCATGACGACGCCTCCTCCCGCCGGTCGGCGGTGCAGGCGCTGCTGGTC
>JBJOKR010000223.1:0-7207 GCA_046045995.1 Pseudomonadota bacterium | reverse complement strand
TAGTCCTCTTTTTTAGTCGAGGTATTAAATTTTGCTTCTTCAAGCCATGAATCAGGAATCTCAAACTGACAGGGATATCTTGGCATTTTAAAAAGCATCGAAATTCTTCTTTCTCGGTTGTCTGTTGCAACCTTAACTGAGCCTCGCTTTGGTTGGTCGGGCAAGCGAAGCGCGGCCCGACACGCCGCCCCCGATCTTCAAATCCCCAGCACCCGGCGCAGGGCGGTAGCGATGGCGGGTTCGCCGGGGCCGGTCAGGCCGCCGGGCAGCGGCAGGCGGTGCCAGGTTTCATCCATGCCGGTCGCCTCCCGCAGCAGGCCGGACAGGCTCCGGGCGGCCCGGTCCACCTGGATCAGCAGGTCCAGCCCGCCGCGGCCATCCGGCTGGAAGACCAACTCCACCTCATCGAAGCGGCGGCGGTTGCTGCCGAAGCCGGCGGGGCGGAACTCGAATTCCTGGACGAAGCCGGTGCCGCCCTGCCAGCGCGGCCGATGCTCCACATCCGTCTTGTAGATCTGGAATCCCAGGCCCAGCATGGCGTTGAATGCATCCACCTGGACCGGGGCGGGCCGCACCGACAGGGCGTCATTGTCGGTCGGGTCGATGGCCATGGCGATGTCCAGCCGGGTGCGCAGCCAGGCGGGCGCGTGGCTGCGGCCCAGCGCGACCGGGGTGTAGAGCGGCAGTGTCAGGGCGAAGGGCAGATCCCGCATCTCCCCCGGTTGGATGGTGAAGGCCCCGCCCACATCGGCAGAGGCGACGGTGCGGTTCTCCGCCACCTTGGTGTCGTTCACCTCCACCAGGACCTTGGTCACGATCTCCGCGCCGATGCGGCTGATCTCCTGCGGGACGGCACCGCCGCGCACCCGCATGGTCCCGGTCAGCCGCCCGCCCAGGGCGGGGGCGGGATCATCCAGGATGGTGTCGATGGTGGCGGCACCGATACCGATGGAGGCGAGGAGCTTACCAAGCATGGGGTGGGGGCCTTCCGTTCCGGGTTACTCCCCGGGAGGTTGGGATGTTGTCCCTGTGCTTCAAGGGATGGACCGGTTGACCGCTGCGCCCAGGCACGGATCACGGGCCAAGTCCTGGAAAGAAAACGGCCCGCCGGGCGGGGACCGGGCGGGCCGTTACGTCGCGGACGGGCGGGGTACAAGGGGAGAGCGTTCCGTCCGGCCACCATGTTGGGGAACTGGTGGTGAAGGAACACTAGACCTGGATTCCGGGTCGGACTGTGATCTTCATCACGGGCGCTGGTTTTTTCCGTCCGATGTCGGGTCGATGGCCCTATCCGTCAGGCCGGCATGGTCACCAGGGCGCCGTGGGGCTGTTCCGTCGGCAGGGCCAGGGCGACGATGGCGGGGGCAACGGCGGCCGTGCGGTGCAGGGCAAGCCCATCCTCCCCCGGGAAGGCCTTGGCGCGCAGGGCGGTGGCCGTCGGGCCCGGATCGAACAGGTTGACCCGCAGGGGCGTGTTCAGCGTCTCCGCCGCATAGGTGCGGACCATCATCTCCAGCCCCGCCTTGCTGGCGGCATAGCCGTTCCAATAGGCGGTGGGCCGGCTGCCCACCCTGTCGGTCAGGAACACCGCCCTGCCCGCATCCGATCCACGCAGCAGCGGGTCCAGGGTGCGGATCAGCCGCATGTTGGCGGTCAGGTTCACGTCCATGCAGCGGCCCCAGTCCTTGGGCACCGAATGGCTGACCGGGCCGACCACGCCCAGATGGGCGGCAGCGGCCACCAGGATGTCCAGCCGCTTGAACCGCTCGAACAGGGCGGGGCCCAGGCTGTCCAGCTTGTCATGCTCCATCAGGTCCTGGGGGATCAGGGTGGCTGCCCCGCCCGCCGCCCGGATGCGGTCGTCCAGCTCCTCCAGCCCGCCGACGGTCCGGGCCAACAGGACCACATGCGCCCCCTCGGCCGCGAGCGCCTCCGCCACGGCGGCCCCTATCCCGCGGGAGGCACCGGTCACAAGGGCGACCCGGCCGGTCAGTCGCGGGCTGCTCTGGGGGGCGGAAGGGGCAGTCATGGCGGCGGGATTCCGATCGGGCTGGTCGGCGGAAGATGCGACGGATTAGCGGAAGGCACCCCGGGACGCAAAGGCTGATTGGTCGCGGGGCAGGGGCGGCGGGGAAAGAAGCCCCTCTCCCGTTGAGGGAGCGGGGGGCTTCAGCAACTCCCGTCAGGCCCGGCGTTCCGCCAGGTAGGAGACTTCGGCCCGGCCGGCGTCGTAGTCGGTCAGGGGGATCGGGTATTCGCCGGTGAAGCAGGCGTCGCAATACTGGGGCAGCGCGCCCTCCCGCTTCGCATGCCCCAGGGCCTTGTACAGCCCGTCCAGGGAGATGAAGGCCAGGCTGTCCGCGCCGATGAATTCCCGCATCTGCTCCACCGAATTGCGGTGGGCCAGCAGCTTCTCCTTCTCCGGCGTGTCGATGCCGTAGAAGCAGGAATTGTTCGTCGGCGGGCTGGAGATGCGCATATGCACCTCCTTCGCCCCGGCATCCCGCATCATCTCCACGATCTTGACGGAGGTGGTGCCGCGCACGATGGAATCATCGACCAGCACCACCCGCTTGCCCTCGATGAAGTGGCGGTTGGCATTGTGCTTCAGCTTCACGCCCAGGCGGCGGATCTTGTCCGTCGGCTGGATGAAGGTGCGGCCGACATAATGGTTGCGGATGATGCCCAGGTCGAAGGGCACCCGGCTTTCCTCCGCATAGCCCAGGGCGGCGGGAACGCCGCTGTCCGGCACGGGGATGATCAGGTCCGCCTCCACATGGCTTTCCCGGGCCAGTTCGGCCCCGATGGCCTTGCGCACGGCATAGACCGACTGGCCTTCCACGAAGCTGTCGGGGCGGGCGAAGTAGATGTATTCGAAGATGCAGAACCGGCTGGGCTGCTTGACGAAGGGCCGGTGGCTGCTGACGCCGCCCGCCTTGTCCAGCACCACCATCTCCCCCGGCTCGATATCCCGGACGAAATCGGCCCCGATGATGTCGAGGGCCACCGTCTCCGACGCCAGGACCGGGGCATCGCCCATCATGCCCAGCACCAGCGGGCGCACGCCCAGCGGGTCGCGAACGCCGATCACCATGTCCTTGGCCAGGCAGACCAGGGAATAGGCCCCCTCCACCTGGCGGATCGCCTCCACCAGCCGGTCGATGACATTGCCGCCCCGCGACGTCGCCATCAGGTGGATCAACACCTCCGTATCGGTGGTGGACTGGAACAGGCAGCCGCGGCGGACCAGCTGGCGGCGGAGCTGCAACGCATTGGTCAGGTTGCCGTTATGGGCGACGGCGAAGCCGCCGAACTCGAACTCCGCATACAGGGGCTGGACATTGCGCAGCGCCGTCTCCCCCGTCGTGGCATAGCGGACATGGCCGATGGCGGCATCGCCCTTCAGGGTCCGCATCACCGTTTCGTTACCGAAAATATCCCCGACCTGGCCCAGGGCCCGGTGGGCGTGGAAATCACCGTCGAAGCTGACGATACCCGCCGCCTCCTGCCCGCGATGTTGCAGGGCGTGCAGACCAAGGGCGGCAAGGGCAGCGGCATCCTGGGGGCCCAGAACACCGAAAACCCCGCACTCCTCACGCAGCTTGTCGTCATCGAAGGGGTGGGTCGTCATCATGGGACTGGGCCTTTCGCCGAAGGGACTGTGTCTGTTCTGATCCCGGAACGATCATTGCCCTGTGCGGGGCGGCGGATCGTCACCGGTGGTGTTGCGGATGATCTGGTCAAGCTGGCCCCGCTGTTGCGGGTCATAGCCCTGCTGGTCGGCCGGTCGTTCCGGCCGGGTGGCGGGCTGGGGGTTGGCCATCCGCTCCAGGCGCAGCGCCTCCTCCGCCTCCCGGCGCAGGCGGTGCGCCTCCCGCTCGGCGGCGGACATGGAACTGGGCAGCAGGTCGCGGATCATGTCGGCCCCGGCCGCCATGAAGGGTCGCGCCCGCGCCTCGATCAGAAGGCGCGGCTGCGCATCCGCCCAGATATAGACGGCGACCAGATAGCCCAGGCTGACCAGCACGGCCCCGCGGGCGACGCCGAACAGCACACCCAGCGATCGGTCGATGGCCGACAGTGAACTGTCCTGCACCCGTTCGGCGATCATGTGGGTGAAGATGGAGAAGACGATCAGCGCCGTGATGAACAGGGCCAGTGCGGCCGCCGCATCGGCCAGGGTGCGGCTGTCGATGTACTGGCGCGTATAGTCTGCGGCGAAACTGAACAGGTACAGCGTGACGAAGGCGGCCCCGATCCAGGCGGCGACGGACAGCACCTCCCGCACGAAACCGCGGGCGAAGGCCATCAGCGCGGAGATCGCGACGATGGCGATCACGGCCAGGTCCACCGGGTTGACGCTGCTTTCCGCCATATCCATCACCCGCGCCCCCGTGCCGGTGTCATGGCCCGGGTAGGCTGGAACAGGGGCAGCAGGTCGCCCAGGTTTTCCAGCCCGATCTGTTTCAATCCATCATCGCCGGATCGGGCGGCGGCCCCGCCGCGGGACCGGCGGGCGGGCATCAGCACCCGGCCGAACCCCAGCTTCGCCGCTTCCTTCAGGCGCTGGTCCGTCTGGCTCACCGCCCGGATCTCCCCCGACAGGCCGATCTCCCCGAAGACCACGGCGTCATGGGGCACCGGCTCCCCCGTGAGGGAGGAGACAAGGGCCGCCGCCACCGCCAGGTCCGCCGCCGGTTCCGTCACGCGAAGGCCGCCGGCGACGTTCAGGTACACGTCATTGGCGCCGATGGAAAGCCCGCAGCGCGCCTCCAGCACCGCCATCACCATGGCCAGGCGCGACGTGTCCCAGCCGATCACGGCCCGGCGCGGGGTGCCCAGGGGGGAGGGGGCGACCAGGGCCTGCACCTCCACCAGCACGGGCCGCGTCCCCTCCATCCCGGCGAAGACGGCGGTGCCGGTGATGTCCCCCCGGCGGTCGGCCAGGAACAGTTCGGACGGGTTGGTCACCTCCAGCAGGCCCTGCTCCGCCATTTCGAACACGCCGATCTCATCGGTCGGGCCGAAGCGGTTCTTCACCGCCCGCAGGATGCGGAACTGGTGCCCCCGC
The DNA here is from genome assembly GCA_046045995.1 of Pseudomonadota bacterium. GTDB lineage: Bacteria > Pseudomonadota > Alphaproteobacteria > Azospirillales > Azospirillaceae > Indioceanicola. The sequence goes on along the minus strand of JBJOKR010000223.1, from coordinate 2,136 downwards.
TCCCCTTCGAAATACAGGACCGTGTCGACCATGTGCTCCAGCACGCGGGGGCCGGCGATCTGCCCGTCCTTGGTCACATGGCCGACGATCAGCAGGGTGATGCCCCGGCGCTTGGCCACCCGGATCAGCTCCGCGGCACTGGCGCGCACTTGGGCCACGGTGCCGGGGGCCGAATCCAGCGTGTCCACATACATGGTCTGGATCGAATCGATCACGGCGATGCGCGGACCGTCGGCTGCGTCCAGGGAGGCGACGATATCGCGGACGGAGGTGGCGGCGGCCAGGTTGACCGGTGCCGCCGCCAACCCCAGGCGGGAGGCGCGCATGCGCACCTGATCCACCGCCTCCTCTCCTGAGATATAGGCGCAAGGCGTGTGCTGGGTCAGGCGGCAGAGAACCTGGAGCAGCAGGGTGGATTTGCCGATGCCGGGATCACCGCCCACCAGCAGGGCGGATCCGTTCACCAGCCCGCCGCCGCAGACCCGGTCGAATTCCCCGATATGGGACAGGCGGCGGGGCGCGTCGCTGGACACGCCGGACAGGGCCACGAATTCGATGCGGGACTTGGACCCGGACCGCGGCGCGCCCAGGCCCTTGGGTGCTGCCTCCACCTGTTCCTCGACAAGGGTGTTCCATTCCCCGCAAGCGTCGCACTTGCCGCTCCACTTCGGGTGGGCGGCACCACACGACTGGCAGACATAGCGGGTCGTCGGACGGGCCACTTTCGGTCAGGCTCCCCAGGGCGACAGGCGGTGGTCGGGAATAGGCAGGATAGAGCGCAGGCAGTATCGGGCACTGTCAGGATCTGGTGCCGCGGCACCGGGGCGACCTGTGGGGCGCCCCGATCCAGACAGCCGCTATATAGCGCCTTCCGCCCCCGCTGCGCAGGGGTTCATAACACGATTGCAACATCCGCGGCCCTGCGATTTCGGGCCCCCACCCCGGCCGTTCCGCCCCGGGCGGGCCGGCGGGGGCAGGCCGGCAGGGGCAGGCCGGCGGGGGCAGGGGGGCCGATACAGGACGGCGAACCGTCACCGCATCTGCTGCATGGCCTGGAGCATGGGCGCCAGATCCTGGCCGTTCAGCAGAAGCTGGCCCTGGGGTGTCGCCTGGATACGGTAGGTCAGGACGGGCCGACCCTCCCCATCCGTGCCCGGCTGGCCGAAGCCCTGGACCATGCCCAGGGCCATCAGCGTTCCCGCAGCCTCCGGATCCGTGGGCTCGCCCGGCTTGGGGCCCAGGGCCTGGATCGCGGCATCCAGGTTGCGGATGGTGAAGGTCACATTCGCCGTCGCCCCCAGGGCGGCGGCCTGATCCACCGTCACCGCACCGGACCCGGTCAGGCCGCTTCCGGGCGTTTCCACCTTCAGATCGGCCAGGGCCAGCCGGCTCCCCGCCTGGGACAGGGCGGCAATCATCTGCATGGCCAGCACCTGGCCCGCGGCATCCATCTGCGACGGATCGGCCGACAGGCGCATGAACTCCGTCAGCAGGGGCTTCAACTGCGCCATGGGCAGTTGCTCCAGCGCGATATCGATGGCCATCGACCCCGGGACCAAGGCCGCCGGCTCCTGCGCCGGAGCAAGGGCCAGGCCGCCGAAGCCCAGGGTCATGCCCAGGCGTCCCGATCCATCCGTCGCCCCGGCGGCGAAGCCGGTGGTCAGGCTTTCCATTCTGACGCTTTCCGCCCCGTCCACCACCTCCAGCCCCTTCAGGCTCATGGTCAGGGATCCGGCATGGCCGTAGGCGCCCAGCATGTCCCCCAGGGCGGCCAGCATCTGGTCCATCCGCTCCGGCGGGACCTTCCCGGTCACCGGATCGGGCTGGGTCTCCTGCAGCCGGGCGGACGCCTCCATCATCGTGGCGATATCGGTGCCGGACAGGGACAGGTTCCCGGTCAGGCCGGCGATGGCGATGCGCTCCCCCTCCGGTCCGGTGGTCAGCAGGCGTTCCGCCGTGAAGCCGCCGGTCAGGTCCAGCAGGGACGCGGGCGCCTGGCCCTGGGCGGCACCCGGGGCAGGCGTGGGTGCCGCGGCGGCGGACGGCTTGGAGGCGGAGGTGGCGGTCACCAGGCCGATGCTGGTCTGGACCGGGCCGTCGTTCCCCACCACGGTGGCGACGATGTTCTCAAACCGC
>JBJOKR010000222.1:0-7253 GCA_046045995.1 Pseudomonadota bacterium | reverse complement strand
CCCAGGACGTCAACGTCGTCGACAAGCTGCGCACCCACAACGTGCGCATCACGGCGGTGCCGCCGTCCGACGACGCGCCGACGCTGTGGAGCGTGCTGGTGTCGTGGTTCCCCATGCTGCTCTTGATCGGCGTGTGGGTGTTCTTCATGCGCCAGATGCAGGGCGGCGGCGGCAAGGCCATGGGCTTCGGCAAGTCCCGCGCCCGGCTGCTGACCGAGAAGGTTGGCCGCGTCACCTTCGACGATGTCGCCGGCATCGATGAGGCGAAGCAGGAGCTGGAGGAGGTTGTCGAGTTCCTGAAGGACCCGCAGAAGTTCCAGCGCCTGGGCGGCAAGATCCCCAAGGGCGTGCTGCTGGTCGGTCCTCCCGGTACCGGTAAGACCCTGACCGCGCGCGCCGTGGCGGGGGAGGCCAATGTACCCTTCTTCACCATCTCCGGCTCCGACTTCGTGGAGATGTTCGTCGGCGTCGGTGCGAGCCGTGTCCGCGACATGTTCGAACAGGGCAAGAAGAATGCGCCCTGCATCATCTTCATCGATGAGATCGATGCGGTGGGTCGCCACCGTGGTGCCGGGCTCGGCGGTGGCAACGATGAGCGCGAGCAGACCCTGAACCAGCTGCTGGTGGAGATGGACGGGTTCGAGGCGAACGAGGGCGTGATCCTGATCGCCGCGACGAACCGGCCGGACGTGCTCGACCCCGCCCTGCTGCGCCCGGGCCGCTTCGACCGTCAGGTCGTGGTACCGAACCCGGATGTGCTGGGCCGGGAGAAGATCCTGAAGGTCCACATGCGCAAGGTCCCGCTGGCCCCCGATGTGGAGCCGAAGGTGATCGCCCGCGGAACCCCCGGCTTCTCCGGCGCCGACCTGGCCAACCTGGTGAACGAGGCCGCCCTGCTGGCCGCCCGGGCGGGCAAGCGCGTCGTCGGCATGGCCGATTTCGAGAACGCCAAGGACAAGGTCATGATGGGGGCCGAGCGGCGGTCCATGGTCATGACCGAAAATGAGAAGAAGCTGACCGCCTATCATGAGGCCGGTCACGCCCTGGTCGGCCTTTACATGCCGGGCAGCGATCCCCTGCACAAGGTGACGATCATCCCCCGCGGCCGGGCCCTGGGCGTGACCATGAACCTGCCGGAACGGGACAAGTGGACCTATTCCAAGCAGGAGCTGGAAAGCCGGCTGGCCATGATGTTCGGCGGTCGCGTGGCGGAGGAGCTGATCTTCGGGGCGGAATACGTGACCACGGGTGCCGGCAACGACATCCAGCAGGCCACCAACATGGCCCGCCGCATGGTCACCGAATTCGGCATGTCGGACAGGCTTGGCCGGGTTCGGTATTCCGCCAATGAGCAGGAGGTATTCCTGGGCCACAGCGTCACCCAGACCCAGAACATGTCCGAAGCGACGGCCAACCTGATCGACCAGGAGATCCGCCGCATCATCGAGGATGCAGAGGGCCATGCCCGCCGGATCCTGACAGAGCGGCATGACGAACTGGAGAAGGTGACCCAGGCCCTGCTGGAATATGAAACCCTGTCAGGCGACGAGGTCCGGGCCCTGGTCCGCGGGGAGAGCATCGTCCGGACCGAGCCGCCGCAGACTCCGCCGGCCGCCAAGGCCGAACCGCCGAAGCCGGGCCGCCGCGGCTCCGTCCCCACCTCCGGCAAGGAGCCGGGTGGGTTCGAGCCGGAGCCGCAGCCGGGCGTGTGACCGGCGACCTGCCCCGAAGCCGACCTTTTGAAAGCCCTCGGAGCCATCCTCCGGGGGCTTTTTCCTTGTTCTGCCGGATCAGGCGCCGTCGCGGACATCATCCGGGCCGATATCATCCAGCAGACCGGACAGATAGCTGTCCGGATCGTTCAGGAAGCGGCGATAGACCCGGGCATGGGGCGTATCGGTCCAGGTCCGCTCTGCGATCCCGTCCTCGTCGAACCACAGCACCTGGGCGCCGGGGACGGCCATCAGGATGGGGCTGTGGGTCGCCATCACCACTTGGCAGGCCCGGCTCTGCGACATGGCGTGCAGGATGCGTAGGAAGGCAAGCTGCCGGGTCGGGGAAAGCGCCGCCTCCGGCTCATCGAACAGGTAGATGCCGGGGCGTTTGCCGACGGTGGCGAAAATCTCCATGAACGCTTCGCCATGGCTGCGGGTATGCAGGCTGCGCCCGCCGAACCGGTCCAGCCAGTCCTTCTTCTCCAACTGGTCGGCCAGGCCGGACAGGCTTTCCGCCCGCAGCAGGAACCCGTCCGACACCTTGGCCGACCAGCTGAACCGCATGGCCTCCAGCAGGGGCCTCACATCCACCGCCGCCGGTTCGTCATACCAGTGGTCGCGGCTGCCCCCGGTCAGGTCGAACCCGGCATGCAGGGCCATCACCTCCAGCAGGGTGGATTTGCCCGACCCGTTTTCCCCGGCGAAGACGGTGACCGGCCGGGTGAATTCCAGTGCGAACCCATCCCGCAGCCAGGGCAGGGTGAAGGGATAGGTCGACCGGTCGGCCGGCGGGCGGTCCAGCCACAGCGTGCGCTGTAGGGGGGGGGGGGGGCGGGGGGGCCGGGGGGGGGTCGGGGGGGCCGGGGGTAAGGAAGGGCGGCAGCCTAGCCCGGCGGCCCGACCGCGGCAACGGGCCCGCTTCCGGCATCGGTGGAGACTACGATAGGCTTCCCCCCAAGACGTCCTTCCCCGCCCGCCCGGACATGCCCCCATGCTGCTGACCGACCTGCCGCTGCCGTCCCGCCCCGGTGACCTGTATCTCCGCCCCGCCGGTCTGTTGCGGGGGGAGACGGCGGTCGCGGCCATCCGGGGGGAGGGGGCGGTGCGCCTGTCCGGGGGGCATCTGGCCTTCACCCTGGTGGAGGTGGCGGTGCGGGTCGGCGGCACAACCGGAAGCGAAGGGGCGGCGCGGGCCGTGGCCCCGGTCCAGACCGTGATGGACTGGGCCGCGACCCTGCCGGAGGCCCTGGGCTGGCAGGTGAAGCTTCGCCTGTCGGCCCTGGCCCAGCCCCAGCGCCTGTGGGCCGGGCTGAATCTGGACCGGCCGCTCATCATGGGGATCGTGAATGTCACGCCGGACAGTTTTTCCGATGGTGGGGAATTCGCGACGGGGAACGCCGCCATCGCTCACGGCCGCGCCCTGATCCAGGCCGGCGCGGATATTTTGGACATCGGCGGGGAGAGCACCCGCCCCGGCGCCGCCCCGGTCCCGGTGGGGGAGGAGATGGCACGGGTGTTGCCGGTGATCCGGGCCCTGGCAGGGGAGGGGGCGGTGGTCAGCGTAGATACCCGCCATGCCCCGGTGATGGCGGCAGCCCTGGAAGCCGGGGCCCGCATCGTCAACGATGTGACGGCCCTGTCCGGTGACGGGGACAGCCTGTCGGTGGTGGCGCAGGCCGGCTGCCCCGTCGTGCTGATGCATATGCAGGGGGAGCCGCAGACCATGCAGACCGATCCCCGCTACCGAGATGCCGCCCTGGATGTGTTCGACCATCTGGCCGAGCGCATCGCCGCGGCGGAGGCGGCCGGCATCGCCCGGGAACAGATCGCGGTCGACCCCGGCATCGGTTTCGGCAAGACGGTGGCGCATAACCTGCACCTCCTGCGCCATCTGGCCCTGTTCCACGGGCTGGCCGCCCCCCTTCTGGTCGGGGTCAGCCGCAAACGCTTCATCGCCGCCCTGTCGCGGGAGGAAGCGCCGAAGGACCGGCTGCCCGGGTCGCTGGCGGCAGGACTGGCCGCCCTGGACCAGGGGGCGCAGATCATCCGGGTGCATGACGTGGCGGAAACGGTGCAGGCGCGGGCGGTGTGGTCGGCGCTGGCCGGCCGCTGAGCCTGCCCTGATCCCGGCAGCGGCGGCTTTCGCAGGGCAGGCCTGGATCGGGACATTGCCGCCCCCGCCGTCGCCCGTGTTATATGGCGGCAACATCCGAGACCTGAGCAGGGATTTCACCTGATGGCGCGCAGACTGTTCGGCACCGACGGCATCCGGGGAACGGCCAATACCGAACCGATGACGGCGGAAACCGCCTTGAAGGCCGCAATGGCCGCGGCCTTGCAGTTCCGCCGGGGCGACCACCGCCATTCGGTCGTCATCGCCAAGGATACCCGCCTGTCCGGGTACATGCTGGAACCGGCCCTTGTGGCCGGGTTCACCAGCATGGGCATGGATGTGATCCTGGTCGGCCCCATGCCGACACCGGCCGTGGCCATGCTGACCCGGTCCATGCGGGCGGATCTGGGGGTGATGATCTCTGCCTCCCACAATCCGTTCCATGACAATGGCATCAAATTGTTCGGGCCGGACGGGTACAAGCTGTCCGACGAGGTGGAGGCGGTGATCGAGGCGCGGATGGCCGAACCCTTCGGCCCCGACCTGGCCGACAGCCGCCACCTGGGGCGGGCCCAGCGGATGGAGGATGCGTCCGGCCGCTACATCGAGCAGGTGAAATCCGCCTTCCCCCGGGGCCTGCGCCTGGACGGCACGCGCATCGTCGTCGATTGCGCCCATGGTGCCGCCTACAAGGTGGCGCCGCGGGTGCTGTGGGAACTGGGGGCGGAGGTCATCCCCATCGGGGTGAAGCCCGACGGGTTCAACATCAATGACAAGGTCGGCGCCACCGCCCCTGCCGCCATGCAGGCGGCGGTGGTGGAGCATCGCGCCGATCTGGGGATCGCCCTTGACGGCGACGCCGACCGCCTGTTCCTGGCCGATGAGCACGGGACCCGGATCGACGGGGACCAGATCATGGGTCTGATCGGCACAAGCTGGGCGGAGCGCGGCCTGCTGAAGGGGGGCGGCATCGTCGCCACCGTCATGTCCAATATGGGCCTGGAACTGATGCTGCGCGGGCGTGGCCTGACCCTGGCGCGCACGCCTGTGGGTGACCGCTATGTGGTCGAACACATGCGCGAACACGGCTTCAACGTGGGCGGGGAGCAGTCGGGCCATGTGGTCCTGTCCGATTTCGCCACCACGGGCGACGGGCTGCTGGCGGCCCTTCAGGTGCTGGCCTGCCTGAAGGGGCGGGAGCGCCCGGCGTCGGAGGTGCTGAAAGTCTTCGAGCCACTGCCCCAGCTTCTGAAGAATGTCCGTTTCGTAGCCGGAACAAAGCCGCTGGAGACGGAAGAGGTGCGCCGGGCCATCAGCGCGGGTGAGGCGCGGCTGAATGGGGAGGGGCGGGTGTTGATCCGCAAATCCGGCACCGAACCCCTGATCCGCGTGATGGCGGAAGGGCCGGACGATACCCTGGTGCACAGCGTGGTGGACGATATCGTCGCCGCGGTGGAACGGGCCGGTACCGTCCCGGCGGCAGGGGTGTAGGGCCATGAAGGGGCGCGTTCTGATCGTCGCAGGCTCCGATTCCGGCGGCGGGGCGGGGATCCAGGCGGATATCAAGGCGGTGACAGCCCTGAACGGCTATGCCATGACCGCCATCTCCGCCCTGACCGCCCAGGACACGACCGGGGTCCACGGCATCCACCCGGTGCCTGTCCCCTTCATCGTGCAGCAGATGGAGCTGTGCCTGGCCGATCTGGGCGCCGATGCGGTGAAGACCGGCATGCTCGCCACCGTTCCGGTGATCGAGGCGGTGGCCGGGACCTTGGCCGCCCGTGCCCCCGGCATTCCCCTGGTGGTCGATCCCGTCATGGTCGCCAAGGGGGGCCATCGCCTGCTGGATGAGGGGGCGACAGGGGCCGTGATCGCCGCCCTGCTGCCGCTGGCGACCGTGCTGACCCCCAATGCGCCGGAAGCGGCGGTGCTGACGGGGATTGAGATCGCATCGGTGGACGATATGCGTCGGGCGGGGGAGCGGCTGCTGACCCTGGGGGCGGCGGCGGTGCTGATGAAGGGCGGGCATCTGGACGGGGCGACCGTGACAGACCTGCTGATCACCCGGGCGGGAGAGGTCTGTTTCGTTTCCGAAAGGATCGATACGCCCCATACCCACGGCACCGGCTGCACCCTGGCCAGCGCGGTGGCCGCCGGTCTTGCCCAGGGCCTGGCGGTGGCGGATGCCGTTGCCCGCGCCCGCCGCTATGTGGAGATCGCGATCCGCACAGCGCCCGGCTATGGCCGGGGCCACGGCCCGCTGAACCACGCCCACACCGTCGGAGCCTTCACATGACCGACCTTGCCGCCCTGCGCGCCGCCTATGACGCGACCCTGTACATCATCCGGGACGGCAAGCGGGAGGTGCAGGTGCGGGCCAACCGCCTGAACCCCGATCTGGACCGTCTGCTGGAATCCCATGGGGCGGCGGAGCTTGTCTGCATCACCGCCTGGAACCCCCGCAGCGAGAAACTGGCGGAGGCCGTGAACACCGCCGCCACCAAGCGCCTGAAGGACATGCTGGAGGAGGAGGATCTGGGCTGGCTTCCCCATGAGGGGCGGTCCCCATCGGGGGATTGGGTGGAGAAGGGATTCGCCGTCTTCGACCTGCCGGCGGCCGATGCCCTGGCCCTGGCGGAAATGTTCGGCCAATACGCCATCCTCTGGGCCGCCTTCGACCAGCCGGCCCAGGTGCTCTATACCAAACTGTCGGCCCAGGGCTGATCGCGTCGCTGCAAGGCTGGTAGGTCAGACCAGCGCGGATTCCGCCGGCACCGGCTGGTGCAGCAGGTCGGCCACCACCTTCAGCGCGCCGTCCAGCACGTCCTCCCGATCCACGGAGCAGAGGCAGACCCGCACCGCGTGGGGCGTGTCGCCCCGGGCCACGGTGAAGGCGTCGGCCGGGGTGACCTTGATGCCGCGGTCCAGCAGCTCCCGGGCGAAGGCCTCCCGCCGCCAGGGTTCCGGCAGGGGCAGCCACAGATGGGTGACCGCCCGGTCGGAGGCGGTAAGGAAGGGGCCGAGCCGGGCCTGGGCCAGGCGCTGGCGTTCCGCCACCACGGCCCGGCGGCGGGCGACGATGCGGGCGCCCTCGCCGCTGTCGATCAACTCCGCCGTCGTCACCGCGCCCAGGTGGGAGGTGGTGAGCATCACCGCCCGCAGCATCGCCGCCACCCGGTCCAGCAGATGTTCCGGCGGGATGATGAACCCGGTGCGCAGGCCGGGGAACAGGCTTTTGGAGACACTGGTGACATAGACGGTCACATCCGGCCCGATCTCCGCCAGGGTGGTCGGGGGCCGTTCCATCAGGAAACCGTAGACATCATCCTCCACGATCGTCAGGCCGATCCGCCGCGCCACCGCCACCAGGGCCTGGCGCCGGTCGGGGGACAGGGTGATGGTGGTCGGGTTCTGCAGAGATCGGA
>JBJOKR010000221.1:0-7290 GCA_046045995.1 Pseudomonadota bacterium | reverse complement strand
CCCCACAAACTCGCCATCGTCGCAACCATGCGCCGCCTCCTCGTCGCCCTCAACGCCATGGTCCACAACAACAAGGATTGGACGCCACGAAACAGCTGACAAAGGCCGAGATCACAGTTGCTACGGGTTCAGCTGGTACAAGATCACCAGATGCCCGTCCGGGTCCAGCAGGCCCTGTTCCTTTCCGGTCTTCCCGTCCACGGTCTTCAGGTCCAGCTCCTTGAAGACGGTCAGGCCCATCTGCCCCGCCTTGGACACCATGGCGGGCAGGTCGGCGGCGTTGATGACCATGGAGGCGGGGCGGGGGGAGGTGGGCACGTTGATCGGCGCCCCCGCCACCTCGATCAGGGCCAAGGTGCGTTCCTGGGTGTCGCTGGACAGCATGGCCATGCGCATCCGCGCCGCGGGCGGGACGTTGAACATGGTGTAGGCATAGCTTGTCTCCTTCAGCGGCATCTGCGCTGTGACGACAAAGCCCAGCACATCGCGGTACAGCGCCAGGGACCGGTCCAGGTCGCTGACCAGGATGGTCACCCGCTTGAAATGGGACCCGCCATATTCTGCCAGCAGTGCCTCCGCCGTGGGAGCGGTGGCGGGGGCAGGAGTTGTCTGTGCGACAGACGGACCGGCAGCACCGGCCAGCAGCAGCGGCAGCAGGGCAAGGGCGACGGCGGCGGATCGGGTGCGGGTCATGGCATTACCTTGTATCAACACGGGGGGCTTCAACATCGGGGGCCTTACCGCTGGGGTGCCGGTGCATCGGTTTCCAGCTCATACAGGACGATCAGGTGCCCGTCGGGATCGACGAAGCCCCATTCCGTGCCGGTCACCCCTTCCGGGGTCTTCAGCGGCCGGGTGGGAAACGTGGTCAGGCCCAGGGCGGTGATCCGGCGCATCACCTCCGGCAGGTTTTCGGCATCGATCACCAGGGCGGCCGGGCGGGGCGACTGGGTCACCGTGATTGGCTGTCCCGCCACCTCGAACAGGGCCAGGGTCCGCACCTGCCGCTCCCCGGCGGACAGCATGGTGCCGCGCAGGGTGGCCGCCGGATCGATGTTGAAGACCGTGTAGGAATAGCTTTCGCCCTGGCGGCTATGGAACACCGGACCCGCCTGAAAGCCCAGGATGTCCCGGTAGATCGCCAGTGACCGGTCCAGGTCGCTGACCAGCAGCGTCACCCGCTTCACATAGGACCCGCCATAGGCGGGGGCCGCCGCCTCCGGCACCGTTTGCGCCAGGGCAGGCAGGGAAACAAACGCGGGCAGGGCCGCAGATACGGCCAGGGCAATGGCAAGCCCCGCTGCCGCCCCCTGCCGGGACCATCGACCGAACACAGCCATCGTACCGCTTCTCCCCTTTCCGATCGGTCCACCGGACGTCGCCCGTGGATTCGGGTTGTTCCCCATCCATCAAATGCGCTATTGATATAACAATATACCTTTTAAGCCGGACCGAAAAGCAGGAAGATGTCCGCGACCGGCGGGCCGGCGACAGGAACGGAACGACGCGCTGAGCACGGGAGAGGCGACGATGAGTGAGACGACCGGACGGCTGGGATGGCGGGCCTTGCGCGGCCTGGGCAAGGGATGCCTGGGTGCGGCGGCCCTTGGCATGGCGATTCTGGTGGGCCTGCCGGGCCCGGCATCGGCGCAAACCCTGGACCTGAAGGATCCCGCCGACAGCCTGGCCGTGATGCGCAAGATCCAGTGCCATGCGGAGGATGGGAAGCCTGCCTTCTACTGGTGGTCGGGGGACGTCTATTCCCGCCGCCAGGGGGAGCGCGACGTGCTGCTGTTCAAGGTGGAGGGCATGAATGTCCGCACCTGCCAGTCGGTGACCGATGAGAAGCGCGGGGCGGGCTTCCGCCTGGTCAGCCGGGAAATCCTTCTGTACCTGGACCCGAAGACGGGCCAGCCCCTGTCCACCTGGACCAATCCCTGGACGGGGGAGGCGGTGGAGGTAATGCATGTGGCGAACGACCCGGTGAACAACGGGTTCTTCGCCGTGGGCCGCGACGGCAAGCCGGCGGCCATGCCCTTTTTCGAAATGTCGGGCACTGTCTTCCTGAATTTCGAGGTGCCGCTGTTCTACACCAACCCCCTGGGCGGGGCCTATCAGGCGGAAGTGGGCGGCACCTACCACGCGACGGAGATGTTCAACTTCGCCGCCCAGTCCGATGTGCTGCTGGACCCGAAGACGACGACCGCGCCGGACGCGATTGTCGGCTGGGCCCGGATCAGCCAGTGGCTGCCCTGGATGAAGATGGGCGGGCGTGAGGGGGTCTTGTACTTCCACACCATCGGCAAGCGGGTGGACGGGATCGACGCCATGCCCGCCGTCCTGCGCGATGCCATCCGCACCACCTATCCGACCTATGCCGAGCCCCCGCCGGTGGACGATGCCCGCCCGAATGAGACGAGCTGGACCGTCTACCAGAAGGAAATCGAAAAGCGGGGCAAGCCCGCCGCCCCGGCCGGGGGCAAGTGACCGATACCCCGTCCCCGATCGCGCCCGCGCCGCGGGACCCGACCGAACGACTTTCCCCCGAGAGATGACGAGCCGGGACCACCCGGCCAAACAGCGACGAAGCAGGGAGCTGAACAATGGGACACCAACGTGCCTTCCGCGCCGCCATCCTAGCCGGGGCGGCCGGCATCCTGACCCTCACCGACACGGGGGCGGCCCTGGCCCAGCCCGTGCTGGAGGAGATCATCATCACCGCCCGCAAACGGGCCGAGAACCTGCAGGAGGCGCCGCAGGCGATCAGCGCCTTCACCGCCAATGACATCAAATCCGCCAAGATCGACGACATCGCCGATGTGGCCAAGCTGACAACCGGCCTGAACTTCACCGCCCTGTTCGGCCAGGCGGTGAACACGCCCATCATCCGCGGATCGGCCCAGACCTTCGGCGCGCCCAATGTCGGCGTCTTTGTCGATGGCGTCTACCTGACGGGCAAGGCCGCCATCGACATCGACCTGGCCGACCTGGAACGGATCGAGGTGGTGAAGGGCCCCCAGTCGGCCCTGTACGGCCGCAACACCTTCGCCGGTGCCATCAACTATGTCACCAAGGCCCCGGAATTCGAAACCGGCGGGGAGGTGGAGCTGACGGCCGGCAACTACGGCACCCGCAAGGCCCAGGCCAGCGTCGGCGGCGGTTTGGGGGACAAGGTGGCCGTGCGCCTGGGCGCCAGCTACCGCACCTTCGACGGCATGTACACCAGCAGCATCGATGGGGGCGAGATCGATTTCGAGGAGCTGTGGGGCCTGTCGGGTGACCTGCTGGTGCGCGCGACCGAGCGGTTCACCCTGCGCGGCAAGATCAGCTATACGGAGGAGGACAGCGGACAGCCGGCCAGCGCCGTGGTCCGGGCCAACGGCCTTGCCCGCGTGTCGGGCCCCCTGCCGCCTGCGGGCCTGGCCCAGACCTATGTCGGCGAACTGCCCGCCCTGGGCAAGCGCATCCCGGTCAACACCACCAGCACCACGCCGGGCGAACTGGTGGATTACGGCTTCCGCCAGGACACGCTGCGGGCCAGCCTGAACGCGGATTACGATCTGGACGGGCTGACCATCACCAGCATCACCGCCTACAGTACCCGGGACAACGAGTACCAGCTGGACGGCGACAACACGATCTGCGACCGGGCCAGCTGCCCCAATTTCGGCCCGCCCATCCCCGGCGGCCGGTCCACCTTCGCCACCAGTTCGGAAGATGGGACGGTGGAGGACTGGAGCCAGGAACTCCGCCTCACCTCCGACACGGGCGAGCGGTTCCGCTACATCGTCGGCGCCTTTTACTATGACAGTGAGACGGATGCGATCCAGCGCAGCCTGGCCCCCCTGTCCCCCCTGCCCCCCTTCGGCTATCCGCGCATCATCTCCACCACCGAGGCGGTGGCCGTGTTCGGGTCACTGGCCTATGACATCACGCCCCAGCTGACCGCCACGGTGGAAGCGCGCCAGGAATGGGAGGACCAGACCCTGCGCCAGTTCCCCACCGTGACAACGGGTGTGCCGACCACCGATGCGTCGCTGCGCACCCTGGACCTGAAGCAGGATTTCAGCTTCTTCACCCCGCGCTTCATCCTGGACTACAAGGCGACGGACGACCTGTTGCTCTATGCCAATGTCGCCAAGGGCACCAAGACCGGCGGGTTCAATACCAACCTGCGCATCACCGCCGACCAGATCACCTATGGCGAGGAATCCAGCTGGACCTATGAGGCGGGGGCCAAGCTGACCTGGATGGACGGGCGGGCCATCACCAACGTCGCCGTCTACCGCACCGACTGGAAGGACCAGCAGGTGGCCTGCCAGAACCCGGCCACGGTCGGCGGCACCTCCACCCAGCGCACCTATACCTGCAATGTGGGTGAGGCGGAGATCGCGGGCCTGGAGCTGGACGCCAATGTGGCGGTGACCGACAATGTCGCCCTGTCGGGCGGCTATACCTACACGGATGCGACCTATACCGCCTTCGTGGATGACAGCCTGACCGCCACAAGGGCCAATGCCGGGCTGACCGCGCCCTTCGATTTCGATGGCAAGCGCCTGCCCTATGTGCCGGAGCACAGCCTGTTCGGCTCCCTGCGCTTCGACATGGATCTGGACAGCGGCTGGGGCGTCTTCGCCCGGGCGGATGTGAACTGGCAGTCCAAGCAGTACATCCGGGCGGACAACCTGGCCTTCATCGACAGCCGCACGGTCGCCGACCTGCGGGCCGGGATGCGGTACGGGAACTACACCCTGACCGCCTATGTGGACAATGTGTTCGACGATGACACCGCCGCCACGGCCGTGCGCTTCTTCGACAGCGTCAACTTCTCCGTCCCCGCCCCGCTGGTGACGGGGGGTGAGCGGCGGCAGTACGGGCTGATCTTGAACGCCCGGTTCTGATCCCGCACGCCCCACTTCTACCCGCACAGCCCCCGCCCCGCCCGGAGCGGGGGCTGTCGCCTGTCGGGGCCGGCGCTTCCCCGGGGTCAGGGGGCGGGCGATACCGATGGGGTGAAGGTGGGTGTGGTGTCCCAGCCCTCCGCCCCGCCTCCCGCTCCCCGGAATACAGGTCGTGCAGCAGGGCGATCAGGATCAGCGGCGCCACATAGATCAGGACAAAGGCGCCCGGCGGGTCCCAGGTGGCGTGGAAGCGGTGATAGGCAGCACTGCCCGCATCGGCGGCCACGCCCCGGCGTTCGGCGGGGGCTGCGGGCTGGAACCGGAAATCCGGGATCGTCGCCCAGTTCGCCGCCGCCACCCGCGTCCGGCGCTCCGCCGCCGGATCGCGGGGGGCCAGCACGGCGATGAAGGCCCCGGCGGCGACCAGGGCGATCAGCGCATCGCGCCCGCTGCGGGCGATGGCGGAGACGGCGACGATCAGCGCGACCCAGGCCAGGAGGTAGAGCGTATATCCCCCCGCCACCAGGAAAGCGGCCCCCGCCTCCCCCGGTCGAACGGGATCTCCTTCCGGGTCAGCTCCAGCTCCTAGGACAGGGACGTGGTCTCCGACAGGCGCAGCAGCACCGACGGCAGGGCGCCGTACCGTTCACTCTCCAGCCTGTCGCGGAAGCTCTCCCCCTTCTCGTAAAATCCGATCAGGCGGATGGCCACGGCATCGCCCAAGGGGCCGGTCCAGTCCACCTCCCCCCGGTAGGTTTGGTGGCTGCCGACGGACAGGGGCGGCGCCAGCCCTTCTCACGCCCCGTTCGACACGACGCTGCGCCAAGGGACGGCGCCAAGGGACGGTCAGGGCGCAACCTGTCAGGACACGGCCTGACCGACCCCCGGGGGCATGGGTGGATCGGGCCAAAGGGTGCGGAGCGCGAACAGGTCGTCCAGGATCGGCAGCAGGGCGGCGACGATGCGCGGGTCGAAATGCCGCCCCGTCTCCGCCACCACATAGTCCCGGATCCGCTCTGGCGCCCAGGGTTCCTTGTAGGGGCGGTGGCTGCCCAGGGCGTCCACACAATCCACCACGGCGACGATGCGGGCGAAGAAATCGATCTCCTCCCCCCGCAGGCCGTTGGGATAGCCCTGGCCGTCCCAGCGTTCATGGTGCTGCAGGGCGATGGTGGCCCCGGTCTTCAGGATGACCTGGCGCGCATCCTTCAGCATGCGCCAGCCGATGACCGTATGCTGCTTCATCAGGGCCCATTCATCCGGGTCCAGCTTGCCGCGCTTGTTCAGCACATGGTCCGGCACCCCGATCTTGCCCACGTCATGCAGCGGGCTGGCATAGCGCAGCAGGTCGCAATTCGCTTCCGGCAGGCCCAGCGCCCGGCCCAGGCGGTAGCTTGCCTCCGCCACCCGCTTGACGTGGTGGCCCGTTTCCAGGCTCCGCGTCTCCACCGCTTCGCCCAGGCGGAAGACGATTTCCCGCTGGGTTTCCTCCACCTCCTCCTTCAGGTGCAGGTTTTCGAAGGCGACGGCCAAGTTTCGGTTGAACAGCCGGATCAGTTCCCCG
The DNA here is from genome assembly GCA_046045995.1 of Pseudomonadota bacterium. GTDB lineage: Bacteria > Pseudomonadota > Alphaproteobacteria > Azospirillales > Azospirillaceae > Indioceanicola. Next base: position 825 of record JBJOKR010000221.1, on the reverse strand, counting down.
TCCAGGGGAGAAGCGGGGGTCAGGCGTTCCATGTACAGGAACCGGTCCTTGTCCGGCCCGGCGGGGAACAGTTCCAGCATCTGCCCGTCGCGGATGCCTGTCTCCCCTTGGGCTATGCGGTCCAACACGCCGGGCGGCAGGGCCTGGAGCTTGTCTTCGGCCTCCGCGAAGCGGCCGGTGGCGGCAAGGACCCGGATACCGCCCGGGTGGGACCGTTCCGCCGCCAGACCACAGGGGGCCACCGGGGCCGCCCGGGTGGCCGATCCGCACAGGGCGTCATCCTCCGCCCCCGACAAGGCGGCCAATTGGATCAGCGCCCCTTCCGCGAACCGTTCCAGGGAGGTGAGCTGGAAGATCTCCGGGGCGGCGTCGATGATGCGGGCAAGGCCGGCCCGGCTGCGTTCGATGGTGGCGATGTCGCGGTAGCCGCGCAGGCAGGCATGCATCAGGGTGAACAGCCGCCGCGCCGTCAGTTCGCTCTTCTCCTTGTAATCATTGATGTCGTAGCGGGAGATCACCTCCGCCTCCGGGGCGGACCCGGGCTGGCCGGTGCGGAGCACGATGCGGATCATCCGGTTGCCCAGCTCATCCCGGATCGCGCGCACGGATTTCAGCCCGGCATGCTCCTCCTCCATCACCACGTCCAGCAGCAGGATGGCGGCATCGGGGTTGGCGCGCACCATCGCCACCGCTTCCCGCCCGCTGAAGGCGTGCAGGAAGGCCAGCCCCCGGCCTTCGAAGGTGAAGCCGTCCAGGGCCAGTTCCGTCACGTCATGCACCGCCTGGTCGTCATCGGCGACCACCACCTTCCAGGGTGGGGCGCGG
>JBJOKR010000220.1:0-7437 GCA_046045995.1 Pseudomonadota bacterium | reverse complement strand
GCGGTTGATCGCCGTCCCGATCCCCCACCGGGACCGTTGCCCATCATCCCCCCTTCCCCCAAGATCAAGGGTCGCCCCCATGAGCACCGCCACACCCGCCGCCGAGTTCGTGCCCTTCCGCCTGACCGTCTGCGGGATCGAGGAACTGGGCGGGCATTGCGCCAGTGGCGTCAGCCATGTGCTGTCGATCCTGGATCCCGGCCTGCCGCCCCCGCCTGCCTTCGGCAGCTATGGGGAACATGTGCGCCTGGACCTCCGCTTCGATGACATCATCGAGCCTCAGGCGGGCAAGACCATGCCCCATGCCTCGGACGTGGAAGCGCTGCTTGCCTTCGGCCGGGATCTGGCGATGGAGGGGGCGACGACCGGGGCGGCCCATCTCCTGGTGCACTGCCACATGGGCGTGTCCCGGTCCACCGCGTCCATGACCCTGATACTGGCCCAGGCCCGGCCGGACCGGGACCCCGCCGACGCCCTGGCGGAGGTGGCGCGCATCCGGCCCCAGACCTGGCCAAACCTGCATATGCTGGAGATGGGGGATGAGATGCTGGGCCTGGGGGGGCGGTTGGTGGATGCGGCCCATCACCATTACGCCCGCATCGCCCGGGCGGAGCCGCTGAAGGCGCGATTCTTCCGGGAGATCGGCCGGGCCCGGGAACTGTCCCGCGTGCCCATCCTTTAACACCGCCATCCAGGAGCCGTGCGGCGGGAGGTGGAGCCCGGCGCCTGCCCATTCTGGGCCGGAGATACCCGTCCAGCTGATGCATCCCACTGGGCATTCCCGGCACCACGATGGTGCTGGGCAAAGAAACGGGTGCAGGAGAAGAGTTCAGACAACACCAGAGCTTGAATTGTCATATATATTAATGTGTTTACCTGCTTCCGCAACAAAGAATGATGCGACGAAACGCCGGCTGTCCTGCACGGCAACCTTAAACAGGGTTGACACTCTCTTCCACATCATCACATTGTATGCAGCCTTCACTGGACTGACATTTGACGGCATGCACAGCATCATTATTGCCAGCGGATATCCATTGTTTGTGGAAGGTATGGTTATCCTGCTGAAGGATATTCTGGGGACGGAGGTCCGTATCGGCATGGTCGACCACGCCGGCGCCGTTCCCGCGGCCCTGAAGTCCGGGCAATCGGATTTCTTGATCATCGATCTGGCCCTGGGAGGTTTCGATCTGGAATCCGACCTGCCGCCGCTGAAGCGGCTCTACCCCAGGCTGGCTGTCCTGCTGGTCGGCTGTCGCGCGGGGGCGGTGGATGCGGATCGGGCCGCGTTGGCGGGGGCGGATGTCCTGCTGCCCCCATCCATCGGGCGGGCGGGGCTGGAGGAGGCGATCGCCGCGATTCGGGCGGGTCGGCCCTATCGCAGCACCGGGCCCACCCCCTTCCCGGCCGCGCAGACGGCAGGAACCGGCACTTCATCCCACCGCACAAATCCCCGCCCGCCCGCACCGCAGGGGCTGACCCCGCGCCAGTCGGAGGTTCTGGCCGGTATCGCCCGGGGCCTGAGCAATCGGGAGATCGGGGGAAGGCTTGGCATGACCGAGGGGACGGTGAAGAACCATGTGAAGGCCGTGATGCGGGTCCTGAAGGTCAGCAACCGGACCCAGGCGGCCATGATCGCCCGGTCCCTGCTCCGCGAGGGCGACTGACGGGGATGGGTCGAGGCGCCCCGACGGATCACGCTTCCGTTCCGGGGCCGCCGGAGTCATGGTGCCCGGCGATGCCCCCACCGACCGGAGCCCGGCATGTTCCGCCCGATTGAAACCGACGCCCTGCTGCTGATCGATATCCAGGTGGATTTCTGTCCGGGCGGGACCCTGGCCGTGGGGGAAGGCAATGCGGTCGTCCCCGTCGCCAACGCCTTGTCCCCCCGCTTCGACACGGTGATCCTGACCCAGGACTGGCACCCGCCGGGCCATTCCTCCTTCGCGTCCAGCCATCCCGGCATGGCCCCGTTCGACACGGCGGCCATGGCCTATGGACCACAGACCCTGTGGCCCGACCATTGTGTCCAGGGCAGCGCGGGGGCCGCCTTTCACCCGGACTTGGCTGTCGACCGGGCCCAGTTGGTGATCCGCAAGGGCTTCCGCCCGGCAATCGACAGCTATTCCGCCTTTCGGGAGAACGACCGCAAGACGGCAACAGGTCTGGCCGGGTACCTGCGCGACCGGGGCATCTCCCGTGTCTTCCTGGCTGGCCTTGCCACCGATTATTGCGTCACCTGGTCGGCGGAGGATGCGGCCGCCAACGGGTTCCAGGCGGTGGTGCTGCTGGATGCCTGCCGCGCCATCGACCTGGACGGGTCGCTGCTGACCGCCCTGGCCCGGATGCAGGGGGCGGGTGTCCAACTTGCCCACAGCGCGGACGTCGCCTGAACCCGGCGAGGCCGGTGTCTTTCCTGCGGGCGCCATGCGTGGGAACGCCCGGGCGGTTTCCAAACCGTCACTGGCCTTCGCCCCGGGCGATCCCCGATAAGGACGGAAGGAGCGGGCGCTGCGGCAGGCGGGGCCCGCCCGCAACCAAGGACACGGGCGTTGCGCTATTCCATCGTCATCCCCGTCCTGAACGAACAGGACAACATCCTTCCCCTGGTGGAGGAACTGGTGTCGGTCCTGGGATCGTTGGGGGAGTATGAGATCGTCTTCGTCGATGACGGATCGACGGACGCGACCGCCGCCCGCCTGGGGGAGACGATGGCCCGCCATGCCCATCTGCGCCTGCTGCGCCACGGCGCGCGGTCGGGGAAAAGTGCCGCATTGCGGACCGGGGCGAAGGCCGCGGGCAGCCCCTGGATCGTCACCATGGACGGGGACGGCCAGAATGATCCCCGCGACATCCCCCGCCTTTTGGAGGCGGCCTGGGCCGACCCCGCCATCGTGCTGGCGGCCGGCAACCGGCGGCGGCGGGACGATACCATCTGGAAGCGGCTGGCGAGCCGGATCGGCAACGGCATCCGCCGCGCCCTGCTACGGGACGAATGCCCGGACACCGCCTGCGGGCTGAAGGCGATCCGGCGGGACATCCTGCTGGAGTTGCCGTTCTTCGACAGCATGCACCGCTTCTTCCCCGCCCTGGTGCGCCAGCGCGGCCATGCCTATGTGAATGTGCCCATCGGCGACCGGGCGCGCCGGGCCGGGCAGAGCAAGTATACGAACTGGGGCCGCGCTGTCGCCGGGCTGTTCGACCTGTACGGGGTTGTCTGGCTGCTGCGCCGCACCACCCTGCCGGCTGCGATGACGGAGGTGGGGAAACCGCCTGCGAAGGCTGTGGCACCGGTTGAGAAAGAGGACACAACCGCATGATCTGGCTGGAGATGCAGGCCTGGCTTGCCGATTGGTGGCAGGCGGCGACGGCGGACAAGGGCTGGATCGTCGTCTTCGGCCTGTGCGCCCAGGCCATGTTCATGGGGCGCTTCATCGTCCAGTGGATCAGCAGCGAACGGGCCAAGCGCAGCGTCGTTCCGGAGGCGTTCTGGTATTTCAGCCTGGCCGGCGGGATGATGGTGGCGACCTACGGCATCCTGGATCGGGACATCGTCGTCATCGCCGGGCAGATCCCGGCCATCCTGGTCTATACCCGCAACCTGCACCTGATCCATCAGGAGAAGCGCCGGCTGGGCCGGGCGGACGCCAAGACGGAAACGGTGCGGGAAGCGGTGGCAGAGTAACGGCCTCTCGACACAACCAGCCCTGCCCGATCATCCCCTCCTGATAAGCCAGCCGCCATGAGCCAAGCCCCATGAGCCATCCCCCATGAGCCACGCCCCTGCCCGCCTGACGGTGCTGAAGCCGGTCCATCTGGCCTTGCTGGCCCTGGTCTCCCTGGTGATGTTTCTGCCGGGCTTCCTGACCATCCCACCCTTCGACCGGGATGAAAGCCGCTATGCCCAGGCCAGCCACCAGATGCTGGAGACGGATGATTACGTGGACATCCGCTATCAGGAGGAGGCGCGGCACAAGAAGCCGGTGGGCATCTACTGGATGCAGGCGGCCAGTGTGAAGCTGCTGTCCGGCGGCGATACCCACGGGCCGATCTGGATGTACCGCCTGCCCTCCCTGCTGGGGGCCATCGCGGCGGTGCTGCTGACGGCCTGGGCCGGGGCGCGGCTGTTCGGGGCGACGGTCGGGGTGGCGGCGGGATTGATCCTGGCCTCCACCGTCATCCTGGGGGTGGAGGCGCGGATGGCCAAGACCGACGCCGTCCTGCTGTCCACCATCGTCGCCGCCCAGGCGGTGCTGGCGCGGATCTACCTGGACGGGGCCAAACCCCAGCCGACCCGGCTTGCCCTGGTCCTGATCTTCTGGGGGGCGCTGGGCCTGGGCATCCTGGTCAAGGGGCCGGTGATCCTGATGCCCGTGGGCGGCACGATCCTGGCCCTGTGGGTCCTGGACCGGCAGGCCCGCTGGCTGCGCGACCTGCGCCCGGCCATCGGCATCCCGGTGCTGCTGGCCGTGGTGCTGCCCTGGCTGGTGGCCATCGGCCTGCGCACCGACGGCGCCTTCTTCAGCTATGCCATCGGGCACGAATTCCTGGGCAAGGCCCATACGGGGCAGGAGAATCACGGCGCGCCGCCCGGATACTACCTGCTGACCTTCTGGCTGACCTTCTGGCCCTTCTCCCTTCTGGCGGTGCTGGCCCTCCCCTGGGTCTGGCGGAACCGGGCGGATGCGTCGGTGCGGTTCTGCATTGCCTGGATCGTGCCCACCTGGGTGATCTTCGAAGCGGTGGTGACCAAGCTGCCGCATTACACCAGCACGGTCTTCCCCGCCGTCGCCCTGCTGACCGTCGCCGCCGCCCTGGACCGGTTCGAAGGGCCGGCACGGACGGGCAGGCCGGGCTTCTGGGCGGCATCCGGCTTCTTCCTGGTGATCACCCTGGCCTTCGCCGGTATCATCATCGCCTTCCCGTACCAGCTGACGGGGGAGATCCAGCCCTTCGCCGTGATCGGGGCGCTGGTGATCCTGGGTACCGGCATCGCCGCCGTGGTGCTGGAACATCGGCGCGAACCCAACCGCCTGATGGCGGGTCTGGTCGCCGGGGCGGCGCTGACCTACGGCACCGTCCACGGCATCGTCCTGCCCAACCTGGACCCCATGTGGCTCAGCCGCACGGTGCATCAGGCGGTGCAGCGCCACGCCCCCTGCCCCGGCACCCTGCTGGCCGCGTCCGGATACACCGAACCCTCCATGGTCTTCCTGGTGGGGACGAAGACAAAGCTGGGCGGGCCGGGCCTGGTGGGGGACCATCTGGCCGCCGATCCGGCTTGCGCCCTGGGCCTGGTGGAAGGCCGGGACGAGGCGGATTTCCAGGCCCATGCCGCCGCCATCGGCCTGACCCCCGTCCTGCTGGAGACAATGCCCGGATTCAACTATTCCCGCGGGCAAGAGGCGGTGCTGCGCCTGTACCGGGCGGCACCGCCGGATACCCCTGCCCCGGCCTCTCCTGCCCCGGCCCCCACTGCCCCAGTTGCCCCGGAGCCCGTGGCCGATCCATCAGAAACACCATAACCGGAGGAACACCGCCATGACCGGCACCATCGACGCCCGCCTGAACGAACTGGGCATCACCCTGCCCGCCGCCGCCGCCCCGGTGGCTGCCTATGTGCCCTTTGTCCGCACGGGCAACCAGCTTTTCATCTCCGGCCAGATCCCCCTGGTGAACGGGGAGGTGACGCACAAGGCCAAGCTGGGCGCCGACTATGGCGTGGAGCAGGGGCAGGACGCGGCGCGCGCCTGCGCCCTGAACATCCTGGCCCAGGCCAAAGCCGCCCTGGACGGGGACCTGGACCGGGTGGTGCGGGTGGTGAAACTGGTCGGCTTCGTGAACTCCACGCCCGATTTCGTCGATCAGCCGAAGGTGATCAACGGCGCGTCGGAACTGATGGTCCAGGTCTTCGGCGATGCCGGCAAGCATGCCCGCTCCGCCGTCTCCGCCGCCTCCCTGCCGCTGGGCGTGGCGGTGGAGGTTGAGGCGATCCTGGACGTGGAGTGACCGGCGGCGGAACACCCGGCGGCGCTGCTGGTGGCGCCGCTGGTGGCCTCCCCGCGCGGGTATCGGAAAGGGACCCTTGCGCGGCGGGGCCCCGCGCTACATGCTGCTGTCCGCCGACCGCAGCCCGTGAGGCCCCATGCCCGATGGTCCGGATACCCCGACCCTGACGCTTCGCCTGGTCGAATCCATCGCGGAGATTCCGGCGGTGGACTGGGATGCCTGCAACGGGCCCGATGCACCCTTCACCAGCCACAGCTTCCTGCGCATCCTGGAGGAAAGCCGGTCCGTCGGCGGTGGTACCGGCTGGATGCCCCATCACATGACGGTGCGGGACGGGGCCGGGCGGCTGGTCGGCTGCGCGCCCCTGTACCTGAAGGCCCATAGCTACGGCGAATATGTCTTCGACCAATCCTGGGCCAATGCCTGGGAACGGGCGGGCGGGCGCTATTACCCGAAGCTGCAACTGGCCGTCCCCTTCACGCCCGTGACCGGCCGCCGCCTGTTGCTGCATCCGGAGGCACCGGCCGGGGTGGCGGGTGCCATGATCGCGGCCCTGGCCCGGATCACCGGCAACAACGACCTGTCCTCCGTCCATGTCACCTTCCCCACGGCGGCGGAGGTGGAGCAGTTCCGGGATGCCGGATGGTTGATCCGCATGGGCGTGCAGTTCCATTGGGAAAACAGCGGTTACCGGGATTTCGAGGATTTCCTAGCCGCCTTCTCCTCGCGCAAGCGCAAAACCGTGCGCAAGGAACGGCGCCAGGTGGCCGAAAGCGGGGTGGAGGTGGCGACCCTGACCGGCGGCGACCTGACACCGGAGCATTGGGACGCCTTCCACCGCCTGTACCTTGCCACCAGCGACCGGAAATGGGGCTGGGCCTACCTGACACGGGATTTCTTCCACCGCCTGGGCGCGGAGATGGCGGAGTCGGTCGTGCTGGTCATGGCCCGCGATCCCCTGGGGCCGGAGGGTGGCTGGATCGGCGGGGCGCTGAACCTGCTGGGCGGGGATACGCTGTACGGCCGCAACTGGGGCGGGGCGGGCGACCACCCGTTCCTGCATTTCGAGGCCTGCTATTACCGCGCCATCGATTTCGCCATATCCCGTGGGCTTAAGCGGGTGGAGGCCGGGGCCCAGGGCCACCACAAGATTCAGCGCGGCTACCTGCCCGTCCCGACCTGGAGCGCCCATTACCTGCCCGACCCCGGCTTCCGCCGCGCCGTCGCCAACGCCCTGACCCAGGAACGCACCGCCATGGAAGCGGAACTGGCCGAATTGTCCACTGAAAGCCCCTATCGGCAAGGGTCGGAGGAGTAGGAAAAAACCCCTCTCCCTCAGGGGGAGAGGGAGGGGCCCGCGTCGGAGCGCAGCGGAGACGGGGGAGGGTGAGGGGTCCGGCAGCACCGGCCGTGTTCACCCCTCACCCT
>JBJOKR010000219.1:0-7460 GCA_046045995.1 Pseudomonadota bacterium | reverse complement strand
CCCCTCGGCGGCCGGGGTGGCGGCATCGCTGCTGTCGGCGGGGAAGGCGGGGACCATGCCCACCATGGGGGCGGTCTTCGTCGTGGTGATCCCGCGCTCGAAGGCGACGATGCTGTCGTAGAAATGCATGGACAGGGTCGTGCGGGTGAATTCCGTCGGGGGCAGGGCGCCGCGGGAATGGTCGGCGTTCAGCTCATCGATCAGGTGCTTGCACACCTCCATGAAGCTGCCGGGTGCGCGCACGCCGCCGCCATATTCCGGCCAATAGGCGGTGTGCAGATCCTCCACCATGTACACGCCGTTCTTCGGCAGCTTCGAATACAGGTGGGCGAAGGTGGTGACGATGTCGCTCATGACATGGCTGCCGTCATCCAGCACCACGTCCGGGGCGCCGAATTCCCGGATCACGCTGTCCAGGAAGTCCACATCCTGCTGCGGGCCGATCCGCACGTTGATCTGGTCCTCTTCGAAGCCGCGGCAGCGGGGATCGATGTCGATGCCGATGATCTGGGCATGGGGCCCGAAGAAACGCTTCCACATCTGAAGCGACCCGCCCCGGCCGCAGCCGATCTCCCAGAACACCAGGCTCTTGTTCTGCCAGGGTCCGAAATGCCGCTCATAGGCGGGGAAGTAATGCTTCCACTTGTGGATCACACGCTGGTGGTTGGCCAGGAAATCCCCGTACAGGCCCATAATGCCCCCTTCGTCTGGCTGCCGTGCGACACGGTCAGGGTTTGATCAGGATTTTTTCGAACGCCGCTTCGATGTTGCGGGTGAAACGGGCGGTGTTGCCGATGGTGTTCAGCCAGCTGTCACCGCCCACCTTCTCCCGCACACCGCGATAGAAGTCGCGGTCGGTCGCCAGTTCCACCGCCCGGGCGATGAAGCTGTCGCGGTCGCGGGTGATCAGTTCCGGCAGGCCGATGGCGCTCAACAGACTGCCGGCCATGCGGGCGGCGAACGGCTCCCCGGACAGGGTCAGCAGGGGCAGGCCCATGCGCAGGGCATCGCTGGCGATCGTGCCGGCGTTGTAGGGCATGGTGTCCAGGAACAGGTCGGCCAGGGCCATGCGGGCCCGGTACAGGTCGGGGGACACCCGCCCGGCGAAGATCAACCGGTCGGTCGCTACCCCCATGGCCGTCGCCTTGGCGATCATGTTGGCCTTGGCCGTGGCGTTGTCCGCCAGCAGCCACATCACCGAATCCCCCGTCCGCAGCAGGATTTCCATCCACGCCTCGAACATGCTTTCGGTGATCTTGTAGTAGTTGGAGAAACAGCAGAAGACGAACCGATCCTCCGGCAGCCCCTGATCCGCCCGCGATACCGGCGGCCGGTCGAAGGGCGCGCTGTCATTGGCCTGGTACAGGTCGGGCAGGGGCAAGGGGCGGGGCCAGTAACTGTCGCGCAGTTCCGCCGGGACGGTGAAATCGTCACAGATCAGCCAGTCCAGCTCCGGCATGGGCACCGGGCCGATATAGCCCAGATAGGTGCACTGCACCGGCGCCGGCTTCCAGCGCAGCGTCTGCAGCCGGGCACCCTTGGTCAGGCCGTTCAGGTCCACCAGGATGTCGATCTCATCCTGACGGATGCGCTGGGCCGCGGCCGCATCGTCCAGGGTGTGGATGGGCACGTAATGATCGAAGGCGGAAACGATGCGCCGCCGCACGGCACTGCCGTCCTCCCGGCTGCTGCAATAGCCGTAGATCTCGAACCGGCTGCGGTCGTGCTTCTCCAGCAATTCGGCGATGAGGAAGCTCATCGCGTGCATGCAGAAATCCGACGACAGATAGCCCACCCGGATCCGGTCATGGGCGTAGCCCTCCACCGGGCTCAACCGGCGGGGGGCGGCGGGGACCTTGCGCTCGATCCATTCGGCCGCCACGTCGCGCTGCTGCGTCACGCTGTTGAACAGGGACAGGGCGGCCAGCGGTCCGGCGAAGCGCATCAGCTCCGCGTCCGACATGCCGGGCACGGCCACGCCGAAGGCCGGCCATTTGCACATCTTCTGGCGGATATGGCTCCAGTGCTGGATCACGTCCGGCTGGTCGGGCTTGGTCAGAAGGCTGCGGTAAAGGACGGTCTCTGCCTCCTCGAACCGGCCCATCTCCTCCAGCAGGCGGCCCTGCTGGTTCAGCAGCATGATCCGCGCCTCATCGGGCTGGACGGCGTTGCGCCAGGTGGTCAGCGCCCCCTCCCGGTCGCCCTGCACCTCCAGGTTCAGGCCCAGATTGACCGCCGCCTGGTACAGGTCGGGCTTCAGGGCCAGGGCGTTGCGCTGGGCGATGGTGGCATTGGCCCGGTCGCCGGCCGCCGCCAGCTCCACGCCCAGGTTGAACCAGGCCGCATACTGGGCCGGGTCGCCGGGATTGGCGGCCAGCCAGGCCTTGTACAACTCGATCACCGTGGTCCGGTCGGTCCCCGGGCGCACCTGCTCCGCCGTCGCCATCAGCTGATGCACCGGCAGTCCGCGCAGGAAGGACGGCAGTTGGGCCCGGTTCATCACCGGCACAGAATCCCACCGGGGGAAGGCCAGAAGGGTGACGATTTTCGCCTGGGCGGTCGCGGGCGCGATCGGGGCGGGGGCCGCGGGGCTGGGGGGCGCCGGCGGGGTCGTCGGCGGGTACATCACCGTCGTCAAGCCCTTGCCCCGGGTGGCTGCGGTCGGGGTCTGGTCGGTCATTCGGCACTCCGGGGCGCGGTCAGGGGGGCATCGCCATACCGGGCGATGTCATCCGGGGTCCACAGCCGTGTGTCGGCCGGGACGGGGGAGAAGCGATGGCGTTCCGCCAGCAGGCGGCGGTAGCGGTCCTCATAATCGCCGACCGTCGCCATCTCCGTCCTCTCATGATCCAGGGCGCCGCCCAACTCCCGGTACAGTTCCAGGTTGGTCACATCGGGGCGGGGCAGGGTTCCCGCCTCCCAATCGCGCCACATCTCATCGAAGGCGTCTTCCATCGCCCGGGCGAAGCCCGGCGTGTCGAACAGCACCGACCGGTCGCGCAGGTCCAGCAGGCGCTGCCGCACCGCGGCCAGCCCGGCCCGGTCGCGGCCCAGGGCGATGGCCCGTTCCACGTATTCCTGCGGATCGGCACAGACGAAATCGCCCAGGCCGCCGGCGCTGATCAGGCTGGCGCAGACCCGGGATGCGAAGGACCGGCCGGGCACGGTCAGCACCGGCACCCCCATCCACATGGCGTCCGACGCGGTGGTGTGGGCGCCATAGGGGCTGGAATCCAGGAACAGGTCGGCCAGGACATAGCGGGCCAGATGCTCCGCATTCGGCAGGGGGTTCGCCATGATCAGCCGGTCGGGCGACACGCCCTGCGCCTCCGCCCGGGCCATCAGCCGTGCCTCCGCCTCGGCACCCGGGCGCAGCATCCACAGCACGCTGCCGTCCACGGCGCGCAGGATCTCCATCCACCGGTCGAAGGTGAAGGGGGTCAGCTTCTGCGGGCCGTTGAAGCTGCAATAGACCATGGCATCGTCCGGCAGCCCCATCTCCGCCCGGGTGGGCGTGCGCTCGGCGATGCGGCGGCCGCGGTTGTTCGGCTGATAGCAGGGCAGCCGCACCACCTTCTCCGTATAGTACGTCTCCGACCCCGGCGGGATGATCACCCCGTCGGCGATGATGTAGTGGTGGTAGGGGCTGCCCATGCTGCCGGGGAAGCCCAGCCAGTTGACGTTGATGGGGGCGGGGCGGCGGGCCAGCACGGCCGTGCGCGCATCCCGTGTATTGCCGTTCACGTCGATCAGGATGTCGATCCCCCGACGGAAGATCTCCTCCGCCGCGTCGTCATCGGACAGGCCGTTTATGTCCACCCAATGGTCCACATCGGCGCGGATCCGGGCCTTGGTGGAATCCTCCATGGGGAAGCCGCAGAAGAAGGCCGTCACCTCCACCCGGGAGCGGTCGTGCAGGCCGAACATCTCGCACGTCAGATAACCGATGGCATGCGCGCGCAGGTCGGACGACAGATAGCCGATCTTCAGCCGCCCATCGGCCCCGCGGCGCCGGCCCTGGAAATCCGCATCGGTGCGGAACCGCGCCGGGCGGGGCACATCCTCCTTGTTGTGGTGGTGGGCGATGCCCAGGTGCAGGATCGGGTCGTCGGTCATGATCGCCGCACTCAAGGGCGCCAGTTCCGACACCATGGTGGCGACCGGGATGTTCGGCAGCGGTTCCAGCACCGGCCATTTGCACTGGCGCTGGCGCAGGCTGATCCAGTGCTGAAGGATGTCGCGCTGGCCGGGGCGGAGGTCCAGGGACTGGCGCAGCACCTCTTCCGCCCGTGCTTGGTGGTGGTCCTGTTCCAGCACCCGCGCCGTCTGCTTCAGGGCGGTGCAGCGATAGGCGATGGCATCGCCAGTCACCGCCCCCAGCAGCACGGAGACATTGTTCCAATAGGAAATCGCCAGCTCTTTCTGCCCCATCCGCTCCAGCACGGAGCCCAGGTTGATATGGGCCGGGGCGAAATCCGGCTTCACCCGGATCGCCTCATTGAAGGCCAGCAGCGCCCCCTGCAGGTCCGCCTGGTCCGACAGCAGGACGCCCAGGTTGAAATGGGCGGCATGGACGGCCGGATCGGCGGGGTTGGCGGCGATCCAGGTGCGATACAGACCGATCACGGCCTGTGCATCACCGGCGCGGGTCAGGCTGGCCACCGCGGCGAAAAGATCGGCAAAGGTCATCGGCAATCGTCCCGGTCGGATCAGCGGCGGTGGGGGGGCAAGGGGGCGGATCTTGGGGCGGATCTTGCGGCGGATCTGGGGGCGGCTTCCGACGGCTCAGCCGGCCGGCGCCGTAACGCCCAGCACATCCGCGAAATAGGCGATGGTCCGGCGCAGCCCTTCCTCCAACTGGATGGTCGGCTGCCAGCCCAGCTGCGCCTTCGCCTTGGTGATGTCCGGGCAGCGCTGCAACGGATCGTCCGCCGGCAGGGGGCGGAAGACCAGTTCCGACCGCGATCCGGTCAGCCGCAGCACCGCTTCCGCCAGCTCCCGGATGGTGAATTCGCCCGGGTTGCCGATATTGATGGGGCCGGTCACCGTATCCGGTGCCGCCATCAGGCGGATGAACCCCTCGATCAGGTCGTCCACATAGCAGAAGGACCGGGTCTGGGTGCCCTCCCCATAGATCGTGATCGGCTGGCCCTGAAGCGCCTGGACGATGAAGTTGGACACCACGCGCCCGTCGTTCGGATGCATGCGCGGGCCATAGGTGTTGAAGATGCGGGCGACGCGGATATTCACCCCGTTCTGGCGGTGGTAGTCGAAGAACAGCGTCTCCGCACAGCGCTTGCCCTCATCATAGCAGGCGCGCAGGCCGATGGGGTTCACGTTGCCCCGGTATTCCTCCGGCTGGGGATGGACCGTCGGGTCACCGTAAACCTCCGAGGTGGAGGCCTGGAAGATCTTCGCCTTCACCCGCTTGGCCAGGCCCAGCATGTTGATGGCGCCGTGGACGGATGTCTTGACCGTCTGCACCGCGTTCCACTGGTAATGCACCGGGCTGGCCGGGCAGGCCAGGTTGTAGATCTCATCCACCTCCACGAAGAGGGGGAAGGTCACGTCGTGGCGCAGGAACTCGAACCGCGGATTGCCCAGCAGGGGCAGGATGTTGTCCCGCGATCCGGTGAAGAAGTTATCGACGCAGAGGACATCCGCCCCCTCCGCCAGCAGCCTTGCACAGAGATGGGAGCCGAGGAAGCCCGCCCCGCCGGCTACCAGGACCCGCTTGTGCGCCCGTCTCATGCCGCCGCTCCCGCCGGATGGTAGGAGATGGCCCGGGAGCGACGATCCAGTGCGGGGATCGCCCCCGCCGACCTGTTCCGTCCCTGTCGCAGTTTTCGCATCGCCGTCTCCGGTCAGGTTTTCCCGCGACAGAGTGTAATCGCCCTTTGGCGTAAACGGCAATCCGATTGGCGTAGCTCCCCCAATTTGGCTGTCGCCCCGATCGGCCCCCGCGGCGGGGCGCGGATTCATCGGGGATTAATCCCGCCCCGCTAGGATCGGCCCTGGTACAGACCCGGGAGGAACAGGAATCGCCATGACAGCCAGCGCCTATCGCCAGTCCATGCGCGACACCATCAGCCCCCGCCAGCTGGAAGCCCGCGTCTTCGCACAGGTGACGGCGGAGCTGGAGGGGTGCGCCGCCGGGCAGGACCGCTTCGCCCTGATCCGGGCGGTGGACCGCAACCGCCGCCTTTGGGGCACGCTGACCGCCGACCTGGCGGACGGGGACAACCTGCTGCCCGACGCGCTGAAGGCGGGGCTGGTCTCCCTCGGGCTCTGGGTCAACCGCTACAGCGGCCAGGTGCTGACCCAGGGGTCGCCCCTGGCGCCGCTGATCGATGTGAACCGGACCGTGATGAAGGGGCTGACATGATGGGCCTGGGGTGACAGGCCTGGAACAAGCGACCGGCCGTACCCGCGACGGGTCGGCGGAAACCGAAGGACCGGGGCCATGGGCCTGAAACTGAAGCTGCGGCCGTTCGAGAAATTCGTCGTCAACGGCGTCGTCATCGAAAACGGCAGCCACCGCAACACCCTGACCGTTGCCAACCACGCCCAGGTCATGACCGGGCGCAGCATCCTCCAGGCGGAGGAGGCGACGACACCGGTCAAGCGCACCTACTACGCCATCCAGGCGATGCTGATCGACCCCGCCGGGATGGAGGGGCACCGCCGCACCTATGAACCCCTGATCGCCCAGGTGGTGGAGGCCATCCGGGAGCCGGGGATGGCCCGCCACCTGCGCGATGCCGCCGGATTCGTGGACACGGGCGACCATTACAAGGCCCTGGCCGCCCTGCGCCCGGTCATCGCCTATGAAGCCCTGCTGCTGGAGGCGATGGAAGCGGCCGCCCGTGATCCCGCCCCGCCGGCGGCGGACCCCGTCTGGGACGGGGCGGGGGTCTGACCGGCCGGGAGGGAGGAAGAGATGAGCGAGCGCAAACCTGTCGAGGGGGTCCAACCGGCCGAAGGGCCGCCGCTGCTGCGCCCGCCGGAACGGGCCGCGGTGGAGGCGCGGGCCCGCGCCATCCGGGAGGAGGGGGAGCCCCAGCCCCCACCCCCGCCGCCGCCGGTGGAGCCGTCCCCCGCCTACCGTCCCTATCGCGTCCAGTTGGATCCGGAGACCAGTCGCCTGTTCACCGATGTGCTGGACCCCCGCACCGGTGGCGTGCTGTTGCGGATCCCGCCCGGCTACGCCCCGTCGGAGGCGGCGGAGAGCCGGGCCGGCGATGCCGATGCTCCGCGGGAGACACGGGCTTGACCGGCGCCTTCGCAGCCTTCGCCCCCGGCCCGGTCGGTGCCGGCGGGGGGAGTGTCGGCGGGGGGGCCGGCACCTCGCTCGCCCAATGGCGCCTGCTGAAGCGGACGGCGGATACCCAGATGCGCCTGCTGGCCGACCAGCCCCCGGTGCAGCGGGATGTCGCCTATTTCCGGGCCCGCATCGGCAC
>JBJOKR010000218.1:0-7482 GCA_046045995.1 Pseudomonadota bacterium | reverse complement strand
CATGCGGACGGTCGCCCTGGGGACGATCCCCCTGGGGACGGTCACCGGGCGGACGGTCGCCGGGCGGGCGATCCGGGCGGGGCCGGTCATCCCGGCGCTGCCCACCTTCCCGCTGCCCGCCTTCCCGGCGGCGGCCGTCTGCGGGAACGGCTTGACGCTGTCCCTCCCCCTCCGCTCCCGGGGCGCCGGGGCGGCGCTTCGGGCGGCGCTTCTGGGTCTTGGGCCGCGGCGGGCGGCGGCGGACCCAGACGGTGACCATCGGCACAGCGGCAGGCACAGCGGCATCAGGAGCGGCGGCATCCGTCCCCGCGCCCTCCTCAGACTCCGCACCCTCGGTCGTGTCGTCACCGTCTGCATCGCCGTCGGAGTCGGCATCGCCCTCGGCCGGGGCCTCGGCCAGGGTGGAATCGGCCAGGGTGGAATCGACCGACTCATCCGTCTCGGCAACAGCCTCACCGGCCCCGTCATCCTCCACAGCCGCCTCGGGTGCAGCCGTTTCGGGTACCGTTTCCTCGGGCGCCGCGGCCTCGACCGTTTCGGCAGCGGAAACATCGGCTTCTTCCGCGGCATCTGCCGCCTGGACCACAGCGTCGGCGGCGGTGGCATCGTCCGGGGCGGGCGCCGCCACGGCCGGGGCCGCCGCAGGCGCGGGCTTGGCCGGTTCGGTCAGTTCGCTCGCCGGCACGTCCACCGGCTGCCAGTTCAAGCCGGCCAGGACGGCGGCCAGATCCTCGTTGGACGTGCCGATCAGGGGCGACAGGTCGGCGATGGTGCGGACCCGGCCCTTGGCATCGCAACGCTGGGCCAGTTCCTTCTCCAGCCGGTCCAGCATATCCACCCGGATGGCCAGATGGCCGATGCGGGGATAGCCCACCGCCTCCAGCATGCGCGGGTCCATCTCCCCCGCGGGGACACTGACGCGGCCGGGCGGCGGCACGGTCACCGGCAGGGACTGGCCGTGGCGCACGGCCCAGAGCTGGGCCCGCAGGGCCACCGCCTTCGGCTTGGCCAGGGCTGGCAGGAAGACATGGCTGAAGCCCAGGCGCAGGCCAGCCTTGGCCAGCTGGTAGCGCTGTTCCTTGGTCAGGGGGCGGATCAGGGGGTCCAGGGTACGGCGCGGCACGACGCCCAGCGCTTCGGCCACCTGGAAGGCGATGCCGCGGGCCGGGCCCTCCAGCTCCGCCATGGTTTCCAGCTTCTGGAGCGGACCCAGCACCGCCTCCACATGGGCCTTCACCCAGGCGGCGGCGCGGGCCATCACCCGGTCGCGCTGGCCGCTGTCCAGCAGATCCTCGCTCACCAGGGGCTTCAGGGTCGGTGCCAGGGCGGAGGCGCCGGAGGCAAGACGGGCAAGGGCCGATCCCTGCCAGACCACTTGGCCCCCCGGGTCCAGGCTGAAGGCATCGTCGCCCGCCTGTTCCACCTGCTGGACGCGGGTCGCGATCTCGTCCTTCAGCGACTTGCGGGCCGCCGTCATCAGGGCGCGCTGGTCCTCCGGCGACACTTCCGCGTCGAGCGTGAACTGCAGGCCGGTCAGATGGCCCACGGCGTGTCCTTCCACCATCACCTCTCCTGTCTTCGTCACCATGCCGATCAGATCCCGCCCGGCGCGGAGCGACTTCACCAGACCGGCGGAGCGTTTGTCGACGAAGCGTTGGGTCAAACGTTCATGCAGGGCATCGGACAGCCTATCCTCGATCCCCCGCGTCAGCTCCTGCCAATGCCGGGGGTCGGACAGCCAGTCCGCCCGATGGGAGACATAGGTGAACGTGCGCACATGCGCAATGCGCGAGACGAGGGCATCGATATCGCCTTCGGTGCGATCCAGCCGCCCGACCTGGGATGCCATCCAATCGGGGGGCAGTTTGCGGCCCGGCCCGGTCAGGTACAGGAACATCTGGCCCAGCAGTCTAGTGTGCTGGTCGCTCATCACCTTGCGGAAATCGGGAACCTGGCAAACCTCCCAGAGCAGGCGCACCGCCTCCGGATGGCGGGCCTTGGCGCGGATCTCCTCCTCCTTGCCCAGGACCTGCAGCGCCATCTGGTCGTCCGCCTCCCGCGACCGGATCAGCACGGGGCTGGACGGCCGCTCCTCCAGGGAGGTGGTCAGCGCCTCGATGCTGCGGAAATCCAGGCGGGAATTGCGCCACATGAGCTGCTGGACGGACGGGAAGCTGTGCCCCTCCACCGCGGTCACCGTCTCCGCATCCATGGGCGGGCAGTCCCAGGTGGTGCCGAAGGTGCCGTCGGTCAGGTGGCGCCCGGCGCGGCCGGCGATCTGCGCCACCTCCGTCGGGCGCAGGCGGCGGGGCTGGACCCCGTCGAACTTGGACAGGCGGGCGAACCAGACATGGTCCACATCCATGTTCAGGCCCATGCCGATGGCATCGGTCGCCACCAGGTAATCCACATCGCCCGACTGGTACAGGGCGACCTGGGCATTGCGGGTGCGGGGCGACAGGGCCCCCAGCACCACCGCCGTCCCGCCCCGCGACCGCCGCACCATCTCCGCCAGGCCGTACACCTCCGTCGTGGAGAAGGCGACGATGGCCGACCGGGGCGGCAGCTTGGTCAGCTTCTTCTGCCCGGCATAGGTCAGGTTGGAGAATCGGGGGCGGGAGATATGCTCCACCCGCGGCACCAGCTTCTGGATCAGGCCGCGCACCGTGTCGGAGCCGAGGAACATCGTCTCCTCCGTCCCGCGGGCATGCAGCAGCCGGTCGGTGAAGATGTGCCCCCGCTCCCCATCGGCGCAGAGCTGGATCTCATCCACGCACAGGAACTGCACGCTGCGGTCCAGCGGCATGCTTTCCACCGTGCAGATCCAGTACTGGGCATGGGGGGGGATGATCTTCTCCTCCCCCGTCACCAGGGCCACCGCCTTCTCCCCCTTCAGGCGGACGACCTTGTCATAGTTCTCCCGCGCCAGCAGGCGCAGGGGGAAGCCGATCATGCCGGTGCGGTGCGCCAGCATGCGTTCCATGGCCAGGAAGGTCTTGCCCGTGTTGGTCGGCCCCAGCACGGCCACCACCCGGCCGGTGGGGGCAGCGGTTTCCTGGGCGGACCTGGCGGCGGCGGAAGGGATGGGGGGCAAAGTCATGGCCGTCATCCTTGGCACGTGCGGCCGGTATTACAAGCACCGCCTTGCGGGAAAGACGGTGGAAAGTGCGCCACCCACCCCGACGGGGTACCGACGCACCCCTTTCGCCGGTTTCCGGACAACGGCTTCGCTCCCAGCGCGCAGCAGAAAGGCGCGATACAAACCCTTGCGCCCGGGATCGGGTCTGATATGTTCTCTCTCAGAGAACAGGTTCGCCAGGGATGGGATGGACGACACCCAACTCTTCCTCACGGAGAGAGGGGATTCCCCACCGGTGCGTTCCAACAGGGCAAGAAGGGGGTATCCGCATGCAATCCTACCTGATCGAATCCATCGCCGCCCTGCCGGCCTATCTCGCCTTCCTGGCGGTGATGGTGGTGCTGGTCCTGGCCTTCGCCCGCCTCTACCTGTGGGTCACGCCTTATCATGAGTTCGATCTGATCAAGGCGGGGAACACGGCGGCTTCCCTGTCCTTCACCGGGGCGCTGGGTGGATTCGGCCTGGCCCTGCATTCGGTGGCGAACGGCACCACGGTGCTGGCCGACCTGGTGATGTGGAGCCTGGTCGCCCTGGTCAGCCAGATCGTTGTCTTCCTGTTCCTGACCGGCCTGTTGCGGGACCTGCGCAAGGGGATCGAGGAGAACCGGGTGTCCTATGGCGTGCTGCTGGGCGGGGCGTCGCTGCTGACCGGCCTGCTGAACGCCGGCGCGCTCAGCTACTGACCCCCGGACCCATCGCGCGAAGGAGACAGGCCATGCGCCGATCACGCCATGTCACCACCCTTCTCCTCGGCTCCGCCCTGGCGGCCCTGACCGGCTGTTCGGACCGGGAGCAGGAGGCACGGGTGTTTTCCGATGTTGCCACCTGTGTCACCTCCGGCCTGGGGCAGGAGGACTGCGAGGCGGCCTTCCGGTCCGCCCGGGCGGAGCATCCGCTGCTGGCCCCCCGCTACCCGACCGAGGAAACCTGCGAGGCGGAGGTGGGCGATGGCGCCTGCGAGCGGGTGGAGCCCCGGTCGGACAATGGCATCATCACCCCCTATTTCATCCCGCTGATGACCGGATTCCTGATCGCCGAGGTGTTGGATGAGGTGGGCGACGCCATGAAGCGCAAGCGCTACGGCCGCCCGCTTTACGCCGACCGCTCCGGCTACCTGTACAACGGCCAGACCCGGCTGGCCCGGGTGGGCAACTGCAACCCATCCAGCCAGTCCTGCGGCGGCGGCGGTGTCATCACCGGAGCGGGCGGCGGGTCCTCCCGCGGGTTCGTCGCCAGCACCCGGATCGCGGAGAACGACCTGCGCTCGCCGCGGCCGGCCACCTCCGTCTCCTCCTCCCGCAAGTCGGCGGGGTTCGGGGCCACCGGCCTGTCCGCGGGTGGCCGGTCCGCCAGCTGACGCCGCAACCCGATCGGAGGATTTCCCCCATGAAGCGTGTGGCGAACCCGCCCCGCCCCGACTGGCAGCGCAGAGTGGAGGCGGAGCTGGGCTTCGCCTTCCACTCCCCCGGCGGCGATCCCTACTGGACGGATGACGCCCATTACGTCTTCTCCCCGGCGGAGGTGGACCGGCTGGACGACACGGGCACGGAGTTGCACCGGCTCTGCCTTGCCGCCTGCCGCCATGTGGTGGCGAACCGCCTCTATGCCCGGCTGGGCATCCCCGACAGCGCCGCGGCAGCGGTGGAGTGGAGCTGGCGCCGGTTCGAGGCGGGGCTGGGCGAATTCCCCGTCTATGGCCGCTTCGATCTGGCCTGGGACGGAACCGGCACGCCCAAGCTGCTGGAATACAACGCCGCAACCCCCACCTCCCTGTATGAGACGGCGGTGGTGCAGTGGCATTGGCTGGAGGGGTTCCGCCCCACCGCCGACCAGTTCAACGGCCTGCATGAGGCGCTGGTGGCCCGCTGGGCCGATCTGCTGCCGCGCCTGCCCGGCCCCCGCATCCATTTCTGCGCCCAGGACAATCCGGAGGACATGGGCACCGCCGATTACATGCGCCTGACGGCGGTGGAGGCTGGGGCGGCGGGCAAGCTGATCCCCGTGGACGGCATCCACCATGACAGCCTGACCGGCACCTTCCACGACGCGGACGGCGACCGGATCGACGTGTTGTGGAGCCTGTATCCCCATGAATGGTTCCTGCAGGATGCCGGCGCCCCCGCCCTGCTGGATGCCGTCATGTCCGGCCGTCTGGTGCTGATGGAGCCCTTGTGGAAGCTGATGCTGACCAAGGGCATCCTGGCCATCCTGTGGGAGCTGAACCCCGGCCACCCGGCCCTGCTGAAGACCACCTTCGCCGCCGCCGCCTTCCCCGCCGGGGCCAAGGTGGTGGCCAAGCCGCTCTGGGGCCGGGAGGGGGACGGGGTGGAGATCGCGACCCTGGGCCCGGACGGCAAGCCTGTCGGCCCGGTGGAACGGGCGGGCCCCACCCGCTTCGCCGGGAATGAGGGCTGGGTGTTCCAGGAATTCGTCGACCTGCCGAACCTGGGCGGAGGCTATGCCGTGCTGGGCGTCTGGATGGTGGGGGATGAGGCCAAGGGCCTGGGCGTGCGGGAGGATCCGAACCGCATCACCGGCAATGACAGCCGCTACGTCCCCCATTACTTCGAGGTTGCGCGCTGATGCTGGCCCATCTGTTCCGCCGCCGCCGCCCGCCCTGCTACATCCGTGAAGCGGATATCGGCCGGTCGCTGGTGCGGCTGGGCTTCTGGCTGCTGGCCGTCTGCACGGCCCATGTGGCGGCGATGGTGCTGCTGGAGGGGATGGCCCTGCGCGATGCCGCCTGGCTGACAGCCACCACCATCGTCACCGTCGGCTATGGCGACCAGTTCGCCAAAACAGATGCCGGGCGGCTGGCCACTGTCGTCCTGATGTATGGCGGCGGCATCTTCGTGCTGGCGACGCTGGTCGGCGTGCTGACCGACTGGCGCGCGGACACCATCGAACGCAAGGCCACCGGGGCCTGGGACTGGAAAACCATGAAGAACCATCTGCTGCTGGTGGGCGAGCCATCGGGCGACGCGGTCCAGCATGTCGCCCGCCTGATCGACCAGATCCGGGAGCATGAGGATTGGATCGGCACGCCGGTGGTCATGCTGACCCGGGCGTTCGAGCGCATTCCGAACTCCCTGGCCGACCGGGGCGTGGTGCATGTGGCCGGGTCCGCCGCCGATGCCGCCGCCCTGGCCCGCACCCATCCGGAAACGGCGCGCATGGCCCTGGTCTTCGCTCGCTCCCAGTCCGACCCCGATGCGGACCCGGCCGTGCTCTACGCCGTGGATCGGCTGCGGGAAGCCAATCCGGCCCTGTCCATCCTGGCCGAACTGGTGCGGGAGGAGGACCGGCAGCGCATCACCGCCCGCGATCCGGGGGTGGAGGCGATCCGGCCCATGCACGGCTATCCGGAGATGGCGGCCCGCTCCCTGGTCAGCCCCGGCGCCTCCGCCCTGATCGAAAACCTGTTCACCGCCCATGGGGAGGAATGCCGGCGCTACGACCTGCCCCGCGTCTGGACCGGCAACTGGACCGACCTGCTGGTGACGCTGGCATCCCGGGGCATCGGCACCGCCGTCGGCTGCCGGACGGAGGAAGGGGCCATCCTGGCCAATCCCCTGGGCCGGCAGGTGGCCACCCGCAGCCTTTACGTCGTCGTCGGCGACCGGGTGCAGGTGGATGCCGGGCGCCTGATCACCGCCGCCCTGGCGGCACCGCGGGGGACCTGATGGCGGGACGGCCGGACATGGAAGGGGTGGTGCGATGCGGGTGCTGATCGAGCGCTCCGTCCTGCGCGACCTGGTCCGGCAAGGCGCGGGGACCTTGGCCGCCCTGGAGGATGAAATCACCCGCAAGGGCCTTTCCCCCGACACGGGCGAGGACCCGGAGGGTGACCATTGCCGCTGCACCTACCGCCACGGCACGGTGACGGTCATCGGCACCTATACCAAGGCGGACAATACCCTGCTGCTGGACCGGGTCGCCCTGGATGAGGTGGTGGATGTGGAGCGCGACCGGCTGCCGGTGGCGTTCCTGTCCGGACTTGTGCGCGGCACGACCCCGCTGCTGCTCTGGCGGGAGCACCGGGGCCTGACCCAGCGCGACCTGGCCGCCCGCATCGGTGTGAAGCCCGGCTACCTGAGCGAGGTGGAGCGCGGCCTGAAACGCGGCAGCCTGCCCCTGCTGACCCGTGCGGCGGCCGTGCTGGAGGTGACGGTGGAGGAGCTGATGGGCGGGTCAGCGCCCCCCGCCCCTAAAAAACCCCTCTCCCCCTGAGGGAGAGGGAGGGGCCCGCCCGGAGCGAAGCGGAGGGTGGGAGGGTGAGGGGTCCGGCAGCACCGGTCTTGGGGACCCCTCCCCCACCCAAGCTGCGCAAGGGCCCCACCCCC
>JBJOKR010000217.1:0-7645 GCA_046045995.1 Pseudomonadota bacterium | reverse complement strand
AAACCGCCGGGACCCAAAACCATGCATGATGGCCTCATGCGTTTCGATGCCATCAAGCACGGCTGGGCGCTGGCTCAAAATGTGTGACTCCCTTAGCCCCCTGAGGGAGAGGGAGGGACCCGCGCCGCAGCGACAGCGGAGGCGTGGGAGGGTGAGGGGTCCGGCAGCACGGAATCCCGCCCGTCCCACGACGAAGCACCGCCCTTGTGGACCCCTCACCCTCCCAGGCTTCGCCTGGGCCCCTCCCTCTCCCTCAGGGGGAGAGGGGGTGTTGCAGCCCCCCCATCCGGATCACCCCATGTCCGACCCCGCCCTCGACACCCTGCTCCTGCCATTGGCGACGGGCGCCATCGCCTGGCCGGGGCGGGGTCTGTTCCTGCGGGCGCGGGCGGGGGCCGGGATTACCGTGCTGCCGCGCGACGGGCTGGAGTGTCGGCAGAGCTTCAAGCCCTTCGCCGATGCCCTGGCCCGCGCCGGCTATGCCGTCCAGGCGGGGGAGGAGGGAGAGCAGGAGGGGGATGCCGAACGCTTCCCCCTGGTCCTGGTCCTGCCGCCGCGCCAGCGGGAGGAGGTGCAGGCCCTGCTGGCCCGGGCACTGCGCCGGGCGACACCGGGGGGCGTGGTGCTGGCCGCGAGCACCAATACCGAAGGTGCGCGCAGCCATGAGGCCGATCTGGCCGCCCTGTCCCCCCTGGCGGGCAGCGTTTCCAAGAACAAGGCGCGGGTCTTCTGGACCATTGTCGGGGACCGGGTGGATACCGCCCTGGCGGATGCCTGGGCCGGGCTGGACGCGCCGCGGCCGGTGGCGGACAGCGGCCTTTTCTCCCGCCCCGGGCTGTTCGCCTGGGACCGGATCGATGCGGGCAGTGCCCTGCTGGCCCAACACCTGCCCCCCGACCTGACCGGCCGGGCCGCCGATCTGGGGGCCGGGGTCGGCTATCTGTCGGCGGAGCTTCTGGCCCGCTGCCCCGGGATCACCGCGCTGGACCTGTATGAGGCGGAGGCGAGGGCCCTGGACCTGGCGCGGATCAATCTGCGGCGGGAAACTCCCCCCCCGGCGTTCCCCCCCCTGGCATTCCACTGGCATGACGTCACCGCCGGCCTGCCCGGGCGGTATGAGGTGATCGTCAGCAACCCGCCCTTCCATGTGGGGCGGGCGGATGACCCGGGCCTGGGCCAGGGCTTCATCGCCGCCGCCGCCGATGGGCTGGCGCCCGGCGGCCAGCTCTGGCTGGTGGCCAACCGGCACCTGCCCTATGAAGGGCTGCTGGCGTCCCGGTTCGCCGGCCACCGCTGTGTCGCCGACCAGGATGGATACAAGATCCTGCACGCCACCGGCCCCAAGCCGGCGGGGAAGCCCGCCCCCGGCCGGGCGGAGAAACCGGGGCGTGCCGATCGGGGCCCGCGGCAGTCGGGCACAAGGCAGTCGGGCACAAGGCAGTCGGGCACAAGGCAGGGGAAGCAGCGCTGATGCGGCTGGTCAAACTGATCGCCAACCTGGGCTATGGCAGCCGGACGGAGGTGAAGGCCCTGTTCCGCGCCGGTCGCGTCACCCGCGCCGACGGCACGCCGCTGGACATGGACGATGCCGCCGACCACGCCCGGATCCGGGTGGACGGCGCGCCCCTGGACCCGCCCCAGGGTCTGGTGCTGATGCTGAACAAGCCCGCGGGCTACACCGCCAGCACGGTCGATCCGGGCCGGGTGGTGTATGAACTGCTGCCCGACCGCTTCGTCCGCCGCAGCCCCATCGTCGCCCCCGTCGGCCGGCTGGACCGGGACACGACCGGCCTTCTGCTGATGACCGATGACGGGCCCCTGCTGCACCGGATCACCAGCCCCCGGTCCCACCTGCCCAAGACCTACGCCGTCACCCTGGACCGCCCCCTGCGGGGGGATGAGGCGGGGATCTTCGCCGCCGGCACCCTGATGCTGAAATCGGAGACGACGCCCCTGCTGCCCGCGGTGCTGAAGCCGACGGGGGAGCGCACCTGCGACCTGACCATCACGGAGGGGCGCTACCACCAGGTGCGCCGCATGTTCGCCGCCATCGGCAACCACGTCACCGCCTTGCACCGCAGCGCCATCGGTCCCCTGACCCTGGGCGACCTGGCGGAGGGACAGTGGCGGTACCTGGAACCGGGGGAGGTGGCGGGTCTGGCCCCACCGCGCTGATCGGTGGGTTGGTTTACAGCCGACCCCCGACCCACTTGCCCCGGTTGTATCCTTATAAAATACTCTAGCAGACACGGCTGCGCTGGTTGTCGGTTGACAACCAATTGCGGTCGCCCCATACTGCCGGAGTGTGGACCCATGGCCCGACGGTCCCGTCACCCCCACCCCGCCATCGAAGCCGCCCTGCGGCATGCCGAAGGCCTGGGATGGCGGTGCACCATGGCGCGGGGCCATGCCTTCGCCCAGCTTTGGTGTCCGTGGAACGATGCGGAGTGCCGGTGCGGGGAGTTCTGCCGGATCTCCGTCTGGTCCACGCCACGGGATCCGGAAATCCATGCGCGGCAGATCCGCCGGCAGGTGGATGGCTGTATCGCCCTGATGCGGGAGCGGCAGGAATGATCTTCACCTTCACCCTGCGGGTGGCCCTGCCCCCGGATAGCCCCGATCCAATGGACCATGTGGATGCGTTGGCGGGGGCCGGGTGCACCGATGCCTTGGTGGGGACGGGGCACCGGGGCATTGTGGCGCTGACCTTCGACCGGGAGGCGGGGGAGGCGGAGGCCGCCCTGTGCAGCGCCTGGGCCGATGTGCAGCGGGCGATTCCCAGGGCCCGCTTGATCGAGGTTCGGCCCGATCTGGTCAACCTGTCCGATGCGGCGGACCTGCTGGGCTGGTCCCGCCAGAACATGCGCAAATACGCGGGCGGGGAGATCCGGGCCGCCGCATCCCCCTTTCCGGAGCCGGTCATCGCCGCCATCCCCCCGCTGTACCGGCTGGCGGAGGTTCTGGACTGGCTGGCCCGCGCGGGCAAGACCAACCTGCCGCCTGCCCTGCCCGCCATCGCTCGGGAAGCGGCGCAATGGAACCTGTCCTTGCAGCGGGACCGGCTGGACCGGCCGGCGGCGGCCTGACCCGGCGCCCGCCCCACCCACCGGCGACCCCGACCCGTCCCCCACCCGCCATGCGCGCCCCACACCGTTGCGATGTGCATCGGGCATGTCGGGGGGCAACAGCGGCCTTGACTCCCCCTTATACTCTGGGCGAGCATAAGCCCGATTAATGCTCAAATCGAGCATAAGTCTTCCGGCCGATCCGTCCCCCGCTCCCCGGGGGTGGCGCCGGGGGCGGTGGAGGAGGCGGATGACCGTGCTGGACAAGTCCCTGGCCGATCTGGACCTGGCCTATACGCCCGCCGTGGCGGCGGCGACCCAGCCGATCTACGAACGGGTGAAGGATGTCATTCCGGCTGTGGAATGGCCCTTCCACGCGCCCCTGGTCCACGCCATCAACCGGCTGAAGCGGGAGCGCAACGCCGTCATCCTGGCCCATAACTACCAGGCGCCGGAGATCTTCCATACGGTGGCGGACATCGTCGGCGACAGCCTTCTTCTGGCGCGCAAGGCGGCGGAGACGGATGCGGATGTGATCGTCCTGGCCGGCGTGCATTTCATGGCGGAGACGGCGAAGATCATCAATCCGGCCAAGACCGTGCTGATCCCCGATGCGGGTGCTGGCTGTTCGCTGGCCGACAGCATCACGGCCGCCGATGTGCGCCTACTGCGCCAGACCTATCCGGGCGTGCCCATCGCCACCTATGTCAACACCTCGGCGGAGGTGAAGGCGGAAAGCGATGTCTGCATCACATCGGGCAACGCGGTGAAGGTGATCGAAAGCCTGCCCGGCGACACGGTCCTGTGCATCCCCGACGAATACCTGGCCAAATGGGTCGCCACCCAGACGACCAAGAAAGTCCTGATGTGGAAGGGCCATTGTGAGGTGCATGAGCGCTTCACCGGCGCCCAGCTGCGCGACTATCGCAGCCGCTTCACCGACGGGATCACGATCATTGCGCATCCGGAATGTCCCCCCGATGTGCTGGCGGAGGCGGATTTCGTCGGCTCCACCGCCCATATGCAGGACTTCGTGGAAGGACAGCAGCCCAAGCGGGTGCTGCTGATCACCGAATGCTCCATGGCGGACAATCTGCAGGCCATGAATCCCGGCGTGGAATTCGTGAAGCCCTGCAACCTGTGCCCGCACATGAAGAAGATCACCCTGTCCAACATCCTTCAGTCCCTGGTCACCCTGGAACCGCGGGTGGAGGTGGATGCCGCCGTGGCCGACCGGGCCCGGCTGGCGGTGGAACGGATGCTGGCGGTCCGGTAAGCAGTCGGAGACAGACCCCCGTCGGGGAACCACCCCGGAAAGGCGGCATCATGGATGGCGGTGTCTTCAGGATCGGGTCCGATGCCCGGCCGCCCGTGGCGGTGCGGGAGGCGGGGATCATCGTCATCGGCAGCGGCATGGCCGGGCTGGTCGCGTCCCTGCGCCTTGCCCCCTATGCCGTCACCTTGCTGACCAAGACCGATGACCTGCCCAGCGGGTCCAGCGCCTGGGCCCAGGGCGGCATCGCCGCGGCCCTGGGCCCGGGGGACACGCCGGCTGCCCATGCCGCCGACACGGTGGCCGCCGGTGCCGGGCTGACCGATCCGGCCATGGCCGCCCTGCTGGCCTGCGACGGGGCGGCCCGCCTGTCCGACTGGATCGCCGCGGGCCTGCCCGTGGACCGGGACCCGCACGGCACCCTGCTGCTGGGGCGGGAGGCGGCCCATGGCGGGGACCGTATCTTGCACGCGGGCGGCGATGCCACCGGCCGCACCCTTACCGGCTGGCTGGCCGACCGGGTGCGGCGGGCGGCCCATGTGGATGTGCATACCGGTGCCTTCGCTTGGCAGTTGGTGACGGTGCGGGGCCGGGTTATGGGGGTTCTGGCCCATCACCGCTGCCGCCCCGGGCCGGGCGGGGGCTGGATCTTCCACCGGGGCGGCACGGTGGTGCTGGCCACCGGCGGCATCGGCCAGCTGTACCGCCACACCACCAACCCGGAGGAAGCGACGGGTGACGGGCTTGCCCTGGCCGCCCTGGCGGGGGCGGCGTTGCAGGACCTGGAATTCGTGCAGTTCCACCCCACCGCCCTGGCCGGGACCGATCCCGGGCGCACACCCCTGCTGACGGAGGCGCTGCGCGGTGCTGGGGCCGTGCTGCTGGACGGGCAGGGCCGGCGTTTCATGCGGGATGAACATCCGGATGCCGAGCTGGCACCGCGGGACGTGGTGGCCCGGGCCATCGGCACCCGCATCGCCGCGGGCGGCAGCGTGTTCCTGGATCTGCGGGAATTGTGGGGCGCCGGGGGGACGGCGGACGGGGCCGCCCGTTTCCCCACCGTTTCCGCCATCCTGGCCGCGGCCGGGATCGACCCGGCGACGACGCCGGTGCCTGTGGCCCCCGCCGCCCATTACCACATGGGCGGTGTCCGCACCGATGCCAACGGGCGCACCAGCCTGCCCGGCCTGTACGCGGTGGGGGAGGTGGCCTGCACCGGCGTGCACGGGGCCAATCGGCTGGCCAGCAACAGCCTGCTGGAGGCGATCGTCTTCGCCGAACGGGCGGCTGCCGCCATCCTGGCCGCCCCGCCGCCCCGTCTGCCGCCGGTGCCGATCCCCGATCCCCCGCCCGTCCCGCCATCCGCCCCCGATATGCGGGCCGAGATGTCTGATCTGGCGACGGTGGCGGCGACGGTCCTGGCCCGCGGGGCGGGGCTGGTGCGCAGCGGCAACGGGCTGGCCCTGGCCGCCCACGACCTTGCCGCCCTGCATCGTCGCCACGCCCGCCTGCCCCTGGTCGCCGCCGCCCCCCACGGGGCCGTGCGGGCGGCGGGGGAGCTGCGCAACCGCCTGCTGGTGGCGCGCCTGCTGGTCCAGGCTGCGGCGGCCCGCACGGAAAGCCGCGGGGCCCATGCCCGCACCGACTTCCCCACCGCCGACCCGGCCTGGCAGCGCCACCAGGTGCTGACCCTGGCCGACCTGCCCCCCGACCTGGCCCATTTGCCGGAGATGGCGCCGGGGTGAGGGGGGGCTTGTTGGATCCTTGACCCTT
The DNA here is from genome assembly GCA_046045995.1 of Pseudomonadota bacterium. GTDB lineage: Bacteria > Pseudomonadota > Alphaproteobacteria > Azospirillales > Azospirillaceae > Indioceanicola. Next base: position 1,534 of record JBJOKR010000217.1, on the reverse strand, counting down.
CTTGAGTCGTCACCCGCTCTTCTGTGCTGCCGGACCCCTCGCCCTTGTTCCGGTGCTGCCGGACCCCTCACCCTCCCACCCTGCGCTTCGCTCCGGGCGGGCCCCTCCCTCTCCCTCAAGGGGAGAGGAGATCGGTGCCCTCACCCGGTAGAGTGCCGCCGGTGCAGCGAGAACCCCCTCTCCCCTTGAGGGAGAGGGAGGGGCCCAAGCCGCAAGGCTTGGGAGGGTGAGGGGTCCGGAAGGGAAGTATCCGCAAGACACCCCCAACCCCCGAGTCGAGCCCGCGCCATGACCGTCACGCCGCTTTATCCCCTGATGTATGAGGACCTGGTCCGGGCCGCCCTGCGGGAGGATCTGGGGCGGGCGGGGGATTTGTCTGCAGCGGCCTGTGTGCCGGCGGAGGCCAGGGCGCGGGCGGTGCTGCGGGCGCGGGCGCCGGGGGTGATCGCCGGGCTGGACCCGGCCCTGCTGGCCTTCCGCCTGCTGGACCCGGGTGCTGCGATCACCGTTGTCGCCGCCGACGGCACCGCCGTCCCCGCCGGGGGCACCGTGGCGGTGGTGGGGGGGCTGGCCCGGCCCATCCTGTCGGCGGAACGGACGGCGCTGAACCTGCTGGGCCGCCTGTCAGGCATCGCCACCCAGACCGCCGCCCTGGTCGCCGCCGTGGCGGGTACCCGCGCCCTGATCGCCGATACCCGCAAGACCACGCCCGGCCTGCGCCTGCTGGAGAAATACGCCGTGCGGGCGGGTGGGGGGTCCAACCACCGCTTCGGCCTGGATGACGCGGTGATGATCAAGGACAACCACATCGTCGCCGCCGGCGGCATCACCGCCGCCGTGGCCCGGGCCCGCGCCCATGTGGGCCACATGGTGAAGATCGAGGTGGAGGTGGACACGCTGGAGCAGCTGGAGGAGCTGCTGCGGGCCCCGGCCGATGTGGTCCTGCTGGACAACATGGACCCGCCGACCCTGGCCCGCGCCGTCGCCCTGGTCGCCGGCCGCATGGTGACGGAGGCGAGCGGCGGGGTGACGCCGCAGACCGTGCGCGCCGTGGCGGAGACGGGCGTGGACCTGATCTCGCTCGGCTGGCTGACCCATTCCGTGCGCAATTTCGACATCGGCCTGGATTTCGAGCCGGTGTGACGCTCCCCCCGCCGGGCCCCGCAGTCGGGGTCGGGGCGATAGGTTGGGGCGATAGCGGTGTCCTGATGGTTTGAAACGCCCCGGGGGGGACCCGGGGGAACCGGGGCGTCCCCCTCCCGGCTGTCCTCTTCCGATCGCCCGGTCCAGACAAGGATGTCATCGCGGGGCGCAGGCGCCTTGGTGACCTTGGTGTCCAAACCAAAAAAAGTGATCCATCCCGCGTGTCGGCATCCGGCGGAGGGTGTCGGATTACGCTGTGCTAATCCGATGGGGTGGACGCCCCCCTGACGGCATCTGTGTGCCAGAGTAGTGGGTGTCTTAACCGCTACTGAGGGAGGCGTCCGTGGGACAGGTTGGCATGATCGGCGTGGATTTGGCGAAGCAGGTGTTT
>JBJOKR010000216.1:0-7664 GCA_046045995.1 Pseudomonadota bacterium | reverse complement strand
GAACCCGTAGAGCAGCAGCAGGCAGTACAGCGCCAGGAACCCCACCGCCCCCACCATGCCGAATTCCTCCGCCAGCATGGTGAAGATGAAATCCGTCTGCTTCTCCGGCAGGAAGTTCAGGTGGCTCTGCGTTCCCTGGAGGAAGCCCTTGCCGAACAGCGCGCCGGACCCGAGCGCGATCTTCGACTGCATGATGTGGTAGCCGGTGCCGAGCGGATCGCTTTCCGGGTTCAGGAAGGTCAGCACCCGGTTCTTCTGATAATCGTGCAGGAACTGCCAGACGATCGGGATGGCCGCCAGGGCTGACCCGATGACGATCCCGAACTTCCACCACCGTACCCCGACCAGGAACAGGATCGATCCGCAGATCATCAGGAGGATCAGCGACGTGCCCAGGTTCGGCTGCATCAGCACCAGGGCCACCGGCACCACGGTCAGCAACACCGGCGGGATCAGGAAGGTGATGCGCCCCGTATCCTCCACGCTGGCACCATGGAAATAGCGGGCGAGCACCAGGATCAGGGTGACCTTCATCAGCTCCGACGGCTGGAGCTGCATGAAGCCCAGGTCGATCCAGCGCTGGGCCCCCATGTTGATCTGGCCCATCACCTCCACGCCGATCAGCAACGTCAGCGCCAGACCATAGAGCGGCCATGCCATCTTCATCCAGAACCGGATGTCGATCAGCGCCACCGTCAGCATGATGCAGACCGCCGCACCGAAGCGCACCGCCTGGCGCGATGCCCAAGGGTCCCAGCTACCATTGGCGGCGGAATAAAGCATGGCCAGACCGACACCGGCCACCACGACGATCAGGAGGACAAGGCTCCAGGCCAGCTGGCCCAGCTTCTCCCCGATGGTCATGTTGTTGGCGTGGTCGGCACCCAGGTCCCAGGCCATCAGAATCCTCCCTGCCCGGCGATGACCGGGGCCGGCAGGGGCCCCGCCGGGGGCAGCCCAGCCTGCTGGGCGTTCACCCGGGCGGCGTCCAGCATCTGGCATTCCAGCAGGATATCGCGCGCGATGGGGGCGGCGATCTTGCCCCCGCCGCCGCCATGTTCCACGATGACGGAGACGGCGTATTTCGGCTGGTGCTTGGGCGCATAGCCGACGAACAGGGCGTGGTCGCGCTGGCGCCAGGGCAGATCCTCATTCGCCTTCACGCCCGTGGCACGCTCGGCCATGGTGATGCGGCGGACCTGGCTGGTGCCGGTCTTGCCCCCCATTTCGAACCCGGCCTGGGTGATACGGCTGGCATAGGCGGTGCCGCCCGGCTGGGCGGTGACGGCATGCATGGCATCCACCACCACCTGGAGATGGGCCGGATCGATGCCAAGGGAGGGCCAATCCGTCCGCTCCTGGTACAGGCCTTCCACCGACTTGGTCAGGTGGGGTTCCACGGCGAAGCCGCCATTGACCATGCGCGCCGTCATCACCGCCAGCTGCAAGGGTGTGGACAGCATGTAGCCCTGGCCGATGGACACGATCAGGGTTTCCCCCGGGTGCCAGGGCTCGCGCAGGGTGCGGCGCTTCCACTCGGTATCGGGCATGATGCCCGCCCGTTCGTTTGGAAGGTCGATGCCCGTCTTCTCCCCCAGGCCGAAGCGGCGGGCCATGACGGCGATGCGGTCGACGCCCAGGCGGCGGGACACCTCGTAGAAATAGGTGTCGCAGGAATGCTTGATGGCGTCATGCATGGCCATGCCGCCATGCCCGCCCTTCTTCCAGCAGTGGAAGCGGTGGTTGCCCAGTTCGTAATGGCCGGGACAGTAGACCCGCTGGTCCGGGGTCATGATGCCCGCTTCCAGCGCCGCCAGGGCGACCAGCATCTTCACCGTCGACCCGGGCGCGTATTGGCCGGCGACGCACTTGTTGGTCAGCGGCGATGTCTCGTCGTTGATCAGGCTGGTCCACAGGTCCTGGCTGATCCCCATGGCGAACTGGTTGGGATCGAAGCTGGGGCTGGAACACAGGGCGTAGATGCCACCAGTGTTCACATCCATCACCACCGCCGCCGCGGACCGCTCCGCCGAAAGCCGCTGCTGCACATAGTGCTGGAGCTTGGCATCCAGGGTCAGGGTCACCTGCCTGCCCGGCGTCCCCTCCTCCCGCGACAATTCCCGGATCACCCGGCCGACGGCATTGACCTCCAGCTGCTGGGCACCGGCGGCCCCGCGCAGGGCCGTGTCGTGCAGTTTCTCCGCCCCGTTCTTGCCGATACGGAACCCCGGCAGGGTCAGCAGGGGATCATCCGTCCCCTCCAGCTCCTTTTCCGACACCGCCCCGACATAGCCCAGCACATGGGCCGTCGCCTCCCCGAAGGGATAGGAACGGACCTGGCCCACATCGATGCTGGTGCCGGGCAGGTCGGGCAGGTTCACCTCGATGGCGGACACCTGTTCCCAGGTCAGGTTCTCCTTCACCGTGACGGGCGCGAAGCGGCGGGTGCGCTGCATGTCGCGCAGGATTCGCCGCAACTCCACCTCCCCCAGCGGCGCCAGGCGGCCGATGCTGTCCAGCACCGCCTTGGGATCGCCCGCCTGTTCGGCCACGATCACCATGCGGAAATTCTGTTCGTTCACGGCCAACGGCACGCCGTGCCGGTCCACGATCAGGCCGCGGGGCGGGGCCAGCAACCGCAGGGAAATGCGGTTATCCTCCGCCATCATGGTGTACTTGTCGCTCTCCACGATCTGGAGATAGTACAGCCGGCCGACCAGGGCGGAAACGGCGGCGGCCTTGAGCCCGCCCAGCACGATCATGCGCCGGGTCAGCAGGCGCAGGCGTTCGGCATCCCGGTCGAAAGAGGTGATCATCGCCTCACCCCTCGTCGTTCAGGAAGGCGCGGTGGGCACGCATCAATGCCCATGCCGGCAGCGGGAAGATGGCGATGGCGACCAGGGTCTGGAAGGCCAGCACCGTCATATCCAGCACCGTCGCCTGGATCAGGGAATAGGCCGCCCACTGAACGACCGACGCCCCCGCCGCCACCAGCGCGAAGCCCCACCACAGCATGGCGAAGCCGCTGCCCAGGAAGAAACGGCGGTTGTTGATCAGCAGCCAGTAGACCAGGGTGTAGATCAGCGGCGTCATGCCCAGGGGCGCCCCACTCAGCAGATCCTGCAGCAGCCCGATCAGGAAGGCCGCCAGCGGGCGCAGCAGGTCCGGCCGGTGGATCGTCCAGTAGAACACCGCCATCAGGGCCAGCGGCGGGGCCACCACCGAATATCCCGGCAACGGCACCGGCACCATGGCGACAAGCATCATCACCACCGTCAAGGCGACGGGAAGGATGTTGCGCCCGGTTTGGTCGAGCCTGTGCCAGATGCCCACGGCCATGGCCGGGGTCCTCCTTACTGCACGCCGTCGGCGCTGGTCTCTTCCACGCCCAGGCCGCCGGGGATACCGAAATCCACCAGCTGGACATGCTCGATCCGGGCCGGGTCCACCAGCGGCGTCACCCGCACCAGACCATCCACCATGCCCGCGACGATGCCGACCGGCAGACCGGGCGGGAACAGCCCGCCATGGCCGGAGGTGAAGACCCGCTCACCCGGTGTCACCTCCACCCCCCGCGGCATGTACAGCAGTTTGGGCTTGTCGGTGTTGTCCCCGCTCAGCATCGCCCGCTGGCGGGTGGTTTCCAGCACCACGGGGATGCGGGCGTTGACATCGGTGATCAGCAGCACGCGCGACGACCATTCCCCCACCTGCACCACCCGGCCGATCAGGCCCTGGCCGGCCATGGCCGCCTGGCCCCGCTGCACCCCGTCGCGCCGGCCGGCGGTGACCACCAGGGTCCGCACCCAGGCCCCGCCGGGATCGGCCACCACCCGGGCGGTGACGAAGCTGGCCGCCGGGTCCGGCCGGAAGGCCAGCAGACCGCGCAGGGACCGGTTCTCCGCCTCCAGCCGCAGGGCCGCCTGCTGCCATTGCAGCAGCCGGGCATTCTCCTCCCGCAGGCGGGCATTCTCCCCATGCAGGTCGGTCAGGGTGCGGGCGTATTCGATGGCATTGGCCACCGCATTGGCCGGGCGGGAGATGACGTTCAGGATGGGGGCGAAGGCGTCGGTCACCTGGGCCCGGGCCTGGTCCACCCGCAGCGTGTCCATCCGGGTGTACAGCATCAGGGCGATGGCCAGCAGCACCAGCAGCAGGAAGTAGAATCGCTGAACCAGCGCCCAAAGGGGCGCTGCGATCCGAACGACGCTGCCGCTGTTGCGTGACTTCACGGTGCCGATTCCGCTTTCCCGGCGATGCCGGCGGCGCACCGGGCACCGCCAGGGCAGGACTACACCGATCCCCCCGGGCGGAGCATCGGACAGCCTTCAATCAGTTAACCGCAACACAAGCTGTAGGACAATGACTAATACATCTGGGATCAATACATCTGGATGAGGACGTTCTTCAGCGTCTTCATCTCCTCCAGCGCCCGACCGGTGCCCAGTGCCACGCAGGACAGCGGATCATCGGCGATGGAAACGGGAAGACCCGTGGCGTGGCGCAGCACATAATCCAGGTTGGACAGCAGTGCACCGCCGCCGGTCAGGACGATGCCCTTGTCCACGATGTCGGCCGCCAGTTCCGGTGCGGTGTGTTCCAGGGCCACCTTCACCGCCTCGATGATCTGGCTGACCGGTTCGGCCAGCGACTCGGCGATCTGCCGCTCGCTGATGATCAGCTCCTTCGGCACGCCGTTCATCAGGTCCCGGCCCTTGATCTCCATCACCCGACCCTCGCCGTCCTCCGGCGGGCAGGCGGAGCCGATCTCCTTCTTGATGCGCTCGGCCGAGCCTTCACCCACCAGCAGGTTATGGTGCCGGCGGATATAGCCGATGATCGCCTCATCCATCTTGTCGCCGCCGACGCGGACGGACCGGCTGTAGACGATGCCGCCCAGGGACAGCACCGCCACCTCCGTGGTGCCGCCGCCGATGTCGACGACCATGCTGCCCGTCGGCTCCGTCACCGGAAGGCCCGCCCCGATCGCGGCGGCCATCGGCTCCTCGATCAGGAAGACGCGGTGGGCGCCCGCATGTTCCGCCGATTCCTGGATGGCCCGGCGCTCCACCGCGGTGCTGCCCGATGGCACGCAGATGATCACCTGCGGCCGGGCGAAGTTCCGGCGGTTGTGGACCTTGCGGATGAAGTGCTTGATCATCTCCTCCGCCACTTCGAAATCGGCGATGACGCCGTCGCGCAGCGGCCGGATGGCCTGGATGTTGCCCGGCGTGCGGCCCAGCATCAGCTTGGCCTCGTCACCGACGGCCAGCACCTGCTTCTTGCCGCGCACATTGGCGATGGCGACAACCGACGGCTCGTTCAGGACGATGCCGCGGCCCCGGACATAAACCAGGGTGTTGGCCGTCCCCAGGTCGATCGCCATGTCGGCCGAGAACATACCGAGGAGATTGGGAAACATGGATCGGGGGCTTCTCTTGTCTTCGAGGTGGCATAAGCCCGTGGGGTTTCCGCCCCGGCTCATGACAGAACCGCGCGATGTGACATAGACCATTCGGGCGGCCGTTCTCAAGGGGTGAAAGGCCGTCCCCTACGGATTTAAGCCCCGCGCCCTTAAGGATTTGCGAAGATGCCGCGGTGGAACAGGGGCGCAGACGGGGTAGCGGGCCTCAGGTCGTACGCCGACGATGCTCTTTTATCTGGGAGATCCCAGGTGGAAAGGGGTGCAGGCGACACCCCCTCTCCCCCTGGGGGCGAGGGGGTTGCCCCGGCATCACGCCGTCAGCGCCGCCGGGGCCGTCTTCTGCCGCTTCACCAGCAGCTTGTTCAGGGCGTGGATATAGGCGCGGGCGCTGGCGACCAGGGTATCCGCGTCGGCGCCCTGGCCGTTGACGGTCTTCCCCTCCTCCTCCAGCCGCACCGTCACTTCCGCCTGGGCGTCGGTGCCGGCGGTGACGGCGTGGACCTGGTAGAGCTGCAGCCGGCCGTCATGGGGGAAGGCGGCACGGATGGCGTTGAAGACCGCATCCACCGGGCCGTTGCCGAAGCTGACCACCGGCGCCAGCGGCTTGCCGTCCACCTCGATCTCCAGCACGGCATGCTGGGGCCCGCGCGACCCGGCGACGACCTGGAGGGCCAGGAACTTCACCCGGTCGTGCTGGCGGCCCACCTCATCATCGACCAGGGCGATGATATCCTCATCGAAGATGTCCTTCTTCCGGTCGGCCAGATCCTTGAACCGGCGGAAGGCATCGTTGATGGCATTGTCGCCCATCTCCCCATAGCCAAGCTCCTTCAGCTTGGCGCGGAAGGCGGCGCGGCCGGAATGCTTGCCCATGACCAGGTTGGACCGGTTCAGGCCCACGCTTTCCGGCGTCATGATCTCATAGGTCTGGGCGTTCTTCAGCATGCCGTCCTGATGGATGCCGCTTTCGTGGGCGAAGGCGTTGGCGCCGACGATGGCCTTGTTCGGTTGAACCGGGAACCCGGTGATGGTGGAAACAAGGCGGGAGGCGCGGGTGATGTGTTCCGACCGCACACCGGTGGTGAAGGGCATGACATCGTGCCGGGTGCGCAGGGCCATCACCACCTCTTCGATGGCGGTGTTGCCGGCCCGCTCCCCCAGGCCGTTGATGGTGCATTCGATCTGCCGGGCCCCGGCGCCGATGGCGGCCAGGCTGTTGGCCACCGCCAGGCCCAGGTCGTTGTGGCAATGGGCGGAGAAGACGGCCTTGTCGCTGTTCGGCACCCGTTCGATCACGGCGCGGAACAAGGCGGCGTATTCCTCCGGCACGGCATAGCCGACCGTATCGGGGATGTTGATGGTGGTGGCACCGCAGCGGATCGCCGTTTCCACACAACGGCAGAGGAAATCCAGGTCGGAACGGCTGCCGTCCTGGGCGGACCATTCCACATCGTCCACCAGGTTGCGCGCCATGGTGACGGATTCGACGGTGCGTTCCAACACCTCCTCCTCCGTCATCTTCAGCATGTGGCGCATGTGCAGCGGGCTGGTGGAGATGAAGGTGTGGATGCGGGGCCGGGCGGCGAACTGCAAGGCTTCCGCCGCCCGTTCCAGATCGGCGCGCGCGGTGCGGGCCAGGGCGGCCACGGTGCTGTTGCGGATGATGCGCCCCACCTCCCGCACGGATTCGAAATCACCCGGGGAGGCGATGGGGAAGCCCGCCTCGATCACATCCACCCCCATCTCCTCCAGGGTGGCGGCGATGCGCAGCTTTTCCTCCAGGTTCATGGAGCAGCCGGGGGCCTGTTCCCCATCGCGCAGGGTGGTGTCGAAGATGATGACGCGGTTGGCGGCGCGCGGTGCACCGCGGGCGGCGGCCACAGTGTCGGTATTGGCGGCAACGGGCATGATGGCGGAGGGATCGGTGATGCTGGGGCTGGTCATCGCACGGGTCCTTGAACGGATCGGTCTTCGAAATCGACGGTCCGGCACGGGAAGGCGGGCCGGGCCGGGTGGTCCCCCCTGAACGTCCCACCGCGGGGTGCGGGAGCCGGATCGCTCAGGGGCCGATTAGTCGAAGGATCAGGTCAAGGCCGCCGGCCAGCGCCAGCAGCAGGCAACCGGTCAGGCCCGCCAGGAACGCAAACTCCCGCTGCCGGGCGTCAGCCCGGGCGGCGATGGCTTTGCTCTGGGTCCTGCGGGCGGTCACGGCGGGGCCGTCCTGTCCGGTTGCGGGGTC
>JBJOKR010000215.1:0-7785 GCA_046045995.1 Pseudomonadota bacterium | reverse complement strand
AGGCCAACCCCACCCCCAAAAGAGACAGGACCAACCCCAGCCGCTCATAAATTCTTCAATCTTTCCAAGACACTAGGACCAGTTCCCCGATCCACCCCAACAGCACCAGCCGTCGGGGAGGCGCCTTGTAGGACAGCCACACCCACCAACGCAATACCTTTTTTCAAAAGGGCAGCAGTTTTCCAAAAGGGGGGCGCCGGTCAGCCGTCCCGCCGGCTCACCACATGGGGCAAGCCGCTATAGACCGCCCCGCCGACCTGGACGAAGCCCAGCCGCGCCATCAGGCCCCGGCTGGCCTGGTTGGTCCAGAGGGTCCAGGCCCAGACGGTGCGGATACCCAGCCGGTCTTGCGCATCGGCCAGCACCGCGCGGCCCGCCTCGGTGCCGTAGCCCTGGCCCCAGGCCGCGGGCATCAGGCCGTACAGCAGTTCCCAGACCTCCACCCCGCCCGGATCCAGGGGATTGGCGGCCCGCCGGATGCCGGCATAACCGATGAAGCCGCCCCCGTCGCCCGGCATGGCTTCCCGGCGGTGCAAGGCAAAGGCAGCGATTGCGTCCATGGTCCAGCCGATTTCGGCCGCGGACAGGGCCTTGGCCGTCCGTGCCTCCGGCAGGGGGCGCCCGTCGGCGGACAGGGTGGCCATGGCCGTGGCATTTCCGTGCAGGCGGCGCAGATCGGCGAAATCCGCCGGGCCCAGGGGATGGCCCACCAGCCGGTCGGTCAGCAGGCGCGGCAACGGTCCCGTCAGCATCCCCGCCTCCTTTCCATACCCCTCGCCCCCTGACCCTTGCCCCCTGACCCGATCCCCGCCTCAGCCGGTCAGACCGCGACGGGAGACGGGCAGCGCCCCGCGCTTCAGCATCTCGATCAGGTGATAGGCGAATCCCGGCATGCGGTTGCGGGCGGCCAGGCGGAAATCCCCGCCCCCGGCCCCTGCCGCCAGCCCGACCCCGGTCCAGCCGGCACCCGGGTCGGTGCAGAACGCTTCCACATCCCGGTTGCCGACGCGCAGATCGGTCCGCCCGTCCTCCAGCGTCACCGGCATCCCGTGGAAGGTGGAGGTGAGGCCGGCCACCACACCCGGCACCGACTGGACCGCCGCCTTGACCGCCGCCACGGCCCCCGGGCTCCGGTCGGCCAGGTCCAGTACCACCCGCGGGCGATCCCCGGTGGACAGGGCGCGGAGTGCTGCGACCAGCCCATCGGCCCCTGTTGCCGGAACGGTCAGCCGCACCGGATTGGCCGCCCGACGCAGGAAATCCGCGACATCCCCATCGGCCGCCACTTCCGCGACGGAGGCGGTCAGCACATGGGCGATGGCGGTGATCGGCGTCGTGCTCCCCGCCTCCGCCCCGACCTCTCCATCAATGGCAAGGGCGACGGCGGCAGGCAGGGCGAAGAAAACCTCCGCATTGCTGATGTGTTCGACCGCGCCGGTCCCGCCCAGACAGGCGGCAATGAAATCCAGGGTGTCCTGAATGCGCAGCACGATCTCCTTCAGGTCCCGTCCTTCCGGCGTGGTGGCGTCCAGATCCGGGATCCAGCGGCGGATGTTGTTCAGGTCGGCGAATCCGCCGCGGGTATAGGCGCGCAGCAGGTTGGCCCGGCGGGCGATGGTCTGGCGCAGGGCCCGCACCTCTCCCTCATCCCCCGCAGGCAATGCGGGACCGGCGAGCGTCACCAGCTTCACCACCGGCAGGGCCGATTTGTAGAGCAGGATCGCCGTCAGCAGCAGGACATAGCGCAGCCGCTGCTCGAACTCATCCAGGTCCCAATCCGCCTCCTCCGGGAACAGGTCGGCATGGAGCAGCACAGCCCGCCGCTCCACCAGCCGGGGCAGCTGGGCCAGCAACGCCTCCACCTCCATCCCCAGGACCACGGGCGTATCGCCGCGGCGGGACCGGCCGGCCACGGTCGGGCTATCGGCGGCGGGGGGGATGGATGCGGTTTCGGCACTCATGGAACACACTCCTGCGACAAGGTCGGGCCGGTCGGGGGCACCGGCCGGATGAACGGATGGACTGATATCACGCGGAAGCGGCCGGTTCCCCGGCCAGATGGCGGTAGACACCCAGGGGGACCAGCCCGGGCCCGGTCAGGGCGGCGGCGGCGCGCACAATACCGGCCCCCATTCCGGGCGATACGGCCGCGGGCCCGCGCAGCTCCACCAGATAGCGATAGCCGCCGAAACCCGGCCCCTGCTTGGCCGGGGCGACCGCTGCGGTCAGGCCCCGGGCCACGGCCAGGCCCAGAACCGGGGCCAGCACGGCGGCATCCCTGGCGATCAGCCCGGCATAAAGCTCCCCCACCCCCCCCGCCGCCGGATCCGCCGCCAAGTCCGCCCCCGCCCCCTCCCCCGGGGCGCGGCCGACCAGCAGGAAGCGCGTGGCGTTGACGGAGGGGCCCTGGAGATCGGTTTCCACCTCCTCCAGTCCATAGAGGTCGCCGATGCCGGGGGCGGCGACGGCGCCCAGGCCGGTGGTCCGCTCCCGTGCCAGCATCTCCAGCGCGCCCGACGTGCTGGCCGTTTCGATCTCCTTCAGCGGGCGCGCAGCACTCCAGGCGCGCACCTGGGCCAGACCGAAGGGATGGCTGGCGATGCTGCGCAACGGCCCCCCGTCCCCCGCCAGCCGGTACAGGGAGAAGGCGACCGGCACCGCCGCACTGCCCAGGATGGCCAGGTCGGCCCCGCGGGCGCAGAGCTGTTCCACCGTATCGCCGACATAGCCCTTGGCCCCGTTCTCCACCGGCACGACGATGGCGGTACAGCGGCCATGGGCCAGATCGTCGAAGCAGGCGGGCACGCTGGCCCCCGGATGCACCTTCCCCGCCGCCTCCCCCCCGGGGAGCAGGGCGCGGGCGGCCAGATGGCTGAAGCTGCCGGCGGGCCCCAGATACTGCACACGGCCATTCACCCGGTGGCCGGGAAGCGGCACCGCCCGGTCGGCATCCGGGGCCTGGGATTCAGGATGTGACGGCGGCACGCGACCACTCCGGCGGCTGGCAAGCGTGCCGAAACTATCCGCGCGGGCCCGTCGGGCGCAACATCCTTTCGGGATGCCGGGCCGGAGGACACCCTTTCGCCGGACGCATGGGGGGCACGACCTGTCCGGTTCCACCGGTCCCCTTCCACCGGGCCGGGAGCAAAGCGGGCCGGGTGGAAAACCGCGCCTCCATCTGGTATCGGATTGCCATGCCGCCCATCGCCCCGCCCTCCATCGGTATTGTCGACGCCGTGCTGATCGCCACGGGGGCGCTGATCGTCATCATCTTCATGTTGACGGTGCTGTGGGCCATGCGGCCGAAGACCAAGCGCCTGTCGGCCAAGCAATACAATGCGGAACTGTTCAAGCGCCGCATGGCCCTGGATGAGGTGGGGTACGACGTCGTCAACGATGTGCGGGTGAAGGATGCCCAGGGCAAGCTGGTCAGCGTGGACAATGTGGTCCGCATGCCCGCCTCCATCCTTCTCATCGTCTCCGCCCCGCCCGATGCGGCGGGGCCGGTGCGGGCCAATCCCAATGCGGGGGAGTGGCGCTATGTCTGCCCGGACAACCGGGTGACGACGATGGTGAACCCGGTGGTCCAGCTCCACCCGCTGATTTCCGCCATCCGGGCTCGGTTTCCGCTGGTGCGGGTGCGGGTGCTGGCGGTTTTCCCCGACAGTGCGGATTTCGGCGGCAAGGACCCGAAGAGCTGCTGCCGCACGTCCGACCTGATGACCACGCTGAAATCCATCGCCAAGGAGGAGGGCAGCCCCTCCCAGACGGTGGATGCCGCCTGGCCCGCCCTGTCCGGCGCGCTGAAGTCCCAGTCGGGTCCGGCGGCCAAATCCGGATCGCCCCCTGGAACAGGGCGGCACCGCGCCGTATCTTGACGGGCTCTCCCCCCTTGGCCCCCCGCGCCGGTCCCCGGCCCGGCGCCCGATCGGTAATGCCATGCCCCAGGATCTCGCGCCCCCCGCCGCCCCCATCCTCACCAAGCCGGTCATGTCGGGGCCGGTGATGCCCTGGCGCACCCGGCTGCCCAGCCCGCCGATGCAGCATCCGCTGACCGTGGTGTCGGACTACACGCCGGCCGGCGATCAGCCGCGCGCGATCACGGAGCTGACGGAGGGGTTGCTGGCGGGGGAGAAGGATCAGGTCCTGCTGGGGGTCACCGGGTCGGGCAAGACCTTCACCATGGCCCATGTGATCGAGAAGGTGCAGCGCCCGACCCTGGTTCTGGCGCCGAACAAGACCCTGGCCGCCCAGTTGTATGGGGAGATGAAGTCCTTCTTCCCCGACAACGCGGTGGAATACTTCGTCTCCTACTACGACTATTACCAGCCGGAGGCCTACGTCCCCCGCACCGACACCTATATCGAGAAGGAATCCTCCATCAACGAGCAGATCGAGCGGATGCGCCATGCCGCCACCCGCGCCCTGCTGGAGCGGCGGGATGCCATCGTCGTGGCGTCGGTCTCCTGCATCTACGGTATCGGCTCGGTGGAGACCTATCAGGCCATGACCGTCGATGTGGCGGTGGGTGCCACCCTCAACCGCCAGAAATTCCTGGCCCAGATGATCGAGCTGCAATACCGCCGCAACGATGCCGGCTTCGCCCGCGGTTCCTTCCGGGTGCGCGGCGACACGGTGGAGCTGTTCCCCGCCCATATGGAGGATCGGGCCTGGCGCATCTCCCTGTTCGGGGATGAGGTGGAATCGATCACGGAGATCGATCCCCTGACCGGTGCCAAATCCGCGTCCATGAAGGAGGTGCGGATCTACGCCAACAGCCACTATGTCACGCCCAAGCCCACGCTCCAGCAGGCGGTGGAGCAGATCAAGCGGGACCTGAAGATCCGGCTGGAGGAACTCTACGCCACCGGCAAGCTGCTGGAAGCCCAGCGGCTGGAGCAGCGCACCACCTTCGATATCGAGATGATGGTGGCCACCGGGTCCTGCGCCGGGATCGAGAACTATTCCCGCTACCTGTCGGGCCGCAACCCGGGGGAGCCGCCGCCCACCCTGTTCGAATACCTGCCGGAGGAGGCGCTGCTGATCGTGGATGAGAGCCATGTGATGGTTCCCCAGATCGGCGGCATGTTCAAAGGGGACTTCATGCGTAAGTCCACCCTGGCGGAGCATGGCTTCCGCCTGCCGTCGTGCATCGACAACCGCCCCCTGAAATTCGAGGAGTGGGAGGCGATGCGGCCCCAGACGGTCTTCGTCTCCGCCACCCCCGGCCCGTGGGAGATGGAGCGCACCGGCGGCGTCTTCACCGAGCAGGTGGTGCGCCCCACCGGCCTGGTCGATCCGGAGGTGATCATCCGCCCGACGGAGACACAGGTGGACGATGTGATGGCGGAGGTGCGGGAGGTGGTATCCCGAGGCCTGCGCGTCCTGGTCACCACGCTCACCAAGAAGATGGCGGAGGCGCTCACCGAATACATGATGGAGGCTGGCATCAAGGTCCGCTACGTCCATTCGGATGTGGAGACGCTGGAGCGGATCGAGATCATCCGCGATCTCCGCCTGGGTGTGTTCGATGTGCTGATCGGCATCAACCTGCTGCGCGAAGGGTTGGACATCCCCGAATGCGGCCTGGTCGCCATCCTGGATGCGGACAAGGAGGGGTATCTCCGCTCCCGCACCTCCCTGATCCAGACCATCGGCCGTGCGGCCCGCAATGTGGAGGGGCGCGCCATCCTTTATGCCGACAAGGAGACCGACAGCATCAAGGCCGCCTTGGGGGAGACGGCGCGCCGCCGGGCCAAGCAGCTTGCCTATAATGCGGAACACGGGATCACGCCCGAATCGGTGAAGAAGAACATCGCCGACGTGCTGGGCAGCGTCTATGAGCGCGGCGATAGGGTGGAGGTGGATACCGGCATGGCGGGCCCCGACCTGTCGGGCAAATCCATCAAACAGGTGATCGCCGAGCTGGAAAAGAAGATGCGCACCGCCGCGGCCGACCTGGAATTCGAAACCGCCGCTCGCATCCGGGATGAGATCCGCCGCCTGGAACAGGTGGATCTGGGCCTCGCCGCCCCCGGCGTGCCCGGTGCCACAGCCCTGCGCGCCACCGTCCGGAGCGAGGAAGCCCGCGCCGAAGCCCGCACCCAGCGCTACGGCAAACCCGGCCGCGGCAAAAGCGACCCACGGCCCCCCTCACGGGGCGCCACCGAAATCCCCTCTCCCCGCTCTCGTGCCGCCGGTGCCGGCGCCACCGAAATCCCCTCTCCCCTTGAGGGAGAGGGAGGGGCCCAGGCGAAGCCTGGGAGGGTGAGGGGTGGGTCGACCCGCGGCAATCCCCCCGCCGGCGCCCACGCCACCGACGACGGCGGCCTCAACGTCGGCGGCATCCAGTTCGGCGGCACCCGCACCCGAAAGAAGCGCTGACCCCGTCCACCACCGCCCGCCCTGCCGTTGGTCGGTGCGAGCGAAGCGAGGGCCGACACCCCCGCCGCCCGACACGCCCCCGCCCCGGAACCCCGCCATCGCCGGTCGGTGCAAGCGAAGCAAGCGCCCCCCACGCCCACCCCGCCCCGCCCCCATCATGGCCCCATCGTGCCGCCGTCGTGCCGCCGGCAGCACCGTAAACCCCTCTCCCCCTGAGGGAGAGGGAGGGGCCCAGGCGAAGCCTGGGAGGGTGAGGGGTCCCCAGGCACGCCCCTCCGCCCCCCGAACCGGCACCCACGCCACCGCCGACCGCGGCCCCACCGTCGGCGAGAACGCTGTTGCACAAGCCAGCCTTCGTGCACCTAATAGGGTAATCCCCAATCGGATGCAGGCTGTGAAACTCATTTACATCGATGAAGCCGGGAATACCGGAACGAAGGCCGATCCCAATCAGCCTTACCATATGCTCGGCACACTCATCGTGGACGAAACACAGGTTCGCCCGGCTGAGATGGCGGTCCGTGACATTGCACACCGGTATCTTCCGGCGGGCCGTGGAACAGCTGATATCGAGCTACACGGCCAGCACATCCGCGGTGGCAAGGGGGTATTCCGGACAATGCCCATCGACCAGCGTAAGCAGCTGATGCTCGACCTTCTGGACGTCCTTCTCGCCCACGATATCGGTTTTGGGTACGTCGCCATCGACAAGGCGAAGCACCTGGGACGCTCCTCCAAGCACCCGCACGAAATCGCCTTCCTGATCCTGGTTGAACAAATTCAGGACATCTTGGAAAAGCAAGGTGCATTCGGCCTGTTGATCGCCGACCAGCAGGATGAGGTTGAGGATCGGCTGATAAACAATCTTGACCATTACAAGCAGCACGCAACCAACTGGGGCTATCGCCGCGTGCCCATCGACCGGGTGGTCGATTCCATTCATTTTGTGAAGTCGCGCAACAACTGGCTCATCCAACTTGCCGACATCGCCACCTTTGCGACCTATCGCGGCATCCGGACAGACGAGGATCTCTTCTCACGTTGGCAGCAAGAGACAGGCGCGGACCGAAACTATCATCGGTGGCGCCAGCACAACGCTACACCGGCCCAAGCCCTGGACCTGGCCCTGTCGAACCGGATCGTGCTTCGGCGATTTGCACGCCGGTATCCGCAATAAAAAGGCCAACCAGGGACCTTCCGGTCTGGGGCTCACTGACGCGAACCCGCTCCTAGCTGGCTGGGCCAGCATAAACCATCTTCCCATCCCTGCAAAGACGCCAAAATGCCAAGCCACTAAGGCAGCAAGCCGCCCTCGTCCGACTGCGCCTCTCGCCCAAGCGATCATCCCGAACACCGACTGCCGTCGGTCGGACGGCTCCCCCCCCCCCCCCCCCCCCCCCC
>JBJOKR010000214.1:0-7842 GCA_046045995.1 Pseudomonadota bacterium | reverse complement strand
GGGGAAGCGGGCGTCGCCGCCGCGGGCCCCAGCCAGCCGGTCCAGCAGCGCCACCTGGGACGCCGCCACCTCCCGGTAGGCGGGATCGGCATACATCTCGATCCAGTCGCGGTAGGGGTTGCCGTCAAGGCGGGTGGCGGGGTCGGCCAGCAGGGTGGCAGCGATCTCCGCATAGCCGATGACGCAGGGGGCCAGGGCCACATGCAGGTCCAGCAGGTCACCCGCCATCCCCCGTTCCAGCACGAAGCGGGTATAGGCAAGGCAGCCCTGCGCCTCCGGTGCGGCGGCCATCTCCACCTCCGTCAAGCCCCAGCCGGCGCAGTACTTGACGTGCAGCCCCATCTCCAGATCCAGGATGGCGGCCATGGAGGCGGCGGCGGTGCGCATATCGGCCAGGCTGTCGGCCTTGTACACCGCCAGCGCATAGGCCCGGGCGAAATGGATCAGGAACAGGTAATCCTGGACCAGATAATGCCGGAACGCCGCCTGCGGCAGGGTTCCGTCCCCCATCCCCGCCACGAAGGGATGGCGGGTATACAGGTCCCAGGACGGGCGCGCCGCCGCCCGCAGACGGTCGAAGAGCCCGCCAGGCGTGGCGAGGTCGGGCAGGCGGACGGCGGCAGTCATGGCCGGATCAGGCACCGGGCAGGCGGACGGTCAGGCCGTCCAGCGCCTCGGTGATGCGGATCTGGCAGCCCAGGCGGGAGGTCTTGGTCAGGCCGAAGGCCAGATCCAGCATATCCTCCTCATCCTCGCCCGCATCCGGCAGGACGGCGTACCATTCCTGATCGACGATGACATGGCAGGTGGAGCAGGCGAGCGAGCCCTCGCACGCGCCCTCCAGGTCGATGTTGTGACGCCGCGCCACCTCCAGGATGGAAAGGCCAACCGGCGCATCGACCTCACGTCGGGTGCCATCCGTCTCAATGAAAACCATCTTGGGCATTGTGCCTCGTCTCCCGGCAAACCTGGTCATGGCGGAAGGGCGTCCGCCGCTTCCGGATTCCGCCGATGTTGTTACGGGCGTGCCCGCGTCAAGTCCAGTCCCCGCATTCGATCGGTGGTCTGCGCCGGTGCCGCACCCGGGGGCGGCGGCGATCACCAGGACCTGGTCAGAAGCCCGCACTGCCCGCCGTCAGGTCACGCCGCCGCCGGCGCAGACGCTCCAGCACCTGTTGCAGCCCCTCCAGATGCAGGGTCCGGTTGGCGGCGGTGTCCAGGTCGCCGACCCGGAACGCGGCGGACAGGGCGCGCACCGCCCCCTCCATCTCCGCCAGCAGCTCCACCCCCATCTTGTCCAGCACGGTCGGGACCGGTGCCTGCTCCACTCGGTCCAACCAAGCGGCGGGTGGATCGGCGCTGGCCAGCTCCCGCCCCGCCAGGACCAGCAGCAGGCGCGCCCGGGCGGCGGGATCGCGCAGGGTATCGGTTGCGGCGGTCAGCGCGGCCCGGTGACGGTCGGCCTGGGTCCGCTCCATCGCCCCGCGCTTCTCCAGCCGGTCGGCCCCCAGGATGCGGGCAAAGCCGGCCGCCTGCCGCTCGATCTCCACAGAGGTCAGGTCGAAGCGCCGGGGCAGGCGCAGGCGGGCGAAGGCATCCATCTCCCCCGGCGGCTGAAGGCTGCCGCAGGCATGGCAGAACAGGGCCTGGGCGCTCACGCCCTTGCCACAGAACCAGCAGGAGGACAGCCCGCCGGGCAGGCCCAGAAGATCGGTCATGCGCGCTCCCGACGTCGGCGGTCATTCTCCGCCAGCTTCAACCATACCGCCGCCGCCCGGTCCACCTCCCCTTGGGTGGTGGTCCAGCCCAGGCTGATCCGCAGGGCCGATCCCGCCAGATCGGGCCCGACCCCCATGGCGGTCAGCACATGGGAGGCCTTGACCGTCCCGCTGGAACAGGCGGCCCCGGTGCTGACCGCGATCCCGGCCAGGTCGAAGGCCATCAACTGGGTTTCCGCCGGCACGCCCGGCAGGGCGATGCAGGTGGTATTGGCCACCCGCGGTGCGTCCCGGCCGAACACCACCGCATCCGGCACCGCCGCCAGCAGGCGCTGTTCCAGCCCGTCGCGCAGGGCGGCGATGGCACCGTAACCGGCAAGACCGTCCAACGCCGCCGCGGCCGCCGCCCCGAAGCCGGCGATGCCGGGCACATTCTCCGTGCCTGCCCGCTGGCGCCGCTCCTGCCCGCCGCCGCGGATCAGCGGATCGAAGACCAAGCCTGGGCTGATGACCAGCGCGCCCACCCCCTGGGGCCCACCGATCTTGTGGGCGGAGAGGGTGAGCATGTCCAGGCCCAGGGCCGCCATGTCCAACGGGATCCGTCCGGCCGCCTGGACCGCGTCGCTGTGAACCCGCGACCCATGGCGCCGGGCGATGGCCGTGATCGCCGCCAGAGGCTGGATCACGCCGGTTTCGTTGTTGACCGCCTGCACGCTGACCAGGGCCGGGCCGGGCCCCGCCGCCAGCATACGGTCCAGTGCCTCCAGATCGACCAGACCATCCGCCCCCACGGGCAGGCGCTCCGCCCCCGGCCCGGCTGGTTCCAGCACGGCGGCATGGTCGGTGGCGGAGACGATGATCCGCGCCATGCCCTTCAACCGCAGGGCCAGCCCGTTCGCCTCCGTCCCGCTGCCAGTGAAGACCACCTGGGCCGGGGTAGCCCCCACCAGGGCGGCGACCCGGGCGCGTGCATCCTCCACCCGCTTGCGGGCCGCACGGCCGAAGCGGTGGATGGAGGAGGCGTTGCCGACCTCATCCATCGAAACGATCAGCGCCGCCCTGGCCTCCGGCCGGAGCGGCGCTGTCGCGTTCCAGTCAAGATAGATGCCGGTCAAGGCCGCCTACCCGCCGGGATCCTCATTCCGCCGCGATCGGGGCGCGGCGGGCGTCCTGGATGACCATCTGGCTGGAGGACAGGATCCGCCGCTCGATCACATCCGCCAGGGTGACGGAGGACAGATAGGTGTGGATCTGGTTCCCCAGCTCCTCCCACAGGTCGTGGGTCAGGCAGCGGGTCTTGTTGACGCGGCAGCCGGTCTGGCTGTTGGCCGCGCAACGGGTGGTGCGGATCGGCTCATCCACCGCCAGGATGATGTCGGAGATCCGCATCACATCCTGCGGATGGGCCAGCAGATAGCCGCCGCCCGGTCCGCGCACACTTTTCACCAGACCGCCCTTGCGCAGCTTGGCGAACAACTGTTCCAGATACGACAGGGAGATCTCCTGCCGGTCCGCGATTTCCGCCAGGGCAACGGGATGGCCCTTGGAATGCTTCGCCAGATCAACCATCGCCATGACCGCGTAGCGGCCCTTGGTGCTCAGTCTCATGTTCCCCTCCGTCGCTCTTTCCGCAACGTCACCGGCTCTGCCTTCCGGTGAATTGCCCTGGTCTCTCCCGGCCTGTTGGTCAGGCCGTTCCCGTGCGCTGTCGTTGCAGCCGGCGTTCTTCGTCGCCGTTCGCCTCAAGCGGGATCACCGCCGATCCTTCATGGTCGGTCGTTTGTCCCCGCTCCAACTCCTCGACCCGCTGACGCAGGCCGTGGACCTGATCGAGTAACCCAGATATGGCCCTTGCCACCGGATCCGGAAGATCCCCGCAGGGCGTTCCATAGGGCAGAAAAGGCTGGGATTCCATTTTGTCGCGGGGGACAACCACTTTGGCCGGGATGCCAACCACCGTGACACCGGGGGAAACATCCGCAACCACCACGGCGTTCGACCCAACCCGGGCCCCAGCACCGATGGTGATGTTGCCCAGAACCTTGGCCCCCGCCCCAATGATCACGTCATCCTCCACCGTCGGGTGGCGTTTGCCCTTTTCCAGCGATGTACCGCCCAGGGTGACCTGGTGGTACAGCATGACATTGTTGCCGATGACCGCCGTCTCCCCGATCACGACTCCCATGCCGTGGTCGATGAAGAACTGGCGGCCGATGCGGGCCCCGGGATGGATCTCGATCCCGGTCAGGAACCGCGCCAAGTGGGACGTCCACCTCCCGGCCAAGGTCCAGCCGGATGTCCACAACCGGTGTGCCAAACGGTGCAGCACGATCGCGTGAAAACCCGGATAGCACAGGACCACCTCAAGCCGCGACCGGGCGGCAGGATCGCGGGCGATCACGGCATCGATTTCTTCGCGAAGACGCTTGAACACGAAGGCTCCCGCTGTGGTATAGTCAGCGCCCTGACCGGCTGGCCTTTGAAACTCTTTGGTCTGCCGGGCACCTCGTACCCCCACGGATGCCACCACTTGCGGTGCACGAGGGGTGCCACTCGCTGCGATATAGGATGACCCAACAGTCTGGTCAAGTATTCGCCCCCCCTGAAAATCCGCAGAATCCGGCGGGTCGGGGCGGGGCGTTTTCTTGTCACGGGCGGGGTGCGGCGGCCGGCATCCGGAAGGCGCCTGAACCGGGACGGATGACGTATGCCTGACGTGATCATCAATGGGCCGGCGGGCCGGATCGAGGGACGGTATTCCCACGCCAAGCAGCCCAACGCGCCTGTCGCCCTGCTGCTGCACCCCCACCCGCAGCACGGGGGGACGATGAACAATCGGATCGTCTATACCCTGTTCCATGCCTTCTCGAAGCGGGGCTTCTCCGCCCTGCGCTTCAATTTCCGGGGTGTCGGCCGAAGCCAGGGTGCCTATGACCGGGGGGAGGGGGAGCTGTCGGATGCGGCCTCCGCCCTGGACTGGCTGCAGACCTACAATCCGAACGCCTCTGCCTGCTGGATCGGCGGTTTCAGTTTCGGTGCCTGGATCGGCATGCAGCTTCTGATGCGCCGTCCGGAGATCGACGGGTTCCTGTCCATCGCCCCGCCGGCCAACATCTTCGATTTCAGCTTCCTTGCCCCCTGCCCCGCCTCCGGCCTGATCATCCACGGCGAACGGGATGAGACGGTGCCCGAACCCTCCGTCGCCCGGCTGGTGAACAAGCTTTCCTCCCAGAAGGACATCCGGATCGACTATCGGAAGGTCCCCGGCGCCAACCACTATTTCCACCAGATGTCGGACGAACTGGGCGTGATCGTGGACGATTACCTGGACAAGGCGCTCTCGGCCCCGGCCAAGGCCGTGGCGGAGTAAGGTGCCGACGTAGGTCGCGAGAAGGCCGATGGCCGGATTGCGACACATCGCGGGAGCATCGGTACCGTCGCATTGCGCTGCCGCTCCCTGCGACCTACGGGGCCGGACGACCTACACCCGGTGCAACCGCCCGCCGGTCATCGGCTTCGGCACCCCTGTCGTCCCCGGCACCGATAGGGGCAGCCCCCGGGCGGAGCGGACGGCCAGGTAGGCGAAGGCCTGGGCCTCCAGCGCGTCGCCGTTCCAGCCCACCACCTCCACCGGATCCACCGGCACGCCCAGGCGGTCCCGCAGCATCCCCATCATCGTGGCGTTCAGCCGGCCCCCGCCACAGACCAGCCAGCGCACCGGTGCCTCCGGCAGGTGGGGCAAGGCCGCCTCCACCGCGGCGGCGGTGAAGGCGGTCAGCGTCGCGGCCCCATCGGCGACGGACAGGCCCCGCACCACCCCGCCGTTCCAGGCATCCCGGTCCAGGGATTTGGGGGCCGGGGCGGCGAAGAACGGATGCTGGATCAGCCGCGACAGGGCGCCCGTATCCACTCGGCCCGCCGCCGCCGCCGCCCCACCCGCATCCATGGCGGCGCCCGTGTTCGCCAGCATCCAGTCATCGACCAGGGCATTGCCCGGCCCGGTATCGAAGGCGATCACGTCCAGGGGATCGTGGCCCAGCCAGGTCACATTCGCCACCCCGCCGATGTTCAGCACGGCCAGCGGCCGGTCCAGCCCTGTGGCCAGGGCCTGGTGGAACAGGGGCACCAGCGGCGCCCCCTGCCCGCCCGCGGCCACATCGGCGCTGCGGAAATCATTCACCACCGCGATGCCCAGCAGGGTCGCCAGCCGCGCCCCATCGCCGATCTGCCAGGTCAGGCGGTTTTCGGGGGCGTGCAGGATGGTCTGCCCGTGGAACCCCACCAGATCCACCTGCCCCGGGCGCAGCCCCGCTTCCGCCAGAAGGGCGCGCACCGCTTCCGCATGGCGGTCGGTCAGGTCCCGTTCCACCCCCGCCACATCGCCGGTCCCCCCCAGCACGGCGCGCAGCCGGGCGCGGAAGGCGGGGTCGTAGGGCGTGAACAGGAAGGTGCTTGTTTCCACCATCCCTTCCCCGTCGGTGCGGACCAAGGCGGCATCGATCCCGTCCATGGACGTACCGCTCATCAGGCCGATGGCGGTCTTCAGGGAAGGACGCATGGGGGAACCTCACGCAAACCGGGCTGCCGAAGCGCATGATCCTGTGCTAAACGCGACAGCCTTGGCTTTCAAGACAACAAGGGTTCCCCGATCATGACCACCCCCGTTCCCAGCACGGTGAAGTCCGAGTTCCTGCGCGTGATGCTGGAACGGGGCTATTACCACCAGTGCACGGATGTGGAGGCCCTGGACAAGCAACTGACCGACGGGGTGGTCGTCGCCTATAACGGCTATGACGCGACGGCGGACAGCCTGCATGTGGGCCATCTGCTGCCCACCATGATGCAACGCTGGCTGGCAAAGTGCGGCGGCCGGCCGATCCTGCTGATGGGCGGGGGCACCACCAAGGTGGGCGACCCCTCGGGCCGGGATGAGACGCGCCAGCTGCTGACCAATGATCAGATCGATGCGAACATCGCCAAGATCCGCACCGTCTTCGACCGGCTGTTCCATTTCGGCGAAGGCCCGGGCCAGGCGAGCCTGGTCAACAACGCCGATTGGCTGGACCGGCTGGAATACATCCCCTTCCTGCGGGATATCGGCCGGCACTTCACCATCAACCGCATGCTGACCTTCGACTCGGTCAAGCTGCGCCTGGACCGGGAACAGCCGCTGACCTTCCTGGAATTCAATTACATGATCCTCCAGGCCTATGATTTCGTGGAGTTGAACCGCCGCTTCGGCTGCACGCTCCAGACCGGCGGATCGGACCAGTGGGGCAACATCGTCAACGGGGTGGACCTGGGTCGGCGCATCGCCAATGCCGACCTGTTCGGCCTGACCTGCCCGCTGCTGACCACGTCCAGCGGGGCGAAGATGGGCAAGACCGCCAGCGGGGCCGTCTGGCTGAACGCCGACCGCCTGCCCGATTGGGATTTCTGGCAGTACTGGCGGAACACGGAGGATGCGGATGTGTGCCGCTTCCTGAAGCTGTTCACCGAACTGCCGGTGGAGGAGATCGCGCGGCTGGAGGCGCTGCAGGGCGCGGAGATCAATGAGGCGAAGAAGATCCTGGCGACAGAGGTGACCCGCCTGATCCGCGGTGACGCGGCGGCGGAAGCGGCGGCGGAAACCGCGCGCCGCACCTTCGAACAGGGCGCCCTGGCCGATGGCCTGCCGACGGTGGAGATTCCGTCGGATGAGCTTGCGGCCGGCGCCCTTGTCTACGCCCTGTTGGCCCAGGCCGGCCTGGTCGCCAGCAACGGGGAGGCGCGGCGCCAGATCAAGCAGGGGGCGGTGAAGGTGAATGACGAGCCCGTGACCGACGAATTCGCCAAGATCAGCCCCGCCCATGTCACCGCTGACGGCGCCGTCAAACTCTCCGTCGGCAAGAAGCGCCACGCGCTCGTCAAGCCGGTATGACCGGTTCGGGTCGCCCCCTGTAGGTCTGTGCGAGCGAAGCGAGGGCCGACATTCCCAAGCGCAAACCGCGAAGGAATCTCACCCCTCGGGCTCCGCCCTCGCAGTGACCTTGTCTCTTGGGATGAGGCTATACTGGGCTTTGTCGAGGGTTGAGGCGGGGGGCTAGCCCCCCGCCTCACGGGGTCGGGACTCCGCCAGTGACCA
>JBJOKR010000213.1:0-7875 GCA_046045995.1 Pseudomonadota bacterium | reverse complement strand
CACCTGCTTCGCCAAATCCACGCCGATCATGCTAACCTGTCCCACGGACGCCTCCCTCAGTAGCGGTTAAGACACCCACTACTCTGGCACACAGATGCCGTCAGGGGGGCGTCCACCCCATCGGTGCCGGCGGGGACGGTCAGTTCCACCTGGGGCGTGCGGTCATCGTCCAGGTTCAGCTCCCGCTCCTCCCCCTGGGGCAGGTCCATGTCGATGACGACGCTGTTGCCGCTGCCGGTGATGCGCAGCCGGGCCAGCAGGTCCTTGTCGCGCCCCTCGGCCCGGGCGGTGATGCCGTCCGCCCCCTCCTGAACGGTGATCGTGAGGGTGCCCAGGAGGTTGCGCACCTCCACCGTATCGGCGGCGAAGCGCTCCGGCCCGAAGGCCAGGGCAGGGGCCGCGGCGAAGGCGACAGTCAACGGAAGGGCCAGAAGGGCGGCAAGGCTCAGGCGGCGCATGGCTCGGGATCTCCGGTCGGGGCGGGGCAGGGGCGGTGGCAGTGGGCAGGGGGCGGGCGGTGCGATCAGTTCGCGTTGACGATCCGGACAGTTCCGGAACCGGAACGATTGATCGTCTGATTGCGGGCATTGCCCTTCATGGTGACGGAGCCGGAGCCGGAGACGCCGACCGTGAATGGATCGGCCGTGCCGCCATCCAGTTCCACATTCCCCGATCCGCTGACCGACAGGTCCACCGGCCCGTCGACCGAGGCCACCTGCACCTCACCCGACCCGGCGATCTCCACCACCACCTTGCCGCGGGTGGTACCGGTGGTGACATTGCCCGACCCGGCGATATCGACGGACAGGGGCCCGGCCACATCGCCGGTCGTCACATTGCCGGAACCGGCCACGTCCACGGACAGGGGCCCGTTGACGCGACCCACCTCCACATCGCCGCTGCCGGCCACGTCCACATCCGTCTCATCGGCGGCGGCGACCGTGACATCGCCGGACCCGGTCACATCCGCTTCCAGCCGGGCGACAGTGCCTGCCGTGATCGTTCCGGCAACGAAATCTTCAATGGTCAGCGGGCCCGCCAGATCGCCGATCTGGCCGATGCCGATATGGTCGTCGATGGTCAGTGCTGCCCCGGTGGGCACGGTCAGGCGCACATCCAGCCAGTCCGCCCGGTCGTCCATGCGGGTGTTGCGCGGGCGATCCCGCTGCTCCACGATCAGACGCCCGCCTTCCTCCCGCACCGTCACTTCGCGCAGCCAGCGCTCCGTCCCGCTGACGGCGACCGTCGTGCCGGTCGCCGCCGCGTCCACCGTCACAGTGACCGTGCCCAGGAAACCATCCACGGTGACCGCGCGGCTGGTGAAGGTCTGGGGGCCGAAGGCCAGGGCAGGGGCCGCGGCCAGCAGGGCCACCGCCGCCACGCCAATCCCGGTCAGGGGCCGGCGGAGCACCCACAGGCCGACAGGGGCGGTAGTCTCGCGGGCTGCGGACCTGACGGTCGCAGTCTCACGGGCGGCAGACGGGCGGTTCAGGGGCATGGCGGCGATCCTTGGTCTCTGGGGCCCTGATGAGGGGCTGATGGGTCTCTCTATACCCATCGACCAGCAAGGGCCATGCCAGGACAGCCGAAGGCCGTGGATGCTGGATTCCCGGGGTCACGACCGCAGTGCCCGATGGCCCCGGCAGCCACCTGATCGCCGGAATCCCCAAGAATTGGTGCTGAACGCTACAGGATCAGCCACCGATCAGGCGCAGCCATTCCTCCTCGCTCAGGATGGTCACGCCCAGCTCCTGGGCCTTAGCGGCCTTGGAACCGGCATCGGCGCCGACCACCACATAATCGGTCTTGGAACTGACCGAGCCCGCGACCTTGGCGCCCAGGGATTCCGCCTTGGCCTTGGCCTCGCTCCGCCCCAGGGTGGTCAGGGTCCCGGTGAAGACCACGGTCTTGCCGGCCACCGGGCTCCCCTCCGCCCGGCGGGGGGGCACATGCTCCTCCACCCGGTCCAGCACGGCCAGCAGATCGTCCAGCGCCTCCCGGTTATGCGGCTCGGTGAAGAATTCACAGATATCGTCCGCCACGCTGATGCCGATCTGCTCGATGGCGCACAGCTCGGCATAGGCCTCCCCCACCAGCTCCGGCTTCTTCATCTCAATCGGGTTGGCGGCGCGCTCGGCTGCGGCGGTCCCCATACGCTCCGTCCACTGCGCCACGGTGCGGTAGGCGCGGGCCAGCAGCTTGGCCGTCGCCTCCCCCACCTGGCGGATGCCCAGGGCGTAGATGAACCGGTCCAGGGGGATGGTGCGGCGGGCGTCGATGGCGCGGAACAGGTTCTCCACCGATTTCTTGCCGAACCCGGTCATGGCGACCAGCCGGTCCAGCCGCTGTTCCTCCCGCGCTTCCAGGCTGAAGATATCGGCCGGCCGGCGTACCCGTCCTTGGTCGTAGAACAGCTGGATGCGCTCGATGCCCAGGCCTTCGATGTCGAAGGCGTTGCGGGAGACGAAGTGGCGCAGCCGTTCCACCGCCTGATAGGGGCAGGCCAGTTCCCCGGAACAGCGGGTCACCGCCTCTCCCGGCTCGCGGATGGTGGGGGTTGCCAGTTTGCAGGGGCAAAGGGTGGGGAAGATGAAGGGGGTGCTCTCCGCCGGGCGGCGGTCCATCACCACCTCCACCACCTGGGGGATCACGTCGCCCGCGCGCTGGACGATGACCGTGTCGCCCACGCGGATGTCCTTGCGCGCGATCTCATCGGCATTGTGCAGGGTGGCTCGGCTGACGACGACACCGCCCACGGTGATCGGCTCCAGCTCCGCCACCGGGGTCAGGGCACCGGTGCGGCCCACCTGGATGGTGATGGCCTTCAGCAGGGTCTGCGCCTTTTCCGCCGGGTATTTGTGGGCCGTGGCCCAGCGCGGCGTGCGGGTGCGGAAGCCCAGGCGGTCCTGAAGGTCCAGCCGGTTCACCTTGTAGACGACACCGTCGATGTCGAAGGGCAGGGTCGGGCGTTCCGCGGCGATGCGGTCGTAATAGGCCAGCAGCTCCTCCCGGGACCGGCACAGGGTGCTTTCGTCGGTCACCTGGAACCCCATGGCCTTCAGCCGTTGCAGGCTGTCCCACTGGGTGTCGGCCAACGGCTCTGTCAGCTCCCCCCAGGTATAAGCGAAGAAGCGCAGGGGGCGCTTGGCCGTGATCCGGGCATCCAACTGGCGCAAGCTGCCGGCGGCGGCGTTGCGGGGATTGGCGAAGACCTTCTCCCCCGCCTCCGCCTGGCGGCGGTTCAGGTCCAGGAAGTCCTCCCGCACCATATAAACCTCCCCCCGCACGTCGATCACGGCGGGGGCGGGGCCGGTCAGGGTCTGGGGGATGTCGGCGATGGTGCGGACATTGGCGGTCACATCCTCCCCCTCCGCCCCGTCGCCGCGGGTGGCGGCCTGGACCAGGTTACCCCCTTCATAGCGCAGGGAGAGGGAGAGGCCGTCGATCTTCGGTTCCGCCACGAACTCCAACCCCTCGGCGGAGGGCAGGGTCAGGAAGCGGACGATCTGATCGATGAACCCGTCCACATCCTCCGCCGTGAAGGCGTTGCCCAGGGACAGCATGGGCACGGCATGGCGGATCTTGCCGAAGCCGCCGGCCGGGGCGGCGCCCACGGTCTGGGTCGGGCTGTCGGCGCTGACCAGCTCACTGAACCCCGCCTCGATCGCCGTCAGCCGCTGCTCCAGCGCGTCGTAATCGGCGTCGGAGATCTCAGGCGCGTCCTGGCGGTAATAGCGGTCCCGGTGATGCCGCACCTCCGCCACCAGCGCGTCATGCTCCGCCTTCGCCTGGTCCAGGGTCAGGTCGGCAACAGCAAGGGCGCGAAGGGCGGGGGTGGACATGGGCGGGCACCATCATCGGCAGGCGGAAGACAGATCGGCCCGCAAGGTCGTCCGCCGGGGCGGGCCCGTCAAGGACCTGGATGCCGGTCCAGGAAGGTCCGGGGCGACAGGATGGGAATGCCGCGGAAGGGGTGCGGCACGACCAGGTCCCGTCACGAAGCGTCGCGCAGAAGGTCGTCCAGGATCTCGTCGGTCATGCCCCTGCGCGCGGCCTCTTCCGCCATCTGGTCGCAAAGGTCGAGGAACCTCTTCACCCTCAGCTTTCTGAATTCCTCGAAATCCTTCGTGGAGATCAGGACACCCACATCCTCCCCGCCCCGGCGGACCAGGACCGGGCCGCTCTGGCTGGCCTCCAGGGCGGCGCCGAACTGTTCGCGGGCTTCCTGTTCGGTCATGGTGCGCATGGTCCGTTCCTCCATCGGTCGGGATGGTTGCACGAATCGCCCCGGCTATCCAAGGGGCCGCCCCGTCAGCCGCGGAAGGCGATCTCCGCCCGCTTCTCCCAGGGGCCGTTCATGTAGCGCCAGAGCAGCAGCCCCTGGCCCATAACGGGGAAGGGGGTGAAGCCGGCGCGCAAAGCCGCCAGCGTGTCCTTCGCCTGCTTCGGATCGGCCTTGTTCTGGACCGTCACATGGGGGCGGAAGCCCTGGCGGTCCTGGGGGATCAGCCAATCGTCCCACAGGGAGGCCAGCCGGTCGCGCAGATCCTCCAGCACCGGTGACCGCAGGCGGAAGGCGCAGCCCCGGCCCAGGGCCATGACCTCCACCACCTCCATAGGGAAGGGACCGGTATCCCGGCAGATCCGGCGCAGATCGCCCTTCACCGCCTCTTCCTGCGTCCCGGGCAGGTGGTGGAACAGGGTCAGGTGGGCGGGAATCTGGTTGCGTTCCGGCGGGAAGTGCAAGAGCCGCAGCCGCTCGAACAGGGCGAAGGAGGCCGGGTCCAGCTTCAGGGTGAGGATAAGGGGGGCGGCGATCATGCGGGGAAAGATGGGCGGGCCCGGCCTGGCGGCAACGGCGCACGGGCCCTCAGGCCGCTTCGGCCACGCCGGTGGCGTTCCGCAGGGCGGTCAGGGCACGGGTGACAAGATCGGGGCGCCGGGATGCCTGCTCCACCTCCCAGGCCCAGGGCAGGCCGTCACCCGCGTAGTGGATCACCAGATTCTCCTCCGCATCGGCGCCGCCGATCAGGGATGGGTCCCCACCCTCCGGCCAGGGGCGGAGTTCGACCCGCAGGATGTCCGCCGCCGGATCATAGAAGATCGTGTTTTCCGGATTCATGGCTTGAAGCTCCGATCCCAGAATGCGTTCAGGACGGTCTCCCCATCCGCCTCCACCACGACACGCAGCCACCGGCCTTCGCGGGCGACCCAGGCCCAGTATCGCATACGGCCATCGGCCTGTCGCATCCGGCGTTCGGGTGCTCCGATGCAGGCCAGGATATCCACCGCCTGGATCGACGCCCGGTCGGGGCGGGACATGGCCATTTCGAAGTAGGCCGCCCGCCAGAAGGGCGGAGGGGGGGAGGCGGATGGGCATGGCAGGCGGCAGCGGCAAGCATCCCTGGAGACGCATACCCTATTGCGCGGGCGGGGAGAGGGCAAGGCGGTCAGACTTTGACCCGCAAAGCCTAAACCAACCGCCCCTGCCCCCCGATCAGGCTTTCCGCGGCGGCGCGGGCGGCTTCGGTGATTTCGGCGCCGGACAGCATGCGGGCGATCTCCTCCCGCCGGTCGGCGGGGGACAGTTCCACCACTTCCGTCTTCACCCGCGACCCGGCCGCATGCTTGCGCACCTGCCAGTGATGGGCGCCGCGCGCGGCCACCTGGGGGCTGTGGGTGACGACCAGCACCTGCAGCCCCTTGGCGCCCAGGCGGGACAGCCGGTCGCCGATGGCATCGGCCACGGCCCCGCCGACGCCGGTATCCACCTCATCGAAGACCAGGGTGGGCACGGTGCCGACCTGGGCCAGCACGACCTTCAAGGCCAGCATGAACCTGGCCAGTTCGCCGCCCGACGCGATCTTGTGCAGCGGGCCCGGCGGGGCGCCGGGGTTCGTCGCCACCTGGAAGGCGATGTCGTCGATGCCGCGGGGGCCCCATGTCTCCTCCCCCCCCGGGGCGACGCGGGTGGAGAAGCGGGCCTTTTCCATGCGCAACGGCTTCAACTCATCCGCCACCGCCTTGTCCAGGCGGGAGGCCGCCTTGGTCCGGGCGGCGGACAGGGCCTTCGCCGTCTCCAGATAGGCGGCCTTCGCCCCCTCCGCCTCCTTCGCCAGGCGTTGCAGCAGGTCGCCTTGATCCTCGATCAGGGCCAGGCGGCGGGCCATGTCGGTGCGCAGGGCGGGCAGGGCATCCACCTCCACCCCGTGCTTGCGGGCGGCGGCGCGCAGGGCGAACAGCCGCTCCTCGATCTTGTCCAGGCTGCCGCCGTCATGGTCGATATCGGCGGACAGGGCCTGAAGGGCGCGGGACGCCTCCGCCACCTCCGCCGCGGCCTGGTCCAGCACGGCGATCACCGGGTCCAGGCGCCCGCCCGTCCGCTCCGCGATCCGGGTCAGGGACCGCAGGGCCGCGGCCAGTCCCCGCTCCGCCCCGCGCTCCCCCGACAGGTCGGCATGGGCGGTGGTCAGCGCCGCCACCACCTTTTCCCGGTGTTGCAGGGTGCTGCGCTTTTCCGCCAGTTCCTGTTCTTCCCCTTCCTTGGGGTCCAGGGCGTCCAGTTCCGCCCCGGCGTGGCGCAGGTAATCCTCCTCCGCCCGGGCGCGGGCCCCGTCCTCCGCCGCCTGGATGCGGGCTTGCTCCGCCTGACGCCAGCCGCGCCAAAGGGCGGCCGCCTTCTCCACCTGGGGGGCCAGGCCGGCGTAATCGTCCAGCAGGTCGCCATGGGTGCGGGGGTCCAGCAGGCCATGAGTCTCGAACTGGCCATGCACCTCCACCAGCGTTTCCCCCAGGCGGCGCAGCAGGGTGACACCCACGGGCTGGTCGTTGACGAAGCAGCGGGACCGGCCGTCCAGCGACAGGGTGCGGCGCAGGACCAGCGTATCCTCCACCTCCAGGTCCTGGTCGCGCAGGATGGCGAAGGCCGGATGGTCGGGTCGGGCGGACAGGTCGAATTCCGCCGTCACGCTGGCCTGGTCGGCGCCGTGCCGGACCAGGGCGCTGTCACCCCGCGCACCCAGCGCCAGCCCCAGACTGTCCAGCAGGATGGATTTGCCCGCCCCCGTCTCCCCGGTCAGGACGCAGAGCCCGTGCCGGACGGACAGGATCAGCCGTTCGATCAGGACGACGTCGCGGATCGAGAGGGTGACGAGCATGGGGCCTTCATCCGGACAGCGGACCGGGGGCGGATGGGCCGCCCCCGGCAGAGGGGGTAACGGGCGGTGGATCGGAACGCCGGCTCAGAACACCCACTGCCACGCCTTGGTCAGGAACGACCGCTCCTCCGCCGGGACGGAGTTGGTGACCAGACGGTAGGTGTCCTCATACCAGACGCTGCCCGGGTAGTTGTGGCCCAGCAATGCGGCGGTCGCCTGTGCCTCCTCCACGATACCGAGCGCCATGTAGGTCTCGGTCATTCGGTGCAGGGCCTCGGGCACGTGGCTCGTGTCCTGGTAATTGTCCACCACATTCCGGAACCGCTTGAGCGCTGCCGGATACAGGCCGACGCGCTGGTACTGGCGGCCCACTTCCATGTCCTTGCCGGCCAGGTGGTCGCGAACCAGGTCCAGCTTCAGCTTGGCGTCGCGGGCGTAATCGCTGGCGGGGAAGCGGCGGGTCACCTCCTCCAGGCCGGCGCGCGCCTCCGTCGTCATGCTTTGGTCGCGCCGCACGTCGGAAATCTGTTCGTAGTAGCACAGGGCCTTCAGATAGAAGGCATAGGCGACGTTGCGGTTGCCGGGGTGCAGGCTGATGAAGCCGTCCAGCTTGGTGATCGCGTCGTCGTAGCGCTGCGCCTGATACATGGAATAGGCGGTCATCAGCTGCGCCCGCACCGCCCATTGGGAATAGGGGTGCTGGCGCTCCACCTCCTCG
>JBJOKR010000212.1:0-7975 GCA_046045995.1 Pseudomonadota bacterium | reverse complement strand
CAACGGCGGCTACACCCGCGTGCTGAAGGCCGGCTTCCGCTACGGCGATTCCGCCCCGATGGCGATCATCGAATTGGTGGACCGCGATCCGGCCGCCAAGGGCCTGGACAGCGGCCCGGCGGGTGAGCAGGTAGAAACCGTAGAGGAGCAGGCCTGACCCGTCAGGCCGTTCCGATACCGGAATGACAGAAGGGCGGTCCCCATGGGGCCGCCCTTTTGCGTTATCCGGGTACAGTTGTACAAAGCGCCTTGCCCCAGCGGGCCCCGGCGCGCTATGCCCGAACGGGATGTACACAGGATGCGATGCCATGAGCCGCCGATCCCTTGCCCTTGCCGCCCTTCTGCCCCTGCTGCTGGCCGCCTGCATGGCGCCGCCGGCGGAGCGGGAACGTCAGGGGCAGATCGATCCGGCCAAGGCCTGCCGCCTTGCCTGTGAGCGGAGCGCCGATGTCTGTTCCGGGCAGCGTTCGGCCCAGAGCAGCGGCGGCATCTCCGCCCCTACCGAGTACGGCATGACGGCCGTGTGCAATACGGAATTCCGCCAGTGTCTGGTCCGCTGCGGCGGCGGGGGCTGATCCCCTTTCGGCACGGGTCGGCACACCCCTAGAATCGGGGGCATGATCATGAGACCAATCTTTCTGGCCACGGGCGTCCTTGCGGCGCTTCTGATGTCCCTCCCGCCCATCCGTCCCGCTGCGGCCCAAACGGTAGCCGTGCCGGACAGCCGGGAGCAGATCACCCTGTCCTTCGCGCCGGTGGTGAAGCAGGCTGGACCGGCGGTGGTTAACATCTATACCCGCCGTCGGGTGCAGACGCGCCTGTCCCCCCTGATGGACGATCCGTTCTTCCGCCGCTTCTTCGGCGACGGGTCCGGATTCGGTATCCCGCGGGAGCGGGTGGAAAGCTCCCTTGGTTCTGGTGTTATCGTCACGGCGGATGGGCTGATCGTCACCAATGCCCATGTTATCGGCGGGGCGGATGACATCACCGTCGTCCTGGCCGACCGGCGCGAATTCTCCGCCACCCTGGAAACGATGGATGAGCGGGTGGATCTGGCCGTGCTGCGGATCGATCCAGGTGCGGAACGACTTCCGGTCCTCCAGTTCAGGGATTCCGACGATCTGGAGGTCGGGGATCTGGTGCTGGCCATCGGCAATCCCTTCGGCGTGGGGCAGACGGTGACCAGCGGCATCGTCTCCGCCCTGTCGCGGACGGCCGCCGGCGTGTCCGACTACAGCTTCTTCATCCAGACCGATGCGGCGGTGAATCCCGGCAATTCGGGTGGTGCCCTGATCACCATGGACGGGCGGCTGGTCGGCATCAACACCGCGATATACAGCCGCAGCGGCGGGTCCATCGGCATCGGCTTCGCGATCCCCAGCAACATGGTCCGCACGGTCATCGCCGCGGTCCAGAACGGCGGCAAGCTGGTGCGCCCCTGGATCGGCGCCGGGGGCCAGCCGGTGACGACGGATCTGGCCCAATCCCTGGGTCTGTCCCGCCCGGTGGGGGTGCTGGTGAACCAGCTCTGGCCCCGGGGCCCGGCGGAGCAGGCGGGCCTGCGCATCGGCGATGTGGTGGTGAAGGTGGACGGGCGGGAGGTGGATACACCGGAGGCGCTGCGCTACCGCATCGCCACACAGGAGGTGGGCCGGACGGTCCCCGTCACCGTCCTGCGCGACGGGCGGGAGCAGACCGTGACCCTGCGCCTGATCGCCCCGCCGGAGGAGCCGGCGCGGGACACCACCCTGATCGACGGCCGCAATCCCTTCACCGGGGCGGAGGTTGCGAACCTGAACCCCGCCCTGGTGGAGGAGTTGCGGCTTGATGCCGGGGCGGCGGCCACCGGCGTGGTCGTCACGCGGGTGGAACCGCGCAGCGTTGCCGCGGGCTTGGGCGTCCAGCCGGGCGATCTGGTGCTGCGGGTGAACGAGGCGGAGATCACCCGCGTCGCCGACCTGCGCCGCGCGCTCCAGAGCCGGCCGAAGGCCTGGACAGTCTCCATCCGCCGCAACGGCCAGGTGCTGACGACGACGATCGGGGGGTAGGGGACCCGGTGTCGGGCAGCGGCCGTTGGTCATGTCAGACACATCCGCCCCTTTCGCTGATGTCCGATGCCGATCTCCCCCGGGAATCCCGCCCATGTCCGCCACCCTCTTCTCCGCCGATGCCCCCCGCCCGTTGGCCGACCGGCTGCGCCCGGCGACGATCGGGGAGGTGGTGGGGCAGGACCATCTGCTGAAGGGCGGGGGGCCGATCGCCCGGCAACTGGCGGCGGGGCGGCTTTCCTCCATGATCCTGTGGGGTCCGCCGGGGGTGGGCAAGACCACCATCGCCCGGCTGCTGGCTGACGGGACGGACCTGTATTTCGAGCCCTTGTCGGCGATCTTCACCGGTGTGGCCGACCTGCGGAAGGTGTTCGAGGCGGCGCGGGCACGCCGGGCGGGCGGGCAGGGCACCCTACTGTTCATCGATGAGATTCACCGATTCAACCGGTCCCAGCAGGATGGATTCCTGCCCTATGTGGAGGATGGGACGGTCACCCTGGTTGGGGCGACGACGGAGAATCCCAGCTTCGAGCTGAACGCCGCCCTGCTGTCCCGCGCCCAGGTCTTCGTCCTGAACCGCCTGGATGAGCCGGCGCTGGACCTGCTGCTCCAGCGGGCGGAGGCTGAGATGGGCCGGGCCCTGCCCCTGGACGGGGATGCCCGCACGGCATGCAAGGCCATGGCGGACGGGGACGGGCGTTACTGCCTGAACCTGTGCGAGGAGCTGTTCCGCCTGCCCGATGGCACCATCCTGGACACGGCCGCCCTGGCTGCCGCAGTGCAGCGGCGCATGCCCCTGTACGACAAGGCGCAGGAGGGGCATTGCAACCTGATCTCCGCCTTGCACAAATCCCTGCGCGGGTCGGATACGGATGCCGCCCTGTACTGGTTCGCCCGTATGTTGGCGGGGGGCGAGGACCCACGCTACATCGCCCGGCGCCTGATTCGTTTCGCATCCGAAGATATCGGCATGGCCGATCCCAGCGCCCTGGTCCAGGCCCTGTCGGCCCTGGATGCCTATGAACGGCTGGGTAGCCCCGAAGGCGAACTGGCGATCGCCCAGGCGGTGATCTATCTGGGCACCGCGCCTAAATCCAATGCCGCCTACACGGCCTATAAGTCGGCGGTCCGGGCCGCGAAGGAGACGGGAAGCCTGTCCCCGCCCAAGCACATCCTGAACGCGCCGACCAAGCTGATGAAGCAGATCGGCTATGGTGAGGGCTACCAGTACGACCACGACGCCCCGGACGGGTTCAGCGGCCAGGATTACTTCCCCGAAGAGATGGGGCGGCGGGAGCTGTACAAGCCGGTGGAACGCGGCTTCGAGCGCGAGATCCGCAAGCGCCTTGACTGGTGGGCCAGGTTGCGGGTGCAGCGCGGATCGTAGGTCGGATTAGCGAAGCGTAATCCGACACACCACCGGACGAGACGGTCAAGGGGCGGGCTACAGCACCGCTCGGCTGGTCCGTTCCTTGGCCCTGTCAGTCCCCACACCCCGACCCATCTTCCCGCCACCAGCCACATCGACATGATCCCGACCATGCCCCACCGCTTCGACCGCTTCATCGGCATCGACTGGACGGGGGCAAGCCCGGCCAAGGGCATTGCCATCGCCGTCTGCGACCGGGCGGGCGTGGTCACCCCCGTCCCGTCCCCGGGGCGCCATTGGCGCCGGAGGGAGGCCGTGGACTGGCTGGCGGGGGAGATTGCGGCGGGGGATCGCCTGCTGATCGGAATTGACTGCGCCTTCGGGCTGCCCATTGTGCCGGGGGTGGGCTATCTGGATGGACGGGTGCCGGGTGTTGCCGACATGATCGCCCTCTGGGACCTGGTGGAGGGGGCGAGTGCGGGGGCGCCCGATCATTTCGCCGGTCCCGCCGTGCTGGACCCGCGCCTGGCCCCCAGCTTCTGGATCAGCGGCACCACCCCCGCCCACTGGGGCGACGGGTCGACCAAGCGCCGGATGACGGAGGTGGCGGCGGCCGCCGGGGGGCTGGGTACACCCGTGTCGGTCTTCAAGCTGGCGGCGGCGGCGAAACAGGTGGGCAAGGCCTCCCTCGCCGGCATGCGCTCGCTCCGGGCCCTGCGTGCCGCCGTCGGGCCGGACCGGCTTTCCGTCTGGCCGGTTGAGGAACCGGGGCCTGGGCGGTCGGTGGTGGTGGAGATCTATCCCACCCTGTTCCGCAAGGCGGGCGGGCATGGCGTGCGCAAGATCACCGACCGCGCCGCCCTGGCCCCTGCCGCTGCCACACTTGGCGCCACCCTGTCCGCCACCGTGCCGGACAGCTTCGACGATCATCTGGGCGACGCCCTGATCTCCGCCGCCGGTCTGCGCCTGGTTGCGGATCGGCCGGAGGTCTGGCATCCGCCCGGCATGACGGCGGAAGCCGCGCGGGCGGAGGGGTGGATTTTCGGGGTGGTTTAGGCCGCTGTTCTCCCGTCCCGTAGGTCGTGTGTGGACGCAAGCGAGGGCCGACAGACCCCGCGCAGCCCCCCCCGTCAGTGCCCATAGCCCTGTCCCGCCCGGATCTTGCCGCGGAAGACCCAGTAGGTGAAGGCGGTGTAGGCGAGGATGGTGGGGATCAGGAAGGCGAGGCCGACCAGGAGGAAGATCTGGCTTTCGGGCGGGCTCGCCGCGTCCCAGATCGTGATATCCGGCGGGACGATCAGGGGCCAGAAGCTGGCCGCCAGCCCGGCATAGGCGCAGGCGAGCAGGGCGATGGCCAGGAAGAAGGGGCTGCGGTCCCAACCCTGGCGCACCGCCCGCCAGAGCAGCACCGCCACCACCAGCGCGCCGAAGGGCAGCGGCGCCAGGAACGGCAGGTTGCCTTCCGCGAACCAGCGGTCGCGCACGGCCCCGTTCCAGGCGGGCGTGATCAGGCTGACCAGGGCGAAGAATCCCATCACCACCAGCAGAAGCGGCGGCACCAGGGCCCGTGCCCAGTCCCGCAGCGCGCCTTCCGTCCGCCAGACCAGCCAGGCGGCCCCCAGCAGGGAATAGCCCGCCACCAGCGCCGCGCCGACCATCAAGCCGAATAGGCTGAACCAGTCCCAGATCCCACCACTGAAATCCCGGCCGGTGACCGCGAATCCCTGGATGAAGGCGCCCAGGATCAGGCCCTGGGCGATGGTGGCGGTCAGGGAGCCGGCAAAGAAGCTGGCCGTCCACAGGCCCTTGCCCCGCCCCGCCTTGAATCGGAACTCGAAGGCCACACCCCGGAAGATCAGGGCCACCAACATCAGCAGGATCGGCAGGTACAGCGCCGGGAGCAGGATCGCATAGGCCAGGGGAAAGGCCGCGAACAACCCCGCCCCGCCCAGGACCAGCCAGGTCTCATTCGCGTCCCAGATGGGGGCGACGGTGGTCATCATCAGGTCCCGGTCCTGCTCCCCTCCGGGCGCGAAGGGGAACAGGATGCCGACCCCCAGATCGAACCCGTCCATGAAGACATACATGAACACGGCGAAGGCGGCGATCCCGGCCCAGACCAGGGTCAGCGTCTCGGACAGGCCGGTTTCCGGCGTCATGGGCGGATCCTCGTTCCGGTCATCGCATGCTCCCTCACTCCGCCGGCCTGCCGACGCCCGAACCTTCCCCGGCCGCGGAAAGCGGGCGCTTGGGGTGCTGCGGCGTGGAAATCGGCGGGGCGGCGAACGCCTCCGGCCCCCGCTGGAACAGGCGCATCAGGTAATGGATCCCGGCGGTGAAGACGATGGCGTAGACGACCCAGAACACGATCAGGCTGGTCAACACCCCCGCCCCGCTGATGGCCGGGGTCACGCTGTCCGGGGTGCGCAGCACGCCATAGATGGTCCAGGGCTGGCGCCCCACCTCGGTCACCGTCCAGCCCAGCAGGATGGCGGCGAACCCGATGGGGGAACAAAGCTGAAGGGTGCGCAGGAACCAGCGGGTCGTCGTATGCCGCCGCCGGAACATCAGCCAGCCACCCACCACCGCGACGGCCAGCATGACCAATCCCAGCCCCACCATCAGCCGGAACGCCCAGAAGACGATCCAGACCGGCGGGCGGTCCTGGGGCGGCACGTCCTTCAGCCCAGGGATCACGCCGTTCCAGTCATGGGTCAGGATCAAGCTGCCCAGCTTGGGGATGGCCAGTTCGTAATGGTTCGTCTCCGCCGTCTGATCGGGGATCGCGAACAGGATCAGGGGCGCGCCGGCCTTCGTCTCCCAATGGCCTTCGATGGCGGCCAGCTTGGTCGGCTGGTGCTCCAGGGTGTTCAGCCCGGTCAGGTCGCCGACGACGATCTGGGCCGGCGCCAGCACGATGATCAGCCCAAGCGCCATGGTCAGACCGACCCGGGCATGGGCCTCATGCCGCCGCCCGACCAGATGCCAGGCGGAAACCCCCGCCACCACGAAGGCTGTGGTCAGGAAACAGGCGATGACCATGTGGGCATAGCGGTAGGGGAAGCTGGGATTGAAGACGATGGCCCACCAGTCCACGGGGTAGATCCGCCCATCCGCCCGCAACTCATACCCCGCCGGAGTCTGCATGAAGCTGTTGGCCGACAGGATCCAGAAGGCGGAGATCAGGGTGCCCAGCGCCACCATGCAGGTGGCGAAGAAGTGGACCCTGTCCGGCACCCGGCCCCGGCCGAACAGCATGATCCCCAGGAACGTCGCCTCCAGGAAGAAGGCGGTCACCACCTCATACTGGATCAGCGGGCCCAGGACATAGCCGCCCACATCGGAAAACCGGCTCCAGTTCGTGCCGAACTGATAGGACATGACGATGCCGGATACGACGCCCATGCCGAAGCTGACGGCGAAGACCCGGGTCCAGAAGGTGGACAGGGTGCGGTACAGGTCGTTGCGCGTCCACAGCCAGCGTCCCTCCAGCACCATGATCCAGGAGGCCAACCCGATGGTGAAGGCAGGGAACAGGATATGGAAGCTGACCGTGAAGGCGAACTGGATTCGGGCGAGCAGAAGCGGGTCCAGTTCCATGGGTCTGTCTCCGGCCATCGGGTTGGGCGTCCGGGCCCGCGGGCCGTTGCCCGGGTGGGACTTCGTGGTATCAGACCCTGTCGACGGGACTGGACGGTTGGCCCGGGCACGACCATCTGGCAGGAAGCTGGCTGTCCCTGGCCGGACCGGGGCGGGACGGGATGGACGTTGCACACGATCACTGTTGCAGGTGCCTGCTGCGGCCGCTGACGTCAAAACCC
Organism: Pseudomonadota bacterium; assembly: GCA_046045995.1. Classification (GTDB taxonomy): domain Bacteria; phylum Pseudomonadota; class Alphaproteobacteria; order Azospirillales; family Azospirillaceae; genus Indioceanicola. The sequence goes on along the minus strand of JBJOKR010000212.1, from coordinate 737 downwards.
CGACCGGCTGGGAACGATCCCACGCAAGAAGCCGGGGATGCGGGGTAGCCCATCGCGCGCAGGGCGACCGGATTGGGACCAGGCAGGCAGGGAAGGGAAACAGGAATGGTGCAGGATCGGCAGGACCGGGAGACCGGCCCCGGCGCGGGGGCGGAGGATCAGGTCCGGCGGGACGGGCGGCGGCGTAGCAGCCTGCTGAACCATTTCATCGCCTATTTCGGCGTGATGGTGCTGCTGGTGCCGATCAATTTCATGACCACCCCGGATGTCGCTTGGTTCGTCATCCCCCTGGTCGCCTGGGGCGCGCCGCTCGCCCTGCACACGGCCTATGCGCTGGGCCTGTTCGACGGGTTGCGGCGCCGGGAATAGGGGCGGGGGCTTGGGATGTCGGGCCGCGCTTCGCTTGCCCGACCGACGGAGTGCGGCGTAGGTCGCATGAAGGCCGGAGGCCGCAATGCGACATGGGTCGGGGAGGGATGTCGCAATCCGCTGCGCTTCTTGCGACCTACGGGGTGCGGCGCGCGACGTAGGTCGCTGCGAGGGCGGAGCCCGAGGGGCGACATTCCTTCGCGGTCGGTTTGGCGCACAGGGGGACTGGGCTTGGGGGTGTCGGCCCTCACTTGCGCTCGCCCCGATGGGGTGGACGCCCCCCTGACGGCATCTGTGTGCCAGAGTAGTGGGTGTCTTAACCGCTACTGAGGGAGGCGTCCGTGGGACAGGTTAGCATGATCGGCGTG
>JBJOKR010000211.1:0-8023 GCA_046045995.1 Pseudomonadota bacterium | reverse complement strand
TCAAGCCACGCCATCGCCACGCCCTCCCACCAAATCCGACACCAACCGAATCACGCAAGCACCAGATTGGCAAGAGCACTCAAGATGTGTGCATCCCGTAGCCCTCAGGGGGAGGGGGTTTCGCCTGCACCTTTTCGCTTACTCCGCCGGGGTGGCGGGGTGGGGGTGCGGAGCCGCGGCCGTTTCCCCGGTCTTGCCTCCGAACAACCGGCGGATGACCACGTAGAAGACCGGGGTGAAGACCAGGCCGAAAAAGGTCACGCCCAGCATGCCGAAGAACACGGCCGTGCCGATGGCCTGGCGCATTTCCGCCCCTGCCCCGCTGGCGATCATCAGCGGCACCACACCCAGGATGAAGGCGAAGCTGGTCATCAGGATGGGGCGCAGGCGCAGGCGGCATGCCTCGATCACCGCCTCCATCCTTTCCTTGCCCTCCTGCTCCAGTTGTCGGGCGAATTCCACGATCAGGATCGCGTTCTTCGATGCCAGGCCAACAAGGACAACGAAGCCGATCTGGGTCAGGATGTTGTTGTCCATGCCCCGCATCATGATCCCGGCCAAGGCCGACAGCAGGCACATGGGCACGATCAGGATGATGGCGAAGGGCAGGGACCAGCTTTCATACTGGGCGGCCAGGACCAGGAAGACGAAGAACACACACAGCGGGAAGATATACAGGGCGGAATTGCCGGTGTTCTTTTCCTGGTAGCTCAGATCCGTCCACTGCACGGAGAATCCGTCGGGCAGGGCTTGGTCGGCGACCTGCTCCATCGCCGCGATCGCCTGTCCTGAGCTGAAGCCGGGCAGGGTGTTCCCCTGTACCTCCGCCGCCGGGAACAGGTTGTAGCGCAGCACCCGGTCCGGCCCCGTGACATAGCGGAAATCGACGAAGGACCCCAGCGGAACCATGTCCCCGTTGGCGTTCCGCGTCTCCAGCTTCGCGATGCTTTCCGGATCCAGGCGGAACTGGCTGTCGGCCTGGGCGGTGACGCGGAAGGTGCGGCCGAACAGGTTGGTGTCGTTGACATAGGCGGAGCCGAGATAGACCTCCAGCGTGCTGAAGACGCTGGCGGGGGACACGTCCAGCATCTGCGCCTTCACCCGGTCGATATCCAGGAACACCTGGGGAGACCTGGCGCTGAAGGGGGTGAAGACGTTGATCAGCCCGGGCACGGCGTTGGCGGGCATGGCGACGCTCCAGGCCGCCTGCTCCAGGGCCGCGGGGCCGCGGGCCGCCTGGTCCTGGATGCGCATGGCGAACCCGCCGGAGGTGCCAAGGCCGGAAACGGGCGGCGGGGGCACGACGAAGATCATGGCATCGGTGATCGTCATCATCTTGCCCTGGAGGGTCTGGAGAACGCCGTCGGCGGTGACGCCATTGCGTTCCCCGAACGGGACCAGGGTGGCGAAAATGGCGCCGGCATTGGTGGCGATGGTGCGCGTCGCCCCGCTGAACCCGGCGAAGGTGGCGGTATGGGCGATGCCGTCGGTTTCCAGGATCATCTGCTCCGCCCGGCGGATGACGGCATCGGTCTTGGCCAGGCTCGTCCCCTCCGGCGTCTGGATGGCGACAATCAGATAGCCCTGGTCCTGGGCCGGGATGAAGCCGCCCGGCACCCGGGAGAACAGGAACCCGGTCAACGCGATGAGCGCGACATAAACCACCAGCATCACGGCCGAGGCCCGGCTGACCCGCCCGACCAGCCGCCCGTAGGAATTCGCCAGCCGGTCGAAGCCGGTGTTGAAACCGTTGATGGCCCGCTGCAGAAGGCCAAGGCGGGCGGAAGTGTCCCCGTGCGCCTCATGCCCTTTCAGCAGCATGGCGCAGAGAGCCGGGCTGAGGGTCAGGGAATTGACCATGGAGATGATGGTGGCGACGGCGATGGTCACCGCGAACTGCTGATAGAACTGGCCCTGGATGCCCTGGATGAAGGCGGTGGGGATGAACACCGCCGACAGCACCAGCGCGATGGAGATCAGGGCCCCGCCCACCTCGTCCATCGTCACCCGTGCCGCTTCCTTCGGGGTCAGGCCCTTGGCCAGATTGCGTTCCACATTCTCCACCACCACGATGGCGTCGTCGACGACGATGCCGACCGCCAGCACCAGCCCGAACAGGGTCAGGTTGTTGATGGTGAAGCCCAGGGCGGCCATCACAGCGAAGGTGCCGATCAGGCTGACCGGGATGGCGATGACGGGGATGACGCTGGCCCGCCAGCGCTGAAGGAAGACCAGCACCACCAGCACGACAAGGAACACCGCCTCATAGATCGTGGCGATCAACGCCTTGATCGACTGGTCGATGAATTCGGTCGGGTTGTAGATGATGCGGTGCTCCAGCCCGGGCGGGAAGCCCTGGGACAGCTCCGCCATGGTCGCCTTCAGCCGTTCGGCGGTGGCCAGCGCGTTGGAACCGGGAAGCTGGCTGACCGCCAGAACCACTGCGGATTTGCCGTCCAGATAGGAATTGGTGACGTAGCTCTGCGCCCCCAGTTCCACCCGCGCCACATCGGACAGGCGGACCACCCGCCCGTCATCGCCGGTCTTGACGATGATGTTCTGGAACTGCTGTGGTTCCGTCAGGCGGCCTTGCAGGGTCAGGTTCAGCTGGTAATCCCGCCCGGTGGGGGAGGGGGGTTGGGCCAACTGCCCGCCCGCCACCTGGACGTTCTGGGCCCGCACGGCGGCAACCACGTCCTGGGCCGTCAGGTCCAGTTCGGCGATGCGCTGGGGGTCCAGCCAGATGCGCATGGAATAGTCGCGCGCGCCGAACAGGGTGATGCTGCCCACCCCCTCCACCCGCGACAGCACATCGCGCACCTGAAGCAGGGCGTAGTTGGAGATGTAGAGCTGGTCCAGACTGTCATCCGGGGACAGCAGATGGATCACCATCAGCAGATCCGGGGAGTTCTTGCGGGTGACGATGCCCAGGCGGCGCACCTCCTCCGGCAGGCGGGGTTCAGCCACCGCCACGCGGTTCTGCACCAGCACCTGGGCCTGGTCCAGGTCGGTCCCCAGCTCGAAGGTGATGGTCAACTGCATCTGCCCGTCGGAGGTGGACTGGGAGGACATGTAGAGCATGCCCTCCACCCCGTTCACCTCCTGCTCGATGGGGGCGGCGACCGTGTCGGCCACGGTCTGGGCATTGGCGCCAGGATATGTGGCCGTCACCACCACCGTGGGCGGTGCCACCTCCGGATACTGGCTGACGGGCAGCGACAGGTAGCTGATCGCCCCGACCACCAGGACGAAGATCGACAGGACGATGGCGAAGACCGGCCGGTCGATGAAGAAGCGCCCCATGTTCATGGCGCCCCCCCGGAGCCGGCGGTGTCGGTCCCGGCGGCGGTCGCGGCCAGCGGTTCCAACACCGGCGTCACGGGCGCACCCGGGCGCACCCGCTGGATGCCGGAAACGATCACCCGTTCCTCCCCCGTCAGGCCGGTGCGGATCACGCGCAGCCCGTCGATGATGGGCCCCACCTCCACCGGCCGGTATTGCGGGATGCCGTCATCGCCCACCACCAGCACATAGCGGCGGGACTGGTCGGTGCCGATGGCGCTGTCCGGCAGCATCAGCGCCCCATAGTTCCCGCGGCCTTGCAGGCGGATGCGGGCGAACTGGCCGGGGGTGAAGAACAGGTCGGGGTTGCTGAAGATGGCGCGCCCCCGGATCGTGCCGGTGGACCGGTCGATGACGTTGTCGACGAAATCCATCCGACCTTGATGGGGGAAGCCTGTCTCATCCGTCAGGGACAGGGTCACCGGGTTCTGCACATCCCGCGAACTTGGCCGTGTGCCGTCCCGCGACAGGCGCGAATAACGCAGATAGGCGGTCTGGTCGGCGTCGAAATAGAAATGGATCGGGTCCAGGGAGACGATGGTGGTCAGCAGGGTGCTTTCCGCCGTGCCGCCGCTGACCAGGTTGCCCGGGGTGACAAGCCGCCGCCCGACCCGGCCGGAGACCGGCGCCGTCACTCGGGTGAATTCCAGGTTGAGCTCCGCCTGCCGCACTTGCGCCTGTGCAGCCAGGACGACGGCCTGTGCCGCCTCCCGCTCCTGGGAGCGCTGGTCCAGGATGGTCTCCGACACCGCCTGGCTGCGGCGAAGGTCGCGCGCCCGGGCCAGTTCCCGCTCGGCCAGGGTCAGCCGGCTCTGCGCTTCCGCCATACCGGCGCGGGCGGCCGCCAATTGGGCATCGAAGGGGCGCGGATCGATGACGAACAACAGGTCGCCCTGCTTGACCATGTCGCCGTCGCGGAAGTTCACACTGTCCAGGAAGCCGCCCACCCGGGGTCGCACCTCCACCTCCTCCACCGCCGCGAAGCGGCCGGTGTATTCGTCCCATTCCGTCACGGTCTTGCGGACCGGCGGGCTGACGATCACCTGGGGCGGGCCCATGGCACCGGCGTCCTGCTGGGCGCCCGGGCCGGGATCGCAAGCGCTCAGCAGGAGGATGGCCCCCAGCAGCACCACCATCGGCCGCAGGTCGGCGGATGGGGTGCGGGTGACGGGATCGGGCACGAACGGCATGGGCATGGGGCAGCCTCCTCGACGGATGCGGGGCGCAAGGATGAAGGGCAGCCTATGCCCCCGCCCGCGCCCACTCCACCATCGCCCCACCGGTTCCGGAGTTTTGCCGCAAGGCGCTGCAATTCCGCCTGTCCCGGACGGCCCGGGCACAGCCTCAATCCACCGCGTAGGCATCCATGCGCAGAACGCCGTAGGTGGCGCTGCGGTGCAGGCGCCGCACCTCCCCGCCCTCCGTTCCGGCGCCCAGGGCCACGTACAGGGGCAGCAGATGCTCCTCCGTCGGGTGGTTCTTGGCGGCGAAGGGGGCCAGGCGGCGGTAATCCAGCAGATCGTCCATCCGCTGTTCCGTCAGGGCCTGGTCCATCCAGTCGGCGAAGTCCGACACCCAGGCCGGTTCCGGTCCATCGATGGCCTGGCCGCGGAATTCCGACAGGTCGTGGGTGAAGCTGCCGCTGGCGACCACCAGAACCCCGTCCCGGCGCAGCCCACGCAGGGCAGCACCCAGGCGCAAGTGATGCTCCGACCCCAGATGGCTCTGGATCGACAGTTGCAGCACGGGGATGTCACCCGCCGGATACATCAGCAGCAGCGGCACCCAGGCGCCGTGGTCCAGCCCGCGCCGGCGGTCCAGCCCGGCCGCAAGCCCCGCCCGGGTCAGGTCCTGTGCGATCCGCGCCGCCAGATCGGCATCCCCCGGCGCATCATAGCGCAGGGCGTAAAGCGCCCGGGGGAAGCCGTAGAAATCATGGATGGTGTCGTTCACGGCCACGGCATTGACCTGGGGGGTCGCCGTCTCCCAATGGGCGGAGACGACCAGGATGGCGCGGGGCCGCCCCAGCTCCGCCCCCAGCCCGGCCAGGAAAGTGCGGGCGGGGGCATCGGTCAGGGGCAGGTTGGGGGCGCCGTGGGACAGGAACAGGGCGGGCAGCATCGGGGAACCTCCGTCTCCGGGGGACGGGCCCCCGATCGATCGGGAAGGTGGGCGATGCGCCGACCCTGACAAAGGAAGCGGCCGGGAACACTCCGTTCCGCCCGCCGGGACGATCCTGTCCGGAAGCGCGCCCGGGAGGATGGGGCACCGGTCAGTGCGCCGGTCAGTGGGACGGGGTGGTGGCCGGGTCGGCGGCGGCGGGGTCGGTCAGGCCGTAGCTGGCCAGGATGCGGGACAGCCGGCCGCTGTCGCGCAGATCCTCCACCCCCGCGGCCAGAAGCTCCGCATAGCGCCGCCCCTTGGGCGTCGGCGCGAAGGAGATGCCGACGGGCCGGGTGGAAATGACGCCGGCCACCTGGATCCGGTCGCCCCCGTCCATGCGGGCGGCGGTGTGGCGCAGCACATCCTCCACCTCCACGATGGCATCGACCCGGCCATTCAGCAGAAGGCGCAGAAGCTGTTCGGTGATGTCGTCCCCGCCAACCAGCATCACCGTGTCGCCCGCATGCTGGCGCAGATAGCGGTCAAGCGGGCCGCCGTCATAGCTGTAATCCTGCGCCGCCGCTACCCGCCGCCCGGCCAGGGAGCCGACCCCCGTCCAATCCAGGGACGTGCCGCTGCGCACGGCGATCACGGTCTTCGCCAGGACCAGGGGGTGGAGCATGACCATGCCCTCGGCCTCCACGCTGTCGCTGCCGATGGCCCCGTCGATCCGGCCGCTGCGCCCTTCCGCCAGCACCCGGGGCCAGGGCATCAAGCGGTAATCCACCGTCATGCCGTGGATGGCGAAAGCCTCCCGCGCGATGTCGATCAGGTAGCCTTCGGGGTCGGACCCCGGTTCGCAGTTCAGGGGGCACCAGGCATCGGCGCGCAGGCGCACCGTATCCGCCGCCGCCGGGGTCTGGATCGATACCGCCAGCAGCAAGGCGCAGATGACCATGCGCAGCATCGGTCGCTCCCCGTTGGAATGGATGACACGCCACGATAGGCAGATGCTGTTGACATTTTTTTGCAGGCGCGACGATTTTCCACCGATCCGGCACCGTCCGCCCATGGCGCAACCTGCCGCACAGAATAATGGTGGTGAGAGATCCTTACAGATCAGTAAGTACCCATGTATATTCACAACATGGTCAGTCATTTCACGATATTGAAATGAATAGGAGTTAATCCGCCGCGGCGACCCTGGAATATTCATGCCCGGCCTGATCGGCGTCATCTCTCCCGTCCCTGTCACAGGGTGGGGGGAGGGGCGGTGATCCGGGATGTCATATCGAGGGAAGGCTTCCAATGACCGCAAGAACCACCTGCGCGACACTGTCGCGTTCGGCCCTGCTGACCACCGCCGCGATCCTGCTGGCCCCGATGCTGGCGCCCGGGGCAGCCCTGGCCCAGACCCCGCCGGAGGGGCTGGAGGAGATCATCGTCACCGGCACCCGCATCCGCACGCCCGGCCTGGTCGCCAACAGCCCCATCTCCTCCGTCGGGGAGACGGAGTTCCGGCAGAGCCAGCCGGTGGCGGTGGAAGGGCTGGTGAAGGATCTTCCGGTCGCCATCCCGGCCATCGGTCCAGGCACCAACAACGGGTCCGGCGGGGCGGCCACGGTCGATCTGCGCGGCCTGGGTTCCAACCGCAGCCTCGTCCTGGTGGACGGCCGCCGGGTGACGCCCTTCAACCTGTTCGGCTCCGTCGACACGAATGCGATCCCGGTGGCGCTGATCAAGCGGGTGGATCTGGTCTCCGGCGGGGCGTCCGCCGTCTATGGCGCCGATGCCATCACCGGTGTCGTGAACTTCATCCTGCGCGATGATTTCGAGGGGGCGCAGGTCAACGCCACCTACGGCATTTCCGACGAGGAGGATGCGAAGCGCCGCCGCATCGATTTCACTGTCGGCGGCAATTTCGACAATGACCGCGGCAATGCCGTGATCAGCGCGGGCTATACGAAGATAGATCCCCTGCGCTTCGATGCGCGGTCCACCACCGGCCCCATCTCCTCCGTCACCGGACTGTTCCAGGGATCGGGCACATCGGTGCCGGCGCGCATCACGGTGCTGCCGCTGCCGACCCGCCAGATCGACACGGCCACCGGCAGCCTGGTCGCCCCCTTCAACACCCAGGACACGAACCCCGAGCAGTATTACCAGACCCCCCTGGTCCGGAAGCAGATCACCGGCCTGGCCCGGTACGACCTGACCTCCTTCGCCCAGGCCTATGCCAATGTCATGTTCGTCGAAAGCGACGTGGACACGCAGCTGGCCGCCAGCGGCACCTTCGGCAACACCTACAGCGTGCCCATCGGCAACCCCTACATCCCGGCCGCCATGCGCAGCCAGATCTGCGCCGCCGTCGGCATCGCCGCCGACCAGTGCGTGGCGGGCAATCCGACGGAAGTGCGCATGACCGTCGACCGCCGGTTCCGGGAGATGGGGCCCCGCCTGAACGCCTTCGCCAACCAGCTGTACCAGATCACCACGGGCGTGCGCGGCGACTTCGCCGATCTGCTGGAGGGCTGGAGCTATGATGCCTATTACACCTACGGCAAGTCCGAACAGACCC
>JBJOKR010000210.1:0-8049 GCA_046045995.1 Pseudomonadota bacterium | reverse complement strand
ATCTTGCAAGGCGTCGCGTGTTGCACCGCACAATGTGCCGTCGGCACCGACATCTTCGCCCCGGATACCCCTCCGGGGTTGGGCCCCTGGCCCGACGTCTCCCAGACGTGAAGCCTCCCTGTTCAACTCGGCCGGTAGGGTCCTCCCTACCGGCTGTTTTTTTGGCTGTGGCACGGGGAAGGCTGGCGACCGGACGTGCCGGGCAGCGGAGCATCCCACCCTGCGCGATCAGCGGGTGGCGCGATCAGCAAGCCGCGCGATCAGCGGGTGGCGACCGCGTTGTTGATGGCGGGCGGTTCGGTCAGGTCGGCTTCATGGGCATAGACTTCCACGAACTCGAACCCGCCCTCCTCCGGGAAGCGCACCTGCGCCTTGCGCCGGGCCTTGCGCGCGTCGGAGGCAAAGACGAAGACCAGACGGCCTTCATCCCATAGCCGCGTGACACCCGGTGGTTCCAGGGCCGGGGCGGCGTTGCGGGGGCGGCGGATCAGCAGGATCCAGCCCTGTTCGGCCAAGCCCCGCCGCTCATCGAAAACCAGGACGCGGCGGTCCACCGCCTCCAACTCCTCGATCCGCTTGGTCATCAGGGCAACGCGATCGTTCATCTCCTGGGATTCGGTGTTGTCCGCGCCGGCGGTCAGACGCTGGCCCAGGCTTTCCCGGGCAAGGGCGCGCAGACGCTGACTGAGGGCCGCACGCCGACGCCGCAGTTCAATCAGGCCGACCTTGGTGTCCAGCACCAGCTTCCGCGCCCGGGCGACGCTGGGCTTCAGCGACAAAAGAACGATCATGGTGCCCAGGGTGATGGCGAACCAGTTCATGCCGGCATCTCCATGGACGTCCGCCGCGTGGGCGGGACCAGACCGGCCTTGCCCTTGGCCGATCCTCCCCCGGTGGCCACCTCCATCATGGCCGCCAGGTCCATCGTCCCTTCCTCCGCCGCTCGGGCGGCGGCGGCGGCATCGGCGACCGGCCCGCCGGGGCCGTTGACGCTCAACGCCTGGATATCCAGCATCTTGAACCCGGTGGAGCGGGGGAAGACGCGCTCGAACTCCGCCTGCGCCTCCTCCTGGCTTTTGGCCCAGATATGCACCGGCACGGGGCGGGCCCAGCTGCTGTCATAGAAGGCATGGCGTTCCCCCCGCTTCACCTGATGGGCGACGGAGGAATTCATGGCCAAGGCCTCGAACGGCCGGTTGGGCATCATCTCCTGCCCGATCATGCGGACGAAGCGGTGGGGCTGCTTCTCCAGATCCCGTAGCTTGGTCTTGAGCTGCTTTTCCAGGCGCTGGGCGCCGAACAGATGGGTGGCGGCACCCGCGGCTTCGGCCTTGCGGCTTTCCACCCGGTCCTGAAGGCCGGTGACCAGGCGGGAATAGCGGGCGATCCGGTCCCGCAGGTCCGTCTCCCGCGCCTGATAGCGCAGGAAGCTTCCGTAAAGCTGGGCGACAACAGTGATCACCACGCCGGCGGCGAAGGCCGCGATCAGCGTCACAAACGCGAACTGGAAGATGGCGATGAGGCTGCCGATCACCCTGGGACCCACGTTTTGTGGAATTGCGCGAGAGCCCAAGTATAGGACCATGCTACCCCCAGGGAAAGGGGAAATCAAGCCGCCGCTGGATTACAGTCCTGCTCCCCTAAACAGGGGTGGGCATTCCCACCCGTTGTAGAGATGACCAGTAAAGCCGCCATAGCCGTTGTGGCCGCGGGCGGAAGCGCCACCGCCGGGCATGTGCCCCATCTGGCAAGGCCGTGCTGGCCGGGCGCGGGCGGCTGCGCTATTGCTTGGGCGATGGACAGCATCCCGCCCATGCCCCCGCCCAATCCCCAGCCCCAGCCCCAGCCCCAGCCCCAGCCGGCCCGCTTGACCCTGCGGCTGGATTTCGCCAATGGCGGCCAGATCGGTCCCGGAAAGATCCGCCTGCTGGAGGAGATCGACCGCCTTGGCTCCATCTCCGCTGGGGGCCGGGCGCTCGGCATGTCCTACCGCCGGGCCTGGATCCTGGTGGATGAGGTGAACCGCATCTTCACCCAGCCCGCCGTCACCACCCAATCGGGCGGCAGCGGCGGCGGCGGGGCCGCCCTGACCGATTGGGGCCGGGCCCTGGTCGCCCTTTACCGGGGAGTGGAGGCGGGGGCCCGCACCGGTGCCGCCGCCCCGATGGCCGCCCTGGAACAGGCCCTTGCCCCGGCCATGCCGCCGTCGAAGCCGGAACCGCGGTCATCCGGGCGGTGAGACGACGGCCACCGCCTTCACCACCGCCCAGACCGGCACACCGGCCCGCAGACCCAGCTCCGCCGCCGCCTGGGCGGTGACGGTCGCCATCAGGGCATGGCCGGCGCAGTCCACGGTCACCTGCACCACGGCACCGGCCAGATCCCCCGGAACGGGCGCCAGGGCCGCCACAATCCCCGGCAGGGCGTTGCGGGCGGACAGCCCTTCCGGCGGGGCCAGGGAGATCAGCACGTCCCGCCCCCGCACCCGCACCGCCGTGGCGGCCCCGGGTCCTCCAATGCGCCCCGGAAGCGTCAGCGGCCCCGCCGCCGTGTCCAGCCGGGTCAGACCCCAGGTGCTGTCGAACCCCGCCACCAGCGCGGGCAACAGCACCCCGGGATCCAGCAGGCCCAGATGGGGCATCAGGTCGGACCGCCCGGCCAATATCGCCAAGGGGCCGGAGGCCAGGACCCGCCCGGCCGCCATCAGCACAAGGGTCCCGGCCAGACGCTCCACCTCCTCCATCTGGTGGCTGACCAGGACCATGGGGATTCCGGCGCCGTCGCGCAGTCGTTCCAGGAACGGAATGATTTCCTCCCGGCGTTGGGCATCCAGCCCGGCCAAGGGCTCATCCAGCAGCAGCAGGGCGGGTTCGGCCAGCAGGGCCCGACCGATGGCGACCCGCTGCCGCTCCCCACCGGACAGGTGGCGGGGTCGCCGGTCCAGCAACGGGGCGAGCCCCAACAGATCGACCACCCGGTCCAGCGCCGCACCATCCCGCGGCAGTCGCCGCACCCAGCGCCCGAACAGCAGGTTCTGACCCACGGTCAGATGGGGGAACAGCCGTGCCTCCTGGAAGACATAGCCGATGCGGCGGCGATGGGCGGGCAGGCACAGCCCCGCCCCCGTATCCAGCAGCACCCGACCGCCGACCGCAATCCGCCCCTGGTCGGGCATCAGCAGACCGGCGATGGCGTTCACCACGGTTGTCTTTCCGGAGCCGGAACGACCGAACAGGGCCGTCACCCCAAGCCCGGCGGTGAAGGCGGCATCCAGGGTGAATCCCCCCAGCCGGTGGCTGATGGCGATCTCCAGCACCAGTCCCGTCGGGGGGAGTGCGGGCGGTGATGGATCAGTCATCCGCCCCCTCCACCCGGCGGCGGGCCCGGCGCGCCAGCATTTCCGACGCCACCAGGGCCGCCACGGCGACCACCACGGCGATCAGGGTCAGGCGCAGGGCCGGCCCGTCGCCCCCCGGCACCTGGGTATAGGTGTAGATGGCGCTGGGAAGGGTCTGGGTCACGCCCGGGATGTTGGAGACGAAGGTGATGGTGGCCCCGAACTCCCCCAGCGCCTTGGCGAAGCACAGGATGGCCCCGGCCAGGATGCCCGGCAGCATCAGCGGCAGGGTGATGGTCAGGAAGACCAGCCAGGGCGGGCAGCCCAGGGTCGCCGCCGCCTGCTCCAGCCGTGTATCCACCCCCTCCAGCGACAGGCGCATGGCCCGCACCATCAGCGGGAACCCCATCACCCCCGCCGCCAGGGCGGCCCCCGTCCAGTCGAAGGCGAAGACGATGCCCAGCGGTTCCAACATCTGCCCCAACGGGCCCTTGCGCCCGAACAACAGCAGCAGGACATAGCCGGTCACCACCGGCGGCAGGACCAGGGGCATGTGGACCAGCCCGTCCAGCAGCATCCGCCCCTGGAACCGCCCGCGGGCAAGCGCCCAAGCGGTCAGCAAGCCCAGCGGCAACGCGACGATGGTGGCCCAGGCGGCGACCTTCAGGCTGATCCGCAGGGCCGTCCATTCCTCCGGCGTGAGCGTCATATCCATGGGGGTAGCGGCGGCATCAATCGCCATCCCCGGGCAGGGTGAAGCCCCGGGCCCGGAACAGCGCGGCCCCCCGCGGGCCGGACAGCCAGGCCAGGAAGGCTCCCGCGGCCTCCGCCTGCCCGCTGCCGCTGGTCACGGCCGCGGGATACAGGATGGGCGGATGGCTGCCCGGGGGGAAGGCGGCGGCCACTGTCACCAGCGGCTCCTCCGCCGAGTCGGTGGCATAGACGATGCCATAGGGTGCCTCCCCCCTGGCGACCAGGGCCAGGGCGGCGCGCACATTCTCCGCCTGGGCAAGCCGCCCCGCCAGGGTAGGCCAGAGGCCGAAATGCGCCAGCGCCGCCTTGGCATAGCGCCCGGCGGGAACCGCCTCCACATGGGCGACGGCCAGCCGCCGGTCCCCCAGGGCCCCCGGCAGCCCCTCCAGATCCACGGCCCCCTCCCCCGGGGCGGCGACCAGGACCAGCCGGTTGCCCAGCAGGTCGGCCCGGGTTTCCGCCCGGATCAGGCCCCGGGCCTGGAGATGGTCCATCCAGGCCTGATCGGCGGAGATGAACAGGTCCGCCGGTGCCCCCGCTTCGATCTGCCGGGCCAGGGCGGGGCTGCCCGCGGCGGAGATGGTGACAGACACCCCGGTTTCCGCCTTGTAGGCGGCCGCCGCATCCTCCATGGCGGTTTTCAGGCTGGCGGCGGCGAAGACGGTCAGGCCCGCCCCCGCCCGCGCCGCCCCATCCCGCGCCGCGGCCAGGCCCGGCTTGACGACGCCGAACGTGACCAGGACCAGGGCGAGCCCGGCCAGCAGGCTGGAAGCAAGGCGGCGGGTGGGACGGGACGGCATTGGCTTCTCCCTCGGCTGGGTCGGCAGGGCTATATCCGGATGAATACAACGCTTCAACCCGCCCCGCCAGGGTCTTCGGGCGAAGCGTACCTGCGGCGCGTCCTGGAACGCCGGTCGCCTGCCACCGTTACGCCCGGTGGTGCCCCTGCCCGCCGGCGGGGGTTGCCGTTCCCCCCTGCCCCACCCAAATCCAGGCCCATGTGGACCCGCATCCGATCCCTGTTCGAGCAGCCCGACCGCGCCCTGGCCGGCCTCTCCCGCCCCGACCGCCTGCACCTGGCCGCAGCCGCCCTGCTGCTGGAGGCGGCGCGGCTGGACGATGCCGTCACGGCGGAGGAGCGGGGGCGTATCCATGACCTGCTGAAGGGCCGCTTCCGCCTGACCGACGGGCAGACGGCGGAACTGATCGCCGCGGCGGAGAAACTGACCGAAGGCCCGGCCCAATGGCACGCCTTCACCAGCCGGATCAAGGACCAGTGCGACTATGAGGAGCGGGTGGAGATCATCGAGATGCTGTGGGAGGTCGTCTATGCGGATGGCGAACTCCACCATCTCGAATCCAGCCTATTGCGCCGGGTGGGGGGTTTGCTCTACGTCTCCGACCGCGATCGGGGCGAAGCGCTGCGCCGGGTGAAGGCCCGCCGCGGCCTTCCGTCCGGCCCCGAGGTTCCGGGCTCCGATCCCGCCGTGTGAGGCGCCCGGGCGGGGGACAGAGGAGAGAGGTCGAGGATGCCGTACGTCGTCACCGAACTGTGCATCAAGTGCAAGTACATGGACTGCGTGGAAGTGTGCCCCGTGGACTGCTTCTACGAGGGTGACAACATGCTGGTCATCCACCCGGATGAATGCATCGACTGTGGCGTGTGCGAGCCGGAGTGCCCGGCCGAAGCCATCATCCCCGACACCGATCCCCAGGCGGAGAAGTGGCTGGAGATGAACCGCGACTACGCGGTCGCCTGGCCCAACATCAACCGCAAGAAGCCTGCCCCGGCCGATGCCGATGAGTGGAAGGGCGTACCCGACAAATTCGCCAAATACTTCGACCCCGCGCCGGGCAAGGGCACCTGATAATCCCAAACCCCGCCGCCCCTCGCGGCCAATGGCGCCGATACCCCTTCTCCCCCTGAGGGAGAGGGTGTCATGACCCGCTTCCGCAGCCTGCGCAGCAGACTCCTCCCCCGCCGCAAGACATGCGCGATTCGCATGCCCGTCCCTTGCGGCATTCTGTGAACCAATCCCGAACGCGGCTGTCCTTTGCTCTGTAACCCAGGCGTCACATGGACTATATTGTCCATGCGACGACCGGTGCGCCGTGCGGTTCCGCGCGTAAGCCCCGTCCCGCATCGCCTAAGCAGAGATGACAGGCTGGTGACGGCCGTTCCGTGCGGTCGCCCCGAAGCCTTTGTCTTTGCGTCCTGGCCTGGCCCGGCGGCGGCACGTCATGTGCCCCCGACCCTCCGCGGAAAGTGAGAGCCGAGCGAACATGTCCGAAACCTTCGACTTCACCACGGGCGACCATGTCGTCTATCCGGCACATGGCGTTGGCAAGATCATCGGGATCGAGACCCACAGCATCGCCGAGCATACGGTGACCCTCTACGCCATCCAGTTCGAGAAAGAGCGGATGACGTTGAAGGTGCCGGTCATGAAGGCGAAGCAGGCCGGCCTGCGCCGCCTGTCCTCAAAGGACCGGATCAAGGCCGCGCTGGAGACGCTGAAGGGCCCCTCCAAGATCAAGCGGATCATGTGGTCCCGCCGCGCCCAGGAGTATGAGGCGAAGATCAATTCAGGCGACCCCGTCTCCATCGCGGAGGTGGTGCGAGACCTGTATCGCGGCGCCGACCAGTCCGACCAGTCCTATAGCGAGCGGCAGATCTATCACGCCGCCCTGGAGCGTCTGGCGCGGGAACTGGCCGTGGTCGAGAAGATCGATGAGGCCAAGGCGACCGAGCGCCTTGAAGCGGTGCTGAGCAAGGCCGCCTGATCCCCCCATAGTGGGAGAGACGGGAAGCCGTACGGGGCACCAGACGGATAGAAGGGGCGGCCGATGCAGGTCGCCCCTTTTTTTGCATGGCCCCAGGGCCTACACTCGCCCCGCGACTCCCGCTCCGTCGGACTCGAGTGTCCATGCCTGAACAGCAGAAATTCGTGCAGCTCGGTCGTCCCCGCCGCATCTGGGCCGTTGGCGCGGTGCATGGGGAGGCGACGCGGCTCGCCGCCCTTCATGACGATATCGGCAGCCGCTTCCGCCCCGGCGACCGGCTGGTCTATCTGGGCAACATGATCGGCCGCGGCCCCGCCGTGGCCCAGACCGTGGATGAGCTGCTGGCCTTCCGCCGGGCGATCCTGTCCATCCGCGGCGTCATCGCGGAGGATGTGGTCTATCTGCGCGGCGGACAGGAGGAGATGTGGCAGAAGCTGCTGCAGCTCCAGTTCGCGCCCAACCCGACCCAGGTGCTGGACTGGATGCTGGCCCAGGGCGTGGATGCCACCCTCACCGCCTATGGCGGGGACGGGCCCGGTGGCATGGCCGCCGCCCGGGACGGGGCCGTCACCCTGACCCGCTGGACCAACCAGCTGCGCGCGGCCCAGCGTGCCATCCCCGGCCATGATGCGCTGTATACCGCCCTGCGCCGCGCCGCCTATACCGGCACGGGCGACCCGGCATCGGGTCTGCTGTTCGTGAATGCCGGGCTGGACCCCAGCCGCCCCTTGGGCGCCCAGGGGGACAGTTTCTGGTGGGGCTGGCAAGGCTTTCCCCGCATCGTCGAACCGGTGGGGGAATTCCTGCGGGTAGTCCGCGGCTTCGACCCCGGTCATGGCGGGGTGCAGGTGACCACCCATGCCGTCACCCTGGACGGCGGCGCCGGCTTCGGCGGCACCCTGGTCTGCGGCTGCTTCGCCCCGGATGGGGAGATCCTGGAGCTGGTGGAGGTTTGATATCGGCGGCATGGCGGACCTGTGCCGCCGGCGATCGCCGGCGGGGGTCCATGCCCGCGTGGGACAAGACCGCGGAGCGGCCGCCCAGCGCCTGAGGGAACACGGGCGCCTCCCCCCTTATCCGCAGGTTGGACGCATATTAGAAATTTTCCAAACCATGTGATCCGACGCCGATCGCCCTTCGTAACAAGGGTAATCGAGACGAGGTGCCGGGCCGGT
>JBJOKR010000209.1:0-8076 GCA_046045995.1 Pseudomonadota bacterium | reverse complement strand
GCGGATACAAACCGCCGGGACCCAAAACCATGCATGATGGCCTCATGCGTTTCGATGCCATCAAGCACGGCTGGGCGCTGGCTCAAAATGTGTGACTCCCTTAGCCCTGAGGGAGAGGGAGGGGCCCATTGCGCACGCAATGGGAGGGTGAGGGGTACTCCAGGGCCGGTGAGTCAGGGTCGTTGAAGGGCCGGTGCTGCCGGACCCCTCACCCTCCCACGCTTCCGCTGTCGCTCCAGCGCGGGCCCCTCCCTCTCCCTCAAGGGGAGAGGGGGTCGGTGCTGCTGGTCGGCGGTTGGGAGGTGTCGGATTACGCTGCGCTAATCCGACCTACGCCGCCTACGCGACCTACGTCCCCGTGGGCTTGTGGATGAAGTCCAGCAGCGGGGTCCAGTCGGTTTTCAGGTCGGCGGCGCGTTTGCCGGATTGGTCGAACAGGGTCAGGCCGGATGCTGCCAGGTCGGGATAGGCCTGGCTGTCGCGCAGGCGGGCGACCACCTGATGGCCGACGCCGGACAGGAAGGTGTCCAGCCGCTCCGCCGATCTGGTGCGGGGGCGCAGGCGGTTGCCGACCACGGCCACCGGGATGCGGTGCTTGCGGATGGCCTTCAGCTCCTCCAGCTTCGCCAGGAACCGCTCCGTCGCCGCCTCATCGAAGGCGCCGGGAAGTATCGGCAGGACGACCACATCGGCCATCCGCACCAGTTCCTCCACATCCTTGGGCTTCATGGCGGCGGGCGCGTCGATCACCAGGGCGTCGGTGCCGGCGGGCACGTCGCCCACCCCCTTCACCCAGTCCAGCCCGTGGATCGCCGCCACCGTCCCGCCCCGCCGGCCCAGCCAGCCCAGGGAGGAGCGCTGGCGGTCCACATCGGCCAGGACCGTGCGCCGCCCGCCGACGGCCAGGCTGGCCGCGATGTGGGTGGCGATGGTGGTTTTGCCCACCCCGCCCTTGATGTTGCTCACCAGCACCGTCAGCATGCCCGTCCCCCTGCGATCACCACGATACCGACCCCCGGCCCGGTCCCGGCCGAACCCTTTCCCGCCGATCCTACTCCAACCAGAAGGGACGGGTCATGGCGAAGGTTTCCCAGTCGCGCACCAGCTTCGGCTCCAGATCGGCCAGGCCGCGGGCGTGCCAACCGCGGACCATGCCGGCCCCGGCCTCCCAGCCCTTGGGTGCTTGGGGTCCCAGCGCCTCCTGGATATGGATCATCAGCTTTTCCACCGTCGCCACATCCTGGAGATGGCCAAGCCCCTCCTGAAGGTCGGCCAGATCGTCGGTGTAGCGCTTCACCTCCCGCGCGTCGTACAGGCCGCGGAAGAATTCCGCCGCATAGCGCAGCTTCTTCAGGCTGATGCGGACCATGTGGCGGTGGTTGCTGTCCAGCCGGGCGAAGCCCTTGGCCCGCTTGCGCGCCTGTTTGTGGCGGCGGGTCAGCAGATCGCCGGACAGGGTCGTGATCGGCTGGAGCAGCAGGGCGGAGGTCTCACTGACCGGCTGGTTGCGCCAGCCCCGCCCGTCCACCCAGGCCGCCAGATCCAGCAGCAGTGTGGTGTAACGGGGGGAGAGCACGGCCGCCCGCACCTCCCCATACCCGATCTCCCGGCAGCGGGACGCCGCCGCCGCCAGGGCCGCGAGGGAGGGATCGCCGGGGAAGGCCGCATCCACCGGGGCCAGCAGCTCCGTTCGGAACACGTCCCAGTCGCGGGCGGCCCCCAGGGCGGTGGCGATCCAGCGCACCTCCCCCGACAGGTGGGTGTACTGGTCCGCCGGGATCAGGGTCTGGAAGGTCTTGAGCGCGGAACGCAGGCGGCGCAGGGCCACCCGCATCTGGTGCACCCCCTCCGGCTCCTCCCCCGCCAGGGCCACCGCCTCGTTGCCGACCAGATGGACCAGGCAGGCGCGGACGATGGTCTCCAGCACCTGCTCCACCGTCTGGTCCGGCGACAGGTCCACCCGCGCCGCCTTCATCCAGCGGGGCCGCTCCTCCAGCGCCAGGGCATAGCCCCGCTCCGCCTTGCTCAGCAGCTCCACCCGCAGCGGGGCGACGGTGTTCAGGCTGCGGGCCAGGGCGTAGAGGGCGGCCGTGTCGCCGGATTTCAGCTCCAGTTCCACCTCATGGATGGGCAGGGTGCGCCCGTCGGGCGTCACCACCTCCCCCTGGTCGAAGGCCACCTCCACCGCCGTGCCGTCGGCGGGGTGGAGAAGGCGGGTGGTGCGGCGGATCTTCGTCGTGAAGATCGGCTGCAGCCCCGCCACGTCCAGCGGCTGCAGCGCGTCCAGCACCACCGGGTCGGGCAGGGCGGCCAGATCGGGGTGCAGGGTGGCGACCGGGCTTTCCCATTCCCCCCGGGTGACGATGCCGCCGGTGGCGGCACCGGGCGCCTTCAGGGTCTGCACCAGCTTGCGCCCGATCTTGCGCACCCGCAGGCTCCACCCCAAGGCGTGCAGGCGCAGATCCGGCGTGTCGAAATAGGTGCTTTCCAGGGTCTTCGCCACGGGCTTCGCTTCCGCCTCCCCCGATGGGGGAGCGAGGACCGGGGCGGCCCGCAGCTTCGCCAGATCCGCCTTCGACACGCGCAGTTTCAGTTCGATTTCCTGTCCCGACATCCTGTTTCCGGCCGGGCCCACGGCCCGCCGCCCCTTGACCCATCCACCGCCGCGACGGAACAGGTGCCCAACGTCACCCGCCCGCCGAGCCAGACATCGGCGCCCATCGAAGGCACATGTCGGGCTGGCGATTCGAAATATGAAACTTTGGTTACCGATCATCCCAACACCCTGTCTACCGCGGCGGGCAAAAAATTTTCCGCCCCCGGCCGGGCCGGGGTGATGGGGCCGAGGTGATGAGGCGGGGCTGATGGGACTTGGATGCAGGGAAGGGGGCGGGATGGTATCCTCATAACAAGGGTGATGAAGGTCTGTGCCGGGGCAACCCGGGGGAAAGGACGGGGATTGGGATCATGACGCAGGGACGCAATCCGGCCGAAGCGGCCCGGTTCTTCGCCATGCGGGCGGCGCGGGGGACGCCGGAGGGGGCGCTTGCGGTGCTGGACCGGCTGGGGTCGGCGGAGATGCTGCGGGAGGATGACCGGATCGACGATGGCCAGAGGGAGCCCCCCCCTCACCCCCGCCGCCAGACCGTGACCTTGCTTATGAACGCGAGGTCGGCCGGGCCTTCCGGCACAAGGCCGGCGGGGGTGAACAGAGTGGCCAGGTCCTGGGCGGTGTAATCGGCATAATAGGGTTCGTGGAAGGCCAGGGGGAACAGGCGCAGCAGCGCGTCGTAGCGCGGGCGGTCGCCGGTCTGGAGGCTGTCCACCACCACCAGCATGCCCCCGGGCTTCAGCACCCGCGCCATTTCCGCCGCCGCGGCCTGGCGCACCTTGCGCGGCAGTTCATGCAGCAGGAAGACGGTGGTGACCGCATCGAAGGTGCCGTCGGCGAAGGGCAGGCGCTCACCCGGGCCCTGGACCAGCCCCACGCCCCGCCGGTCGGCCAGGCGGGTCCGCGCCTCCCCCAGGTAGGGCAGGGACAGGTCCAGCCCCACCGTTTCCAGCGCCGGATAGGCCTGCTTCACCGCCGACAGGAAGCGGCCGGTGCCCGTACCCACGTCCAGCAGCCGGGCGCCCCGCACCGGCCGGTCGCGGAAGAAACTGGCCAGGGGCACCAGGGCGCGGCGGCGCATGGCATCCGCACCGCCGCCGAACAGCACCTCCACCTGGTGGTCGTAGAGCCGTGCCGACTCCGCCGTCAGGTAGCCGCCCGTCTGGTAGTGGAAGTTCTGGCGGAAATAGCGGGGCAGCCGCTCCGTCCCCGGCACGGGTTCCCGCACCACCTCCGCATTGCCGCGGTCGCGGCGCCGGGCCTGGACCCGGGGCAGGTCGCGGAAGAAACGGGCGGCATCGGCCAGCATGCGGCGCGGATCGGGAACCATGTCCGCCGGCGCTGGATACAGGCCCGCCCGGATATTCGCCCAGTCCGTCTCCAGCAGCACGCGCAGATCGGCCAGCACCTCCCCCACCCCGGGCCAGGGGCCGGCAGGCAGCGCCTCGGCCGGAACGGTGGGGCCGGTGATGCGGGCGGCCAGTGCATACTGCCCGAAGAACCAGCCGACCCGGGCGGCCTGGCTGGCCGCATAGACGATCCCCTGCGCCGGTCCCGCCATCCCCGATCCCTCCTCCGCTTGTGGGCTGCCAACTGGAATCGTGGGTTGGTACCGGGCGGGATCAAGGCCTTGCCCCGCCGGGCGGAGCCCCACCCCCGCCGGGCGGAGCCCGAGGCGTTGAAACATCGGGCCCGCTGTGCTTGTCTCCCGCCCCGACACGGAACCATCCCCGGGGGGACAGAGATCATGCGCTTCCACACCCTTGACGATATCGCCGCCGTCGGAAAGACGGTGCTGGTCCGGGTGGACCTGAACGTGCCCGTGGCCGATGGCGCGGTGACGGACACGACCCGCATCGACCGGCTGGTCCCCACCCTGCGGGAGCTGTCGGCCAAGGGGGCGAAGGTGGTGCTGCTGTCCCATTTCGGCCGGCCGAAGGACGGGGCGGAGGCGAAGTACAGCCTGCGCCAGATCCTGCCCGCGATGGAGGCGGCGCTGGGTGCCCCGGTCGCCTTCGCCGATGACTGTGTCGGTGCCGCGGCACAGGCCGCCATCGCCGCCCTTCCCGCGGGCGGGGTGCTGGTGCTGGAGAACACCCGCTTCCACAAGGGGGAGGAAAAGAACGACCCCGATCTGGCCGCGCGGATGGCCGCCCTGGGCGACCTGTATGTGAACGATGCGTTTTCCGCCGCCCACCGCGCCCATGCCAGCACGGAAGGCATCGCCCGCCTGCTGCCCGCCTATGCCGGCCGCCTGATGCAGGCGGAGCTGGAGGCCCTGGGCAAGGCCCTGGCAGCACCGGAGCGCCCGGTGGCCGCCGTGGTCGGCGGGGCCAAGATCTCCACCAAGCTGGACCTGCTGCTGAACCTGATCGAGAAGGTGGACATGCTGGTCCTGGGTGGGGGCATGGCCAACACCTTCCTGTTTGCCCAGGGCCGCCCCACCGGCCGGTCCCTGGCGGAAAAGGACATGGCCGACCAGGCCCGCGCCATCATGGAGAAGGCGGCTGCCCGCGGGTGTGAGATCATCCTGCCCGTGGACGGCGCCATGGCGACGGAGTTCAAGGCCCATGCCGCCCACCGCACCGTGGCGGTGGACGCCATCGGGGCGGATGAGATGATGCTGGATGTGGGCCCCGGCACGGTGGAGCATGTGGGCATCAAGCTCCAAGGCGCGAAGACACTGGTCTGGAACGGCCCCATGGGTGCGTTCGAGATCGCCCCCTTCGACAGCGGCACCAATGCCGTGGCGGGGCTGGTGGCGGCGCTGACCGCCCAGGGCCGCCTTCTGTCCGTCGCCGGCGGCGGGGATACGGTGGCGGCGCTGGAACATGCGGGCGTGGCGGACAAATTCTCCTACGTCTCCACCGCCGGCGGGGCCTTCCTGGAATGGCTGGAAGGCAAGGAACTGCCGGGCGTGCAGGCCCTGATCGATGCCGCCGGGCGCTGACCGCAGGCCGACCGTGCCATGAGGCTCGGCCCCATCCGGCCGGCCGGCCAGGCCGCCGGAAGGGGCGCACCCTATCCATCTGAACCGGGCCGGTTGCCCCGCCTGCGAAACACAGAACGCAGATGCGGCGGCACTGCATATTGAAGGGCCCGGTTCCATGGCGTAAATAGCAACCAAATTTCTGTAAGCCGGCCCAACCTGTTACACGCGCGCCCGCCGGTCGGGTGCGCCATCCCCAGCGGAACCCCAGAATGGCCCCTCTCGACCTCGCCCCCTCCGAGCAGTCGTCCTTCCTGTTCGGTGCGAACGCCACCTTCATCGCCGAGCTGTATGCACGTTACCGCCAGGATCCCGCCAGCGTGGACGGGAGCTGGCAGGGTTTCTTCGCCCAGCTGGGCGATGACGGGCGGGAGATCCTGGCCGAGTTGAACGGCGCTTCCTGGGCGAAGACCGGGGCCGCCGTCATCGGTGCGCCCGATCCGGACGCGGTCCCGGCCAAGCCGGAGAAGGGGGCGGAGAAGAAGGCGAAGGATGCGGCCCCCGCGGCGGCATCAGCCCCGGCCCGGCCCCCGCCGGCCTGTCGCCCGAGCAGGTGCGCCAGGCGACGCTGGACAGCATCCGTGCCCTGATGCTGATCCGCGCCTACCGCGTGCGCGGCCATCTGGAGGCGAAGCTGGACCCGCTGGGGCTGGAGGCGCGGGAAGAGCATCCGGAGCTGGATTACCGCACCTACGGCTTCACCGCCGCCGACCTGGACCGCCCGATCTTCATCAACAATGTGCTGGGGATGGAGACGGCCACCCTGCGCCAGATCGTGGAGACGGTGCGGGCAACCTATTGCGGGTCCATCGGTGTGGAGTTCATGCACATCCAGGACCCGGAGCAGAAGGCCTGGATCCAGGAACGGATCGAGGGGATCCGCAACCAGACCGATTTCACCCGGAACGGCAAGAAGGCCATCCTGCAGCGCATCACCGCGGCGGAGGGGTTCGAGAAGTTCCTGCAGCTGAAATACACCGGCACCAAGCGCTTCGGGCTGGAGGGTGGTGAGGTCCTGGTCCCCGCCATCGAGCAGGTGATGAAGCGCGGCGGCCAGCTGGGCCTGCGGGAGATCGTGCTGGGCATGGCCCATCGTGGCCGCCTGAACGTGCTGACCAATGTCATGGGCAAGCCCTTCAAGGCGGTGTTCAGTGAGTTCCAGGGCAATGCCGCCCATCCGGAGGATGTGCAGGGCTCCGGCGACGTGAAGTACCACCTGGGCACCTCCAGCGACCGGGATTTCGACGGCAACGTCATCCACTTGTCGCTGTCGCCCAACCCGTCGCACCTGGAAGCGGTGAACCCGGTCGTCTGCGGCCGTGTGCGGGCCAAGCAGTGCCAGCGTGGCGGCCAGACCCCGCCCACGGATGAAAGCCGCCAGCAGGTGATGGGCGTGCTGCTGCACGGCGACGCCGCCTTCGCCGGCCAGGGCCTGGTGCCGGAAACGCTGCTGCTGTCGGAGCTGAAGGGCTACCGCACGGGCGGCATCATCCACTTCATCATCAACAACCAGATCGGCTTCACCACCGCGCCCCAGTACAGCCGCTCGGGCCCCTACCCGACGGAAGTGGCGAAGTCCATCCAGGCGCCGATCTTCCACATCAACGGCGACGATCCGGAGGCGGTGGTCCATGTGGCCCGCATCGCCATCGAGTTCCGGCAGAAATTCCTGAAGGACGTGATCGTCGACATCGTCTGCTACCGCCGCCAGGGCCATAACGAAGGCGATGAGCCGGGCTTCACCCAGCCACTGATGTACAAGGCCATCCGCGCCCGTCAGACCACCCGGGAGCTGTACGCCAGGCAGCTTGTGACCGAAGGCACCATCACCCCGGAGGAGGCGGACGGCATGGCCAACGCCTTCCACCAGTACCTGGAGGGTGAGTTCGAGGCGTCCATCGCCTACAAGCCGAACAAGGCGGACTGGCTGGAGGGCAAGTGGCAGGGTCTGAAGACGGCCAGCGCCGATGACCGCCGCGGCGTCACCTCCGTGCCGGAGGATGTGCTGAAGGAGGTCGGGACCGCCATTTCCCGCGTGCCGGACGGGGTGGACGTCAATTCCAAGATCGTCCGCCAGTTGAAGACCAAGCAGGAGATGTTCGCCACCGGCCAGGGCATAGACTGGGCCACGGCGGAAGCGCTGGCCTTCGGCACCCTGCTGGTGGAGGGGGTGACGGTGCGCCTGTCCGGCCAGGATGTGGGCCGCGGCACCTTCTCCCAGCGCCATTCCGTCCTGATCGACCAGTCGACGGAAGAGAAGTACATCCCGCTGAACCACATCCGCCCAGGCAACCAGGCGACCTATGACGTCCATGACAGCCCCCTGTCGGAGGCCGGCGTTCTGGGCTTCGAATACGGCTATTCCCTGGCGGAGCCCCATGCCCTGGTGATCTGGGAAGCCCAGTTCGGCGATTTCGTCAACGGCGCCCAGGTCATCATCGACCAGTTCATCAGCTCCGGCGAGTCCAAGTGGCTG
>JBJOKR010000208.1:0-8101 GCA_046045995.1 Pseudomonadota bacterium | reverse complement strand
CGGGGGTGGCGATCCAGGTGCTGACGATGTCGCTGGCCCGGGGCACGGGCATTTCCGGGTGGTGCCAGCGATAGACGGTCAGGGCCGCATCGAAGCAATACTGGTCCGGCTGGCCCAGTGCCCGCATCTCCGTGAAGGCGCGGACCACGGCAGGGCGGCAGCAGGGGATGGCACCATCGTCACGGCAGCCCACGGGATGTTCCCTTATTTGCGTCGGATCATGTCGGGGGAGAAGGTGGGCTTCAGCTGCTTCACCCGGTCCTTGCGGATGCCGTACAGCTCCAGCCGGTGGCCGATCAGCTGATAACCCAGCTCATCGGCGATCCGCTCCTTCAAGGTCTCCAGTTCCTCATTCGTGAACTCCACCACCTCCCCCGTCTGCACATCGATCAGGTGGTGGTGGTGTTCGTCGCGGTTCTCCTCATACCGGGCGCGGCCGTCGCCGAAATCCAGGCGCTCGATCACCTGCGCCTCCTCGAACAGGCGCATGGTCCGGTAGACCGTGGCGATGGAGATGTTGGGGTCCAGTTCCACCGCCCGCCGATAGACCTGCTCCACATCCGGGTGGTCGGTGCTGTCGGACAGCACGCGGCTGATGACCCGACGCTGGTCGGTCATCTTCAGGCCCTTGTCGATGCAAAGCTGTTCAAGGCGGGACGGCATCATGGTCTTCTCCGTCGCATCCATGGATACGGGTGACAGGTCAACGGGTCGGGAACGCGGCCCGACCTTACTTCAGTCCTTTATCATATGGAACAGGGGCGATCGACGGCGAGGGGGGGGATGTGAGGGGGGCGGCAGTCAAAGGGATCCATTCGCCGCGTCCGGCGCCTGCTCCAGCAGCACGATCAGCCGGTCCAGCTCCGCCGCGGTCATGGCCGGGATGCGCCTTGCGGCCAGGTTGGCGGCCAGGGTGTGGCGCGCGGTCAGCCCCGCCGTTTCCACCACCGCCCGCGGGTCGGACAGGGCGGCGATGCGCTCCAGCTCCTCCGCATCGTCCCAGATCAGGCCGAAATAGGTGCAGATCTGGCGCAGCAGCATGGGCGACGGCAGGCCCTTGTGCCCATGTTCCAGGGCGGAGAGATAGGCGGAACTGATCTCCAGATCCGCCGCCATCTCCTTCAATGTCACGCCCTTGCGCTCACGCAGGGCCCGGATACGGTCACCAAGGGGGGTCATCCCCCCACCCTAGCGCCCCGGCTGCGATTTGGACAGGGGGGGGCGGGCGGATTGGCCTGGATAACCAACGGGGAGCGGTGCAGGCACCCTGCTCCCCTCACAGGGGAAATCCGAACTCCCCTCAGAACCGGATGAAGGGGTTCAGCAGGCGGCCGAAGGTGCCGGTCAGGCGCAGGGGCGCATCGGTGATGGCCAGGCAGATGCAGTCCTCTCCTGCGTCGGCGACCGGCTTGTGATCCACGGTGCCATCGGTGGCGGCGAAATCGCCCCGGCCGTAATGCCCGGTCTCATCCGTGAAGCCGCCGGTCAGGACCAGGGTCAGTTCCATGCCCGCGTGGGTGTGGCGCGGCATCGCCAGCCCGCCCTTGATGCGCAGCAGCCGGCCCTTGGCGCCCTGGTTGCCCACGGGCACCTCCGCCTCCTCCACCCCGCGCATCAGCCGGGTCCAGCGGATCGCATCCAGATCGCCGCCGATATAGCCGCGCAGCGGCTCCGGCAGGGAGGGACGCCGTCCGTTGCGAACAGCGGGCGCCGGGGCCGGGCGGGTAAGGGTCGCGGTATCGCCAGCCTGATGGCCGTCGCCGCCGCGATCGCCGTCCCCTTCGTCCAGCCGGGCGAAGATGGCGGACAGCAGGTCGTCATCCAGCGGGGCTACCGGCAGATCGTCCAGCAGGGCGCCGCCCACGGCTTCCAGCCGGCGGACCTCCGCCCGGCAATCGGGGCAGAGCGCCAGATGGGTGGCGATGACGAGCGATGGAGCCTCCCCCAGGTTCCCGGCCGCGTAGGCGACCAACAGCTCATCCGACGGGTGATGATGCGGAGTCATTGCTCCTCCCCCATGACCTTCCTCAAGCGCGCCAAGGCCAACCGCAGTCTGGATTTCACGGTCCCCAGCGGAATGTTCCGCTCGGCCGCGATCACCGTGTGGGGCTTGTCCTCGAAATAGGCCAATCGCAAAAGTTCCGCTTGCTCGGGCGGCAGCAATCCGATCGCCCGGTGCAGCCGCTCCGTCTCCTGTTCCGCTTCGAGTGCGGTGTCCACGGGATCGACCGCTTCGTCCGGCACCAGGGCCGGGTCGTCCGGGTCGATCTCGGGCCGCCGCTCCCGCCGCAGTCGATCGATCCGGCGGTTCCGGGCGATGGCAAACACCCAGGTGCTTGCCGCGCCCGCCGCCGGGTCGTAACTCTCCGCCTTGCGCCAGACGGTGACCATCACATCCTGGATGATCTCGTCCGCCGCTCCGGCATCCGCCCCCAGCCGAAGCAGGTAGGATTTCAGCCGGGGGGCGAAGTGATGGAACAGGGTGGCGAAAGCCTGCCGGCTCCGGTCCCGACCGACGACGACCAGAAGATCGTTCAATCGGTCCGTCTCCATCGCGGGGGCGGCAATACCGTTGGCGGCCATACCATCCCTCGGCACGTTACGGACACGGGGTTCGACGAAAGACGCCGTTTTCGCCCCACCCCAACCGGAGCGGGGGCGACCCGGATGCCCGACGACCGTCGGACTATAAAGGCCTGCCTGTCCCATCTCAATCGATACGCCGGAACCGTTGATCCGGATCACCATGGGGTTAAAAAAACATCCCCACCTTTCGATCCGGCACGCATTCCACTAGATGAAGTAGGCCGCGACCCCCTATCGTCATCCCCCGGCTCCTGTGAACAGACGATTGCCTGCCATGCGACCGAAGATGCGACCGCCGACCCGTCCTTTGGCCGCCCGATCCGCCGCCGCCGTCCTTCTGGCATTCCTGGCCCTCCTGGCCGGGCCGGTTCCCGCCGCCGCGGCGGAGCCGCAGTTGATCGGCACATTCCGGGACTGGAACGCCTTCCTGCTGGAGGAACCGGGCGGGCGGGTCTGCTGGATCGCCAGCCGCCCGAAGAAGGACGAAGGCAATTACCGCACCCGGGGGGATATCTTCGCCCTGGTCACCCATCGCCCGTACGAGAACAGCCGCGATGTGGTCAGCTTCGTCGCCGGCTATGCCCATCAGGACAAGTCGGAGGTGATCGTCCGCATCGGCCAGCGCCGCTTCACCCTGTTCACCGAAGGGGACACAAGCTGGACCCGGGATGAGAAGGCGGACCGCGACCTGGTCGCCGCCATCCGGTCGGGCAGCGGCATGGTGGTGGAAGGCATCTCCTCCCGCGGGACGCGGACGCGGGATACCTACAGCCTGGCCGGATCGGGCGCCGCCCTGGACGCGATCGCTGCCGCCTGCCCCGCCGCCGGGTCCTGATCCAGCGCGTGATCGCCGCGGTCGCTCCTTCCGGCGCGGGCGTGGACACCGACAGACCCGCATCAAGGGGGAAACCCATGACCGACCTGCGCCTGCCACCCATCATCGGCCATCGGGGGGCGGCCCGCCACGCGCCGGAGAACACCCTGGCCGGCATCCGCATGGCGGCCAGCCAGGGTGCCACCTGGGTGGAGGTGGATGTGAAGCTGACGGCCGACCGCATCCCCATCCTGATGCATGACGACACCCTGGACCGCACCACGGACGGGCGCGGGCCTGTCGCCGCCCTGACCCTGGAGCAGGTGCGGCGGCTGGATGCCGGGCGCTGGTTCGGCCCCGCCTTCGCCGGCGAACGGGTGCCCACCCTGGCGGAGGTGCTGGCCCTGGTGCGCGACCTGGGCATGGGCATCAACCTGGAGATCAAGCCCTGCCCCGGAAGGGCGGAGGAGACGGCGGGTGTGGCCCTGACCACCGCCCGCTCCCTCTGGCCCGACGGGGTGCCCCCGCCCCTGGTCAGCAGCTTCGATTATGACAGCCTGGCGATGGCCCGGCTGGTGGCCCCGGACTGGCCCATCGGCTATCTGATCGACCGGCGCCGCCCCGACTGGGCCACCCAGGCGGCGGCGGTGGGGGCGGCCACCATCCATGTGAACGCACGGCGGGAGGATGCGGACAGCATCGCCGTCTACCGCGCCACCGGCCGCCCGGTCCTGGCCTATACGGTCAACAGCCTGGCCGCCGCGCGGGAGGTCCTGTCCTGGGGTGTCACCGGCGTCTTCACCGACACCCCCGCCACCCTGGCCCCCCTGGTGGGGTGAGGATTCGTAGGTGGGTCAAGTGCCGGCGCGGCCCGACACCGTTTCCTGCCCGCTTTCGGGTTGGACATCATTCCGTGTTGGACACCAAGAGCACCAAGGTCACCAAGGGGCCTGGGGCGGCGACGGGGCTGCTGCCGGTACCGTCGTGCCGGCGGGACGGGCGTCTTCACCACGGCGGCACGGCGTTGGGGCGACACGGCGTTGGGTCGTTTTGCCTGCAGCGCTTGACGGCCCCGGGGGGGCCATCGCGCGCGGCCCTTTGCAACCACCGTGCCGTCGTGGTGAGAAAAATATCGTGGAACCAACCGGGGGCGGTGGCAGCGGCCTTCCCCCGGCCCTGGCCCCGGCCCCGGGCCCCTTGGTGATCTTGGTGATCTTGGTGATCTTAGTGTTCAACAATCCAGCGATGGCCCCCTGTCGGAACACGCTGGCGCTTGCCCGGCCTACCGCCTTGTGATCGGTCGGCCGCCACCGGGGCGCGGATTGTCACGGGGGGTGGGTTCCTGACACGCGGGACCGACCTCCGCGTGGGTTTGGGCGTGAGCTTGGGGCCTGCGGCCGGTTGACCCAGCGGCAGCGGTTTCCTTGGCGGTGGCTCCCCTGTTCATTCGGTTACCGCACCATCTGGCCTGTGGGTTAGCGCTGGCCGGGGGTTCCGGGTTCTGCTACACGCTGTAACAATATGTGAACCGGTGGCGTGTGCCCGGTTCCCGGCCCCCGTGGGGGGATCCGGCATGGGATGTGAGCGGTCGGATCGGTGGACCGGCCCGGTGTGGAGGCGAGGTTGACGGCGTTGAATCCCCTGGTGATGTCGGGCAAGGAGGTTCTTCCCCTGGTGGAGGGCGGCAAGGGTATCGCCGTGTCCACGGGCCAGAGCAGTGGCGCCTGGGCCGCGGCGGGCGGCATCGGCACCTTCTCCGGCGTCAATGCCGACAGCTATGATGGGAACGGGGGGATCCTGCCCCAGATCTACCGGGGCAAGACCCGGCGCGAACGGCATGAGGAGCTGATCGATTTCGGCATCCAGGGCGGCATCGCCCAGGCCCGGATCGCCCATGAGATGTCGAACGGCCAGGGCCGCATCCACATGAACGTGCTGTGGGAGATGGGCGGGGCGGAGCGCATCCTGCACGGCGTGCTGGAAGGGGCCAAGGGCCTGATCCACGGGGTCACCTGCGGCGCCGGCATGCCCTACCGCATCGCCGAGATCGCGGTGAAGTACGGGGTGCACTACTACCCCATCGTCAGCTCCGCCCGCGCCTTCCGCGCCCTGTGGCTGCGGTCCTACAGCAAGCTGCCGGAGAATCTGGGCGGCGTGGTCTATGAAGACCCGTGGCTGGCCGGCGGCCATAACGGCCTGTCCAATTCCGAGGATCCGGAGACGCCGGAGGATCCCTATCCCCGCATCGTGGCCCTGCGCGCCATGATGAACGGCTTCGGCTTGAACACCGTCCCCATCATCATGGCGGGCGGTGTCTGGTGGATTTCCGAATGGGCGCATTTCCTGGACAATCCGGAGGTCGGGCCCATCGCCTTCCAGTTCGGGACCCGCCCCCTGCTGACCCGGGAAAGCCCGATCGGCGATGCCTGGAAGCAGAAGCTGCTGACCCTGAAGCCGGGCGATGTCTATCTGAACCGGTTCAGCCCCACAGGCTTCTATTCCTCCGCCGTGCGCAACCCGTTCCTGGAGGATCTGCGCAAGCGGTCGGAACGGCAGGTGGCCTATGCCTCCGAACCGGCGGCGGCGCTGGTCGCCGAATTCGCCGTGGGGCCCCGTGGCCGTCCGGTCTACCTCACCCCGGCCGACAAGGAACGGGCGGAGGGATGGCTGCGCGAAGGGTTCGACACCGCGCTGAAGACCCCGGACAGCACCCTGGTCTTCGTCACCCAGGCGCAAAGCCGCCAGATCCTGAAGGACCAGGTGGACTGCATGGGCTGCCTGTCCCACTGCATGTTCAGCAACTGGGCCCAGACGGAAGAGGGGACGACCGGCCGCAAGGCCGACCCCCGCAGCTTCTGCATCCAGAAGACCCTGCAGAGCATCAGCCATGGCGGCAGCCCGGACGACCAGCTGATGTTCGCCGGCCACAACGCCTACCGCTTCGCCCAGGACCCCTGGTACGCCAACGGCTTCGTCCCCACGGTGAAGGAACTGGTGGACCGCATCGCCACGGGGTATTGAGCCGGGGGGGGGGGGGGCGTTGCCGCCTTAGGTTGCAAGACGGGGCGAAAGCCGGGATTGCAACGATGACGGGTTTGTCCCCGTCGCAATCCGCGGCGCTGCTTGCGACCTACGGCTCTTCCGTCCGGATTGCGATGCTGCATCGGCGATGCCGCTTCGGCGATAGATGCAATGCCACCGGTTTCCCCGGTGAATTATTTCTTTCGCCCACGCAAGGGGGCTTGCCACTGCGGGTGGAACGATTCCAAGATGCCGGGTGACCACTGGGCGGGCACGGCAAAGGCGGCGCGTCAGCGCCCGCCAACCGGCCGGGGCCCGCTGGCGGTCGGTGCGGGCCGGCTTCCATGCTGGCGATCCAACGACCATATGTCCGCCCATGTCGACGAACCGCGCCTATTCCCACGCCCTGAACCGCCTGACCGATGCCGGTCTGCGCCCCACCCGCCAGCGCCTGGCCCTGGCCCGGCTGCTGTTCGGCATAGGCGGGACCGTCAGCGACCGGCATGTCACCGCCGAACAACTGCATGGGGAGGCGGTGGCCGCCGACATGCAGGTGTCGCTCGCCACCGTCTACAACACCCTGCACCAGTTCACCGAAGCGGGACTGCTGCGGGAGGTGGTGGTGGAGGCGGGGCGGTCGTATTTCGACACCAACATCACCGACCACCACCATTTCTTCCATGAAGCGGGCGGCCGGCTGCAGGACATTCCGGGCGACCAGGTGGCCATCACCGGCCTGCCCGTTCCGCCCGACGGGACCAGCATCGCCCGCGTGGAAGTGATCATCCGCTTGCGCGGCGCCTGATCCGGCCGGGCGGTGTTCGCGCCATTGCCGAGTCAGGCGTGAAGTCTTGGACGGGGCCTGTCCTGTCTTCGCAGGGGCATCCACCCCACCTGCCCGATGGCGGTAAACAGGTTGACAAGGTTGACCCTGCCCGTCACAGGGTCGTTCCGAACGAATATTCGTGTTTTTTAACTTGGCCTACACATGGATGTGGGCCAATACTGCCTCCCCGACGGGTCGGCTGATGGGGGCCGCTGCCCGGGACCAGCATCGGCCGGCGGGAACATCCGCCGATAGGGGGAGTGGGTATCGTCATGACCGAGGAGGCCGGCAGGGCGGAATCGCCGGCGATCCTGGCCGATCTTGTCGACCGGCAGTACAAGGCCAGCGTCATACCCATGTGGGGCAATCTGGGGGCCGGGTCGATCCTGCTGACCGCCAATGCCTATCACGTCTCCCTGGCCGAAGGGGCGGCCTGGATGTGCCTGCTGCTGATGGTCATGGCCCTGCGGCTGGCGGTGAACAACGCCTATCGCATGGCCCGCAGCCGGGACCGGATCGATTCGGCCTGGGCCCGGCGCTGGGCCAACCGGTCCATGGCGGTGGTGCTGGTCAACGGCTTCGTCTGGGCCGCGGCCGCCCCGGTGGTGGCGGACAATTACGATCCCATCGCGCTGGTCGTTTCCATCACCACCTATCAGGGGATGGTGATGGGGGCGGTGCTGACCATGGCGGTCCACCTTCCCAGCTTCTTCGCCTATGCCCTGCCGTCGGGGTTGAGCCTGGTGCTGGCCCTGGGAACCCAGGGGCAATCGGGTTTGCTGGCCCTGGCGGCCTGCAACCTGATCGGCCTGGTCCTCGTCTCGGTGGTGGCGGTGGTGACGGGCCGGTCCTTC
>JBJOKR010000207.1:0-8149 GCA_046045995.1 Pseudomonadota bacterium | reverse complement strand
TACGTGCGGACCCAGCGACCGGCGGCGTTCATCACAAACTGCCCCGCCGGCGTGGCCTGGACCAGCCGGTCCCCGGCCACGGCCTGGACCTTGGCCAGATCCTGGCCGGTCCGCTGGGCGACATCGCGGTATTGGGCGGTGCGTTCCGCATTCACCCGGTCCACCAGGGCCTGGATATCGGCCGGGGCGGCCGGGTCCACCACACCCAGCAGACCATCAGGGCGTTCGCCCACCTGCCCCGCCCCCTTGGCGGCGGACAGGTCGGCCTGGGCATGGGCCACGGTCGGGACGGCGACCACCATCGGGGCCGCCGCCCCAGTGAGGCAGAGCAGCGTGAGGGCGAGGGTGGAAAGGCGATGCCGGATCATTTCTTCGATCCTTCCGAGGGGATGCCGAACAGGTCGGGATTGCGGGCGAACACGTCATCCAGCTCCCGATCGATCTTCACCCGAACCTCCTGCTCGATCCGGATGTTCAGGTTGATCTCGATGGGTTTGTCGGGTGCCTGGACCTTCACGGTCGGGGAACAGGCGCCAAGGCCCGCCAGCAGCAGCACCGCTCCCGCGGCGGGGATCTGTCGTCTTGTCGTCATTGGGCTTTCGTCCTGAACTCCTCGATCCGGGCGCGGACCGTTTCCGGGATGCGGTAGGTGGTGACCCCGCTTTGCAGGATGGTCGCCAGCGCACCGCTGAGATTAAGGTTCAACGACACCGGGTAGCCACCATAGAAATCCGGATTGGCCCCGGCCAGGCGCAGGGTGGCCGCCATTTCCCCGCCGGCCGCCCCGTCCAGGGTGATGGACAGGTCGGTGTAGCGGAAGTTCTTCAATGCCTGCATGACCAGGGCCGTGCTGTCATTGCTGGACGGGTCCAGGAAGGAGGGCGGGTCGGACGGGTCATAGGCAAGGCTGCCCGGCCCCGCGGCGACCAGTTCCCCCTTCTCGAACCGGATGCCGTCCTTGTCCACTACCACCGGAATGCGGCCGTTCAATGTCCCCGTTGCGGCAAGACCTTCCACCCCCGCCCGGGCCAGGACCTGGCCCAGGTCCAGCCCCTCCGCCTCCAGGGTGAAGCGCCCGATCAGGTCCGACAGGTCCGCTTCCAGCGGCCCGGTGCGGACGGCGCCGCCGGCCCAGGCGAAGGTTGCCTGCTCAACCCGGAGCCGCCGGTGGCCCAGAACCTGATAGCGCAGGATCCCGTCGGTGAGCGGTAGGCCCATGTCCAGCAGGGCGATGGACACCTCCTGCACCGGCATGCGCAGCGGGTTGAGGGACTCGGCCGTGACCACCGCGTTCAACCCCTGAACCACCACGGACCGGCCGGTCATGCCCACCCCTTCCAACAGCAGCTCGGCCCGGCCGTCGGCCCCGAACGGCATGAAGCTGCCTGCCCGGTCCGGGCTGCCATCGGGCGGCACGATGATCCGACCCTTCAGGGCCAGGGTCCCCTCCGCCGCATCCACCGACCGGGCAAGGCGGGGGGACAGGTCGGCCGGATCACGCCCCCCCTCCCCGAAGCGAACGGGGTAGAGCTGGACCGCCAGATCCGCGGCGCCTGTGGCCGGACTGGCCGTTCCGAACACCTCCGCCAGGATGGCGCCGGACGCGGCACTCCCTTCCGCCTGGACGGACAGGCTCCCGGCGGGATCGCCGCCCAGGGCCAGGGTGGCGGTGAAGGGGGCCAGGATCGGCGGATCGCCGGCCAGCCGCACCGTTTCCGCCCGCAAGGAGAGGTCCAGCGGCCGTTCCGCTCCCGATTCCCAGGCTACACGCCCGCCCATCCCGCGCAGCGCGACCGGCCAGGGCCCGCCATCCAGGGCGGCATCGGACAGGGCGACGGTTACGGTCGGCCCCGCGCCCTGCCCCGGCAATCGCAGGGTCACCGCATCAAGCTGCCCGCCCAGGGCGAGACTGCCCAGCTCCGCCCCCATGGCCGCGGTGAGGGAGAGGGTGCGCCCGGCCAACTCCGCCCCTACCCCAACGCCTGCCCGGTCACCGCCGGTCAAGTCCAGGCGGGCGGGTCGGTCGGGTGCCGGCGGGCGCAGGGACAGGAACAGGGGGCCCGATCGCAGATCCGGCGGCAGCACCGCGGCCAGGGCCCCGTCCGGCACCGCCTCCAGCGTCATCGCCTCCCCTGCTGCCAGGGACCAGCCGTCACCGGTCGGGGTCAGGCGGCCGGTCAGGGCCACCTGCGCATCCCGCACCGCCCCCTCCCAGGCCAGACCGTCCAGGCGCAAGGCCACATCCAGGGGCGGCAGGGCGGCGGCCAGGGGTGCCCCCTGCGCCCGCAGGGACAGGGTGCCCACACCCCGGCGAATCATTGGCAGTCCCAGCATCCGTCCCGCCGTCACCAGATCGGACAGCACCAGATCGGCGCTGCCGTCCACCACCCAGGCTCCCCCCCCATCCCCCGGCCGGGCACCGGCCCCGACCTGAAGGGAGCCCAGCCCGCCATGGCGGATCAGGGCGTCCAGCCGCTGGGCCGTCGCCGCCCCGGTCCAGGCCAGATCCATGTCCAGCGCCGTTCCGTCCGGCAGCCGGGCACCGACGAGATGCAGGGACAGGGTCCCGGACGGGGGGGCGCCCGGCTGCCAGGCGATCCGGCCCGACCCGTCCATCAGCGCCGCCGCCCCCTGCGCCGCTTGCGCTGCCTGCCCGTCACCCGGCGACGCCCCATCCGGGGAAACGGGGGTCAGCTGGAAATCGGCGGTCAGGCCGGTGGGCCCGATATCGCCGCTGATCCGCGCCGTTCCGGCCACCGGGCCCAGATCCAGCCCCGCCTCCACCACCGCCGCCATGGCACCTGGCCCTCCGGGGCGCAACTCCGCCGACAAGGGTACGGCAAGCTTGCCGTCGCCCAGATCGATGGACAGCAGGGCCTGGCGCAGTTCCACCACCCCCACCGGCAGGTCGGGCAGGGTCCAGCCTCCCTGCCCCGGCGCCGTTGCATTGCCCGGCGGTGGATCGAATCCGACGGGGCGCAGGCCGTCCTCCGCCTTGGCCAGGGTCAGGCGCAGTCCGGTCACGACCAGCCGGTCCAAGCGACCGTTGAGAAGACCGGGAAGACTGTAATCCGCCATCACCCGGTCGATTCCCTGGTCACCGGCCAGCTTGACGGTCAGGGTGGTGCTGGACAGGCCGACGGATTCGACCGCCACCGCCGCCTGCCCATAGCCCGCCGCCCGCAGGGCCGCGGTCGCCCGGTCTGCGATCAGGCCGGGCCCGGCGCTCAACGCAAACAGGGTGCATGCCGCCGCCAAGGCAACCAGGCCCAGCCCGGTTCCCGCCGCCAGCCGCTGGCGCCACCGGCGCGCCGCCCTGTCCTGGCCCCTGTCGCCGAGATCCGCCATCCCGCCACTCCACCCCATCCCTTGGGTCCCATCCTAGCATGGCGGGCCCTTGTGTCGGCACCAAGCCAGCGGGTGGGCAGCCCCTTCGCACCCTTTCGTCCGATCGGGCTTGTCGCTATCGTCCGCGCCATTCCTGACCAAAGGGACCCGGACCGATGCGCCGACTTGCCATGCTGGCATCTAGCCTGATTACCGCCCTGTTCCTGACCGCGACCGTGGCCGCCGCCCAGCCGGCCGATCTGGAAAACACGCTGTTCCTGGACCTGACCGCCGGCAGTGTGGTGATCGAGATGCGGCCCGATCTGGCGCCGAGGCATGTGGCCCGGATCAAGGAGCTGACACGCCAGGGCTTCTATGACGGACTGGCCTTCCACCGGGTGATCGACGGCTTCATGGCCCAGACCGGAGACCCGGGTGGGGACGGCACCGGCGGGTCCGGCCAAACCCTGCCGCTGGAAGCGTCGGAGGAAAAGCATGTGCGCGAGATCGTTTCCATGGCGCGCGCCATGTCCCCCAACAGCGCCGACAGCCAGTTCTTCATTATGTATGGGGAGGCGCCGCGCCTGGACCGGCTTTACACCATCTGGGGCCGCGTCGTGTCCGGCATGGAGCATGTGGACGCCCTGAAGAAGGGCCTGCCGGAGGAGAACGGCATGGTGGAGGATCCGGACCGCATCATCCGGATGCAGGTGGCCGCCGATGCGGCGACCGCAGGCCGCTGATCCGTTCCCGATAGGCAATCCGCCGATCCCCCGCTAAGGTCCCCGGCGATGCAGGAAGCCGAACCCCCGCCTCGTCGGGGACGACGGGCGGCACATTCAAGGGAAACATGACCATGGACCTGGAAAACACCCTGTACCTGGACCTGTCCCACGGGCGGGTGACCATCGAACTGCGGCCCGATCTGGCGCCCAACCACGTGGCCCGGATCAAGGAGCTGGCACGCAGCGGCTTCTATGACGGGCTGGCCTTCCACCGGGTGATCGAGGGCTTCATGGCCCAGGGCGGCGATCCCAAGGGTGACGGCACCGGCGGGTCGGGCCAGAAGCTGAATTCGGAATTCAGCGCGGAGCCCCATGTGCGCGGCACCTGCTCCATGGCGCGGGCGGCCAACCCGAACAGCGCCGACAGCCAGTTCTTCATCTGCTTCGCCGATGCCCGCTTCCTGGACCGTCAGTACACCGTCTGGGGCAAGGTCACGGACGGGATGGAGCATGTGGACAAGATCAAGCGCGGCCGCGGGCAGAGCGGCACCGTCACCGATCCCGACCGGATCGTGAAGATGCAGGTGGCGGCCGACGCCGCCTGATCCCCGGACCGGCAGCGACCGAGCGGCCGACCGACCAATCAACCGCCTACAGCAACCGCCGCATCCCTGGAAGGGGGTGCGGCGGTTTCGATTCTGGGGGTGGGAAAATCCTGCCGGGCCCGGCTGCCCCATCCGCAAAAGCCCAGCAGCAAAGCCGTTTTCCAGAAGTTGGCACGCGACCTGCATAGGATTGGGCGAGCAAATCGGCCGGTCCTCAGCACCGACCGGCAGACAGGGTCGAAGGTGTCGCCATGGAAAACACGCTGTACATCGCTCTTTCCCGCCAGGAGGCGCTTCGCCGCCAGATGGACGTGGTCGCGCACAACATCGCGAACATGACCACGACCGGGTTCAAGGGCCAGCGGGTGCTTTTCCAGGAGTATCTGGAGCGCCCGGACCGCCAGAACGCCACCATGTCCTTCGTCACCGATTTCGGCACCATGCGCAACACCATGCCGGGGGCCATGAACGTCACCAACAACCCCCTGGACGTGGCCCTGCGCGACACCGGCTACTTCGCCGTGGAGACGGTGGCCGGCACCCGCTACACCCGCAACGGCGGCTTTTCCCTGAATGCCGACCGGGAGCTGGTGGATGTGAACGGCCTGCCGGTGCTGGATACGAACAATGCCCGCATCGTCCTGCCCGCCGATGCGGCCGACATCACCATCACCGGCAACGGCGCCGTCATCGCCGGTGAGGATGAGATCGCCCGGCTGAAGGTCGTCACCTTCGCCAATGAGCAGCTGATGAACGAGCTGGGCGGCAGCCTGCTCTCCACCACCCAGGAAGAAATCCCGGTGGAGAACCCGCAGATCGCCCAAGGCGCGGTGGAGGGCTCCAACGTCCAGCCGGTCATCGAGATGACCCAGATGATGGAAGTGGCCCGCCAGTATCAGAGCAATCAGCGCATCCTGGAGACAGAGCACGAGCGGATCCGCGGTGCCCTCCAGAAACTGTCCCGCGCCCAGTAATCCGGCCCCGAGCGAGAGGAGACCACGATCATGCGTAGCCTGAACATCGGCGCCACCGGAATGCTGGCCCAGCAGCTGAATGTCGAGACCATCTCGAACAACATCGCCAACATGACGACGACGGGGTTCAAGCGTCAGCGGGCCGAATTCCAGGACCTGCTGTACCAGAACATGCGCCGCGTCGGCTCCGCCTCCTCCGATGCCGGGACCATCGTTCCCGCCGGTGTGCAGGTGGGTGCGGGTGTGAAGGCCGCCGCCGTCTACCGCATCAACGAACAGGGCAACATCACCCCCACCGGCAACGTGCTGGACGTGGCCATCAACGGCCAGGGCTACTTCCAGGTGGAACTGCCCAACGGCCAGACCGCCTACAGCCGCGCCGGGTCTTTCCAGCTGAACGCCGAGGGCACGATCGTCACCGCCGACGGCTACACGGTCCAGCCGGGCATCACCATCCCGCAGAACGCCGTGGACATCACCATCAACCCGAACGGGGAAGTGCTGGTGAAGCTGGACGGGCAGGTGGAGCCCCAGAATGTAGGCCAGCTCCAGCTCGCCGTCTTCGCCAACCCCGTGGGGCTGGAAGCCATCGGCGACAACCTGCTGCTGGAGACCCCGGCCTCCGGCCAGGCCATCGCCGGCAACCCGGGGGAGCCCGGCATCGGCCGGTTGATGCAGCAGGCGCTGGAAACCTCCAACGTCAACATCGTCTCCGAGATCACGAACCTGATCACCGCCCAGCGGGCCTATGAAATGAACTCCCGCGTGATCAGCACGACCGACCAGATGATGCAGGCCGTCAACCAGCTCCGCTAAGCCGCTGACAGACAAGTGATCGACAGGAAAGGACCAGGACCATGAAGCGCATCACCTCCCTGATCATCGCCGGCGTCCTGATGGCCGGTGCGGTCTCCGCCGACGCGGCGACCCTGCGGACCAGCACGTCCGTGGACGGGACGCAGATCCGCCTGGGCGACCTGTTCGAGGGCCTGTCGGACGAGCAGGCGGAGCGGGTGGTCACCGCGGCCCCCGAACCGGGCCGCCGCCTGGTCCTTGACCCCGCCGCCCTGGGCCGGATCGCCGCCGCCCATGGCCTGGACTGGCGCCCGGTCACAGGGGCCGACCGCATCATGGTTGATCGGGCCAGC
Source organism: Pseudomonadota bacterium (assembly GCA_046045995.1). GTDB lineage: Bacteria > Pseudomonadota > Alphaproteobacteria > Azospirillales > Azospirillaceae > Indioceanicola. Next base: position 1,370 of record JBJOKR010000207.1, on the reverse strand, counting down.
CAGTCCATCGGGCCCGACGCCATCCGCCAGGCCCTGACCGACGCCCTGGCCGATGCCGGGATCGACGGGGACCTGGAACTGACCCTGGACAACCGCACCCTGACCCTGCACCTGCCCGCCTCGGCAGATTCGACCCTGCTGGTGGAAAAAGTTGCCTATGACGGGGCCCGCGGCCGCGTCACCGCCGAGCTGGTCCTGCCGGCCGCCGGCATCATCCAGACGGTGAGCGCCCGTGCGGTGGAGGTGGTGGAGGTGCCGGTGCTCTCCCGCCGCGTCATGCCGGGGGAAGTGATCACCATGGCCGACATCGCCTGGACCACCCTGCCCCGCGACCGCACCGGCAGCGACACCATCACCACGGCGGAAGAGATGATCGGCCAGACCGTGCGCCGCGGCCTGCCCGCCGACCGCCCGCTGCGGGCCCAGGATCTGCGCGCCCAGGTCGTTGTCGCCCGCGGCGCCATGGTCACCATCCTGCTGGAGACCCCGACCATGTCCCTGACAGCCCAGGGGCGGGCGCTGGCCGACGGCGCGGTGGGCGAGGTGATCCGGGTGGCCAATGCCAACAGCAACCGGGTGATCGAGGCGAAGGTGGCCGCCGATGGTCTGGTGACCGTCCTACCAGCTGGGCTGTCCGCGGCAACTGCCCCGGCCCCCACCAGAGTTGGCACGCCTATTGCTTACCATCCTGGTCATCCGTGAAACCTTCCCAATCGAGGGAGAGCGCCATGACCATCCGTTCCACCAAAGCCGTCCGCACCCTGCGTCCGGCCCTCGCCCTCGCTGTCGGCAGCCTTGTTCTCAGCGCCTGCGTGACCGACCGTCTCGCCGCCGTGGGCCAGACCCCGCCCCTCTCCCCCATCCAGAACCCGGAGATGGCGGCGGGCTACCAGCCGGTCCACATGCCCATGCCCGCCATCGCGGTACCGGAGCAGCAGGCCAATTCCCTGTGGCGGTCGGGGGCCCGGGCCTTCTTCAAGGATCAGCGCGCCGGTACGGTGGGCGACATCCTGACCATCAACATCCAGATCAACGATAGCGCCCAGCTTCAGAACCGGTCCACCCGCAGCCGGGAGAGCAATGACGGGCTGAACATGCCGGGACTGCTGGGCTTCGAGCGCAACGTGGCCCGCATCCTGCCCACGCCCAATGATGACACCCTGGAAGGGCTGCTGGACGTGTCCTCCGACAGCAGCAACACCGGCACCGGCCAGATCCAGCGCACCGAGCAGATCGACCTGCGAGTCGCCGCCCTGATCACCCAGGTCCTGCCCAACGGCAACATGGTTGTCCAGGGCCGGCAGGAGGTGCGGGTGAACAACGAAGTGCGGGAGCTGACCATCACCGGCATCATCCGGCCGGAGGACATC
>JBJOKR010000206.1:0-8242 GCA_046045995.1 Pseudomonadota bacterium | reverse complement strand
GCAACATCCACACCATCCGCGAATGGATCCTGCGCAACAGCCCCGTCCCCATCGGCACGGTCCCCATCTATCAGGCGCTGGAGAAGGTGGGCGGCGTGGCGGAGGACCTGACCTGGGATCTGTTCCGCGACACCCTGATCGAACAGGCGGAGCAAGGGGTGGATTACTTCACCATCCATGCGGGCGTGCGCCTGCCCTATATCCCCCTGACCGCCCGCCGGGTCACCGGCATCGTCAGCCGCGGCGGCAGCATCATGGCCAAGTGGTGCCTGGCCCACCACAAGGAGAACTTCCTCTACACGCATTTCGAAGAGATCTGCGAGATCATGAAGGCCTATGACGTCTCCTTCTCCTTGGGCGACGGGCTGCGACCCGGCAGCATCGCCGATGCCAATGACGCGGCCCAGTTCGCGGAGCTGGAAACCCTGGGGGAGCTGACGAATATCGCTTGGCGCCACGATGTCCAGACCATGATCGAAGGGCCGGGCCATGTGCCCATGCACCTGATCAAGGAGAACATGGACAAGCAGCTCCGCGAATGCGGGGAGGCGCCGTTCTACACCCTGGGGCCGCTCACCACCGATATCGCGCCCGGCTACGACCACATCACCAGCGGCATCGGCGCTGCCATGATCGGCTGGTTCGGCACGGCCATGCTCTGCTACGTGACGCCCAAGGAACATCTGGGCCTGCCCGACCGGGACGATGTGAAGGTGGGTGTCATCACCTACAAGATCGCCGCCCATGCCGCCGACCTGGCCAAGGGCCATCCGGCCGCGCGGGAGCGGGATGACGCCCTGTCCAAGGCGCGGTTCGAATTCCGCTGGCGCGACCAGTTCAACCTCTCCCTCGACCCCGAAACGGCGGAGAAGTTCCACGACCAGACCCTGCCGGCAGAGGGGGCGAAGCTCGCCCATTTCTGCTCCATGTGCGGGCCGAAATTCTGCTCCATGAAGATCACGCGGGAAGTGCGCGATTACGCCGCCGCGACGGAGGCGGGGGCGACGGCGGAAACCGCGCAATCCGGCATGGCGGCGATGAGTGAGAAGTTCCGCCACACCGGCGGCCGGATCTACCTGTCCGACCGCCCGATCCCGGAGGATCATCACTGATCCCGGGCGGGCAGCGCACGGTAAGTTCCCCTGAGCCCGGAACCGGTGACGGCCCGCACATCGCTGCGGGCCGTATCTGTTAGGATGGCGGGCAATCGGGTCCTTGCCGCCCGACCTTGCCGCCCGCCCATCGCCCCCGGATCACCGCCATGTTCCGCCCCACCGCCAAACCCGCTACTGCCTTGGCCCTTGTAGCCCTGACCCTTGCCCTGGCGGGGCCTGTGCCCGCGGCGGCGAACACCAACTTTGAACTCCCCTACGCGGAGTTCTTCGACGAGCTGACCAAGTTCGAGGGGCGGCCCAATACGGAGCGGTTGCAGCTGCGCACCAGCCTGCGGTCCAAGGACCGGGATGAACCGCTGGCCCCGGTCAGCATGACCGTGCTGACCGCCGACGGCCCGGTTCCGGTGCCGGTGGATTCGGACAATGCCTTCGTCCTGCCCATGAATCCCGCCTGGGTGGGGGAGGGGGCGAAGATCCACGTGTCCCACGATCCGGACCAGTTCAGCATCCGGGTCCAGGTGGGCATGGTGATGCCCGATCCCACCACCCTGACCTATGCCGATATCGCCGCCGCCTTCGCCCAGTTCGACGGCGTCATCTCCCAGGAGGCGGGGTTCTTCGCCTTCGCCGTGCCCTCGGCCAAGGTGCTGCGCATTCAGTGCGGGACGGACTGCGCCGCCACCCTGACCACCCCCACCGGGCAAAGCACCATCGCCGCCGATGACCGCGGTCGGGTGAACATCCCCAAGGACAAACGCCTGGCGGCCGAAAACCCCACCATCACCCTGTCCCATCCCGCCCGCTACACGGCCATCAGCACGAAGGACTGACCCTGACACCGGTCCTGTCCAGCGAATGCCTTCGCCTGCGGTGGGGGAGGGGGATGGTTTCCCCCGGCGCAGGTCTCCCCCTCTCTCCCCTTCTTGCCGTTCCGCCGTCCCTCGGCTAGGGTGCGGCGCACTTTCCGACCCGTGACGGCCGCTCCGGCCCCGGGCCCTTGCCAAGGATCGTGCGCCATGGCCGCCCCCTCTGTTCCCCAAGCCACCGCCCCCACCACCGCGTCGGCTGTCCTGCATGCCGACCGGGTGCTGATCCTGGATTTCGGGTCGCAGGTGACGCAGCTGATCGCGCGGCGGGTGCGGGAGGCGGGGGTCTATTGCGAGATCCACCCCTTCACCGCCGATGCCGCCCGCATCGCCGCCTTCGCGCCCAAGGCCATCATCCTGTCGGGCGGGCCGGCCAGCGTGACGGAGGTTGGAAGCCCGCGGGCCGATGACAGTGTCTTCACCCTGGGTGTGCCGGTGCTGGGCATCTGCTACGGCCAGCAGACCATGTGCGAACAGCTGGGCGGCAAGGTCGAACCGGGGGAGACGCGGGAATTCGGCCGCGCCTTCGTCGATGTGAAGGAGTCTTGCGCCCTGTTCGATGGGGTCTGGCAGGTGGGGGCGCGGGAGCAGGTGTGGATGTCCCACGGCGACCGGGTGGCCGCCCTGCCGGACGGCTTCCGCATCGTCGCCCAGAGCGAGGGCGCACCCTATGCCATCGTCGCCGATGACAGCCGCCGCTTCTACGGCGTGCAGTTCCATCCGGAGGTGGTACACACCCCCCATGGCGATGCGTTGATCCGCAACTTCCTGGTCAAGGTCGCCGGCATCACCGGCGACTGGACCATGGCCGCCTTCCGGGCGGAGGCGGTGGCCCGCATCCGCGCCCAGGTGGGCAAGTCCAAGGTGATCTGCGGCCTGTCCGGCGGGGTGGACAGTTCCGTCGCCGCCGTCCTGATCCATGAAGCGATCGGCGATCAGCTGACCTGCATCTTCGTCGATACCGGCCTGATGCGGGCGGGCGAAGCGGACCAGGTGGTGACCCTGTTCCGCGACCATTACAACATCCCCCTGGTCCATGTGGATGCGTCCGACCTGTTCCTGGGCGAGTTGGAGGGGGTGAGCGACCCGGAGCAGAAGCGCAAGACCATCGGCCGCCTGTTCATCGAGGTGTTCGACCGGGAGGCGGCCAAGGTCGGCGGGGCGGAATTCCTAGCCCAGGGCACGCTGTATCCCGATGTGATCGAGAGCGTGTCCTTCACCGGCGGCCCGTCGGTGACGATCAAATCCCACCACAATGTCGGCGGCCTGCCCGACCGGATGAAGCTGAAGCTGGTGGAACCGCTGCGCGAGCTGTTCAAGGATGAGGTGCGCGCCCTGGGCCGTGAGCTGGGCCTGCCGCACAGCTTCGTCGGCCGCCATCCCTTTCCCGGCCCCGGCCTAGCCATCCGCATCCCGGGGGAGATCACGCGGGAAAAGCTGGAGATCCTGCGCAAGGCGGACACGATCTACCTGGAGGAAATCCGCAACGCCGGCCTGTATGATGCCATCTGGCAGGCCTTCGCCGTGCTGCTGCCCGTCCGCACCGTGGGCGTGATGGGCGATGGCCGCACCTATGATTATGCCTGCGCGCTCCGCGCCGTGACGTCGGTGGACGGCATGACGGCCGATTACTACCCCTTCGACCACGGCTTCCTGGGCCGCGTCGCTACCCGCATCATCAATGAGGTGCGCGGCATCAACCGCGTCACCTACGACATCACCAGCAAGCCGCCGGGGACGATCGAGTGGGAGTGACGCTTTGAGCGTAAGTAATTGATTTACTTAGCTCGCTCAGCAAGCCTGTCACTTTCACGCTCTGCTTCAAGTTTCGCGATTTGCGCGTTGATTTCGTCTGCTCGCGTCATTGGAAAGCTCCTCAATTTATATAATTGACAACAATAGTTTAAGGTGTATCGTGACCTTATGCAGAGCGCTATATAGCGCCATGGGTGCTGGCGATTTGAAATGGAGTTCATATGATATTTTCGGAAGAAAAGCTGCGTCTTATAGATAGCTGCACGCTTGCTGAAGCTGAACCACTAGCTGATCGAGGTCGACCACTAGAATGGCGGCGATCGCTGAATTTTTTCAGATTTGATGCCAAAGATTTCATAGTAGACTATACTTATTGGATTAACAAGTCTGAAGACACTTCAGACTTATCCGGCGATGCTGGCATTGATAAAGGAAAACTCGTTCCTTTAATCGAATCTGATATTAAGCAGCAAATCAGCGTTTCAGCTAAGGTTAGTTTTGATGACATACGCGATAACTTTTACAAAATATCTGAGATTGATAAAGAGGAAAAAATATTTTCTCTTTCAAGGAGCGGAAGGGCAAAAAATTTGATCGTTACCATTAAGGATGGTAACCCTATATCCGAGGATGGGGGTGTGTTTAAGGCTGGGTCTTACTATGGTCTTGCTGCAATTGATCATGATCACAATAATGACCTTGCGCTTTTTCTTGAATTTACAGCAAATAGTGAAGCCATTATTGATTTAGTAAATCACATAAATTCAGGTATCTTGGAAAAAGTTCTGTTTAGTGTAGTAATTTTATCATTCTCCGATGAAGTTGATGATGCTGTCCGCCACTGGAGCGATAGTCGTGATTTTCTGATACATGGAGTATGCGCTCAAGCTGCGCTTGAGACTATGGTGATTAGAAAGAAGGAGAGTAGTCAACTACAAAATTTACGGGCTACTTGTCCGGATGACGCTCAAGTAGATGCTGATTCTCCAGATTGCAATCAATTGGAGACTGAAGAAAATTCTCCCAGAAATGTATCGATAAGCAATAGATTGCCTATTACGGAGGCGGCGCCTGACGCGTCAACCCTTAAGTCAATTAAGCACGCCATTTGGGCTTTGGTGGTTATCTTGTTTTTGAACTTGTTTAAGTAACTTAAGGCTGTGCAATGTTTTCGTATTTTTCTGCTGGCTCCAATTAGCAAAATTTAAGCGACCATTTGAGTTAGATTAAAACTTTTCTAAAATTCTTTCGGTCACCATCGTCAGTTCACGGTGAACTCCCCTTGATTCTCAGCGCACTCTAGAGAGTGTTTATGGTCAGCGGAATCACGCTGCTTTCGTGGGCTTGTCCCAATCGACGACGGCCTCCTGCGAACGCGCAACTTCATTGTTGCTGCTGCTGAGAACGATCAAACGGAAGCGCCACCGTCCGCCTTGTAGAATTTCTGGCCATTCAATGCCGTCGCGAAACTCGAAGCAGCGGCCGTCGCCCTGGGTCTCCTTATAGAATTGATCCATTTCGCCAACAGCCTCGCCGGTTTGGCTGCGATCGACGATGAAGCCTGGGCTGGCAACTCCTTCCAGAACCTGGACTCCAACGGCTTGAAATCCTGCGTGGCCGACAGGTGCTACCGCTGCGTCCCACGCCATCTCATAAACACAGCGGTCACCCTCCAGTAGGTGGGTTGCCCTGGCGGTAACCGATGCAAACGACTTCCCATCGTCATGCTGCGAGCCGTTCAGAACGCAGGTCGCATGCGTCAGTCTTGGTCGGCTCATACAGCCACCACGTTGGATCACATCCAGGCCGCGTTGATTACTCTTCTGGAGAATTCCGGACCGAACGGATACGGTGGACGAGCCAGCCCTCATCCCCATCCGATCCGCCTCTGCCTCCAGCATGGCGTCCTGCACCACGGAAAGCCCGCTCCCGGACGGTGCCCGCACGCGGCCCTGGCGCTGCTGCACCACATGGGTCAGCTCATGGCCCAGGAGCTGCTGGCCTTGGAGTGTCTCCGGCTGGTAGCGGCCGGGGGCGAAGTAGATGTCGGTGCCGGTGGTGAAGGCGAGCGCGCCGATACGGGCGGCCTGGGGCCCCTCATGGATGCGGACTGCGGAAAAATCCGTGCCGAACGCCGCCTCCATCTTCGCCAGGATGGACGGGGGCAGGGGCTTCCCGCCGGACCGGACCAGGCCGATCTGCTGCGGATCCACGGCGAAGCTCCGCGATGTGCCATGGGCCTGGAGGGGCTGGGAATGGCTCGTCGTGGCCTGTGGCGTCATGCCCTGCCGCGGCTGGGTAGGGGTCTGGATGGGAGCACCGGCCGGCTTGCGCTGTGCGGCCACACTGCTTGCCGGGGCGACGCCAGGCGGCGCGTGCAGGCGGGGGACGGCGGCCGGAGCCGCGGGTCGGTGCGCTGCCGTTTGCAGAGATGGGGTTTGCAGCGACAGGGGCGGCTGGCCGCCGGCGAAGAAACCCTGGATCACCCGACCGGACATGGGCGCTACCTCCGACGTGAATGTCGGCCACAGCCGACCTGTGTGCCAGACCCCATTACTGTCCACCGACCCTATCCGGCATGCCGACTGAAACGGGTATGCCGGGCGGCCGAACACCCTATGGATAAATAGGTATCATGGGATTCAATCACTTTCCACGATTTCGACTCGGATGCCCCGGGCGAAGGGGAGAGACGCAGGAGCGTCACCCAGGCCTGTCTGGTCTGTGATCTCCGGCCCCCTCGGCTGTTGGGGCATCGGCAGGCGGTCGGGCTTCCGGCCGTCCGAGCCCTTGCGACCGATGAAGGAGCCCCGATATGGCTGAGATCCGTGAGACCCTGATCGATTACCTTCGCGATGCCTATGCCATGGAGCAGCAGGCGCTGAGCATCATCGACCGCCAGCTGGACCGGCTGGAGAACTATCCCCAGATGCAGAGCCGGTTGCAGGAACACCGTCGGGAGACGGAACGCCAAGCCGAACGCCTGGAAACCGCCCTGCAGCGCCTGGGGACGGAGAGTTCCGCGCTCAAGACCGGTATGGCCCAGCTCACCTCCAACCTCCAGGCCATGATGAACGCCTTTGCCGGGGATGAGGTGGTGAAGGACGTGATCTCCAACTACACCTTCGAGAGCTATGAGATCGCCAATTACAAGATCCTGATCGCAACGGCCGAAGCGGCAGGTGAGCCGGAAGTGGCGGCCCTCGCCCAGGAATCCCTGGCAGAGGAGGAGGCGATGCTGGATTGGGTCGATGCGAACATCGGCCCCACGGTCCAGGATTATCTGGCCCGGGACGCCCATCCGGACCTGCGCAGCGCCGCCAAGCGCTGACCCCCATCCCGGCCGGCCCGGTCTTCCAGGCTTATTCCATTCCCGCCCGTTGCCCGATGGCCCGCAGGTTTCCAGACCTGCGGGCGCAGGCAGGCAGCGGTTTTGTGCTGGGCGTTGTCCGGGTGTCTGATGCAGCGATGCCGACAAAAGATACTCTTTTGTCGGCTTAATCGCTGCTCCAGCGCATTGATTCTAGTGCGATTCAGACGCAGGCAATCGGTACCGATTGTCTGCGTCATCGCACTCTTATGACCGTGGTCAAGGGTCAAGGACAGAGTCCGAGCGTCCTGCGCCTTGCGGCAGATGACTTCATCCGTAGCTGGCTGCACGGGGACAGGGTGGGCCTTGAGACGACGGTTGATCACGCTCTTATCCGCGGGTTGGCTACCGCATCTCCGTAATCCGTCCTGGGCCATCCCTGTCTAGCGTCGGGCGTGGGGCGATGCCCCGCCACATAGTGCATCACGGGAGTTCCCCACCGTGGCCGCACCCCGTCCCCGTGCATCCCCTCGGACCGGCCAGGCCATCCCGGGCCGGTCAAGCTCAGAGTGGCGGCGCCCGCGCGGTGCAGGCGGTCGTCAGCATGTCGCTGTCCGTCAGCATCATGACCTTCCCTCAGCGCGCCGGCTCGACCTGCCGCCCGATGGCCCAGAGGAACGCCGTCATCTCCCGCGCGATCGCGGCGATGACGATGGGCGCCTTCTTGCCGGCCGCCGTCAGCCGGCGGTAGCGGCCACAGAGCCGGGTCTGCGCCTTCCAGGCGATCTCCCGGACGGCCTTCGGCAGCCCCTCGAGCCGGACCCGGATGGTTTCCGTCACCCGGGCGGGGTGCCGGTAGCTCCAGGCGCCCTCCACCAGCACCCGGCGCGCCCGCCGGTTCCCGGCCAGGGTGAGGCCGCCGCGCTGGACCTTGTCCCCGGTCGAGCGCTCCGAGGGCACCAGGCCCAGGAAGGCCATCAGCTGCCGGGGACTGTCGAACCGGCGCACATCGCCGACCTCGCAGGCAAAGGTCACCGCGACGATCAGGGAGACACCGCGCATCGCCTGGTAGGCCGCCACCACCGGCGCCATCGACCAGCTGGGCACGATCTCGGCCAGGTGGGCGTCGAGCCGCTCCAGCCGTTTCCCCGCATCGGTGATGGCGTCGACCTGGTCCTGGAACACGATCTGCTGGG